>NZ_JBPXRO010000018.1:0-112886 GCF_051842875.1 Neobacillus sp. C211
TTAATTTCTTAAAATGTAAGCGTTTTTTATTTGCTAGTATTATAATAGTATGTCACATTTGGTTTGTCAACAATAAATTGTATAACACATTTAAAGAGATAATGTCGATTTTTAGGGAAATTATAAATTTAAGGTTCTGGTGTAGAATTTCAGCTAACTGGAAATTAATCTATAAATCTCGGACATACTGTATTATCAGTCTAAAAATATGTAAAAAACTTCACAAATTGTTCAAAAACATTTGTTTAAAGTACGATTATTTCGTGTATTATTATAATATAGAATATTCAGATAAATAAATTGAAAGGAGCTGTATTTAGGTGCGTAAAGATATTAAATCATTGAAAGAGCTTATCGAAGAAAATAAACAGGATCTTTTAAATGATAAAAAGGCTTTGGAAAGAATTGAAAAACGAATAGAAGAACGACATTCATTAAAAAGGCTGGCCTAATGCGTTTTATTGTTGCTTTAAAATAAAGTTTGATCAAATTAATACTAATAACCAATACCAAATCTTGAATCAATGCAAAAGATTGTTCGTCAATCAAGATAGCATACTAAATAAAAATAAACTCTTAAAACACATGACAAAACCCCACCTGTTCCCATTAGCAACTGGTGGGGTTTCTATTTGCATTCTACATCTACATCAACCGGGAGGTCCATCTTGTGCAATCACGCCCTTTCATATTTAAACTGCTAATTTACTGTATTCATCCAACTGATCATTGGTTAAATATTTGATGAAGTGGTAGAAGTTGATCGGCTCTATTTCATACCTTTCACAAATCTTTAAATAACTATCATAGGCTTTATCATAATTGTTCATCATCTTGTCCCCTCTTTCTGTTATATAACAATAAATTTAACTTATTAATAATATATAACAGGGTTATTTTCCTGTCAATATCTCTTTTCTGAAAATTACGAAATAACAGATATTCCATTTAGTATGTTCCCACATCCATAGAACGAGTTTCTTCTTTTTGTCTAAGATTGAGATATCTCCACGAAAAAAAAACAGTCAAAAATGACTGCTCTTTTTCATGGATGTAGTGTGACTGAACAGTATCCAACTTCATTTCCACCCCAGTTTAGTGAAAGCTTGTCTTGATCTGAAAGAGGACCGACACCACTTGGAGTACCGGTAAAAATAATATCTCCTTTCCCAAGCCCAAAATGCTCTGCTGTAAATTCTATAATCGTTTGCAAATCAAAAAGTAAGTCTATAATATTTCCGACTTGTACACGCTCTCCGTTTTTAAAAAGCGAAAAATCTAATTGTTTACATGCTTCAACACCTATAAACGGAATAAATTCACTAACAACAGCTGAATTTTTAAATCCTTTAGCCAAAAGCCAAGGATGCTGTTTTTGTTTTAACTGTGTTTGAACATCTCTAAGTGTTAAATCCAACCCAATGGCCATGGCATCTACTATTTCATCTACTTTCATTCCTGTTTCGTACTGCTTTGAGATATGTATGACAAGTTCAGTTTCAAAGTGAATGGAACCCTGATTACTCGGCAATGTAATTGACTGACCATTTGCTTCTATAAGCGAATGAGTTGGTTTTGAAAATAAAAAAGGGGAAGTTGGTACTTCATTATTTAACTCTTTTGCATGCAAAGCATAGTTTCGGCCTACACAATAAATATTTTTTATGTCTTTCATTATTAAGCTCACTCTTTTCTTTTAAAAAAATATAATTTCATGCTAAAAAAATCACTAGATTTTTTTAAGGCGGTCCAAATTGGGCCGCCTATTACATTATCTTATTTTTAGAGTATACCTTGAATCAGCATAGCATCTGCTACTTTAAGGAAACCAGCAATGTTTGCTCCGACAACTAAATTGCCAGGCTCGCCGTATGTTTCTGATGCTTCTACACTGTTTTTATAAATGTTTTTCATGATACCGTGAAGTTTAGCATCGACATCCTCAAATGCCCAAGGCATTCTAGCACTGTTTTGGGCCATTTCAAGTGCAGAAACGGCAACGCCACCCGCATTGGCAGCTTTAGCTGGTCCGAATAAGATGCCATTATTAAGGAATATGTCAATAGCCTCAAGGGTAGAAGGCATGTTGGCACCTTCACCTACTGCCTTCACCTTGTTTTTAACCAGCAATTTTGCTGCTTCTTCATCAATCTCATTTTGTGTTGCACACGGAAGGGCGATGTCGCAAGAAACAGACCAGATACCGTAACTTCCTTCATTGTATTCGGCTTCTGGATGAGCAATGACATACTCAGACAGACGTTTTCTTTCTACTTCTTTTAAGCGTTTAATTGTATCTAGGTTTAGTCCATTTTTATCGTAAATGTAACCATTGGAATCACTGCAAGCAACTACTTTAGCACCCAGCTGTGTAGCTTTTTCGATTGCATAAATAGATACATTACCAGATCCTGAAACAACGACAGTGCTTCCGTGGAACTGTAAACCTTTATCTTTTAGCATTTCTTCGACGAAGTAAACCGTTCCATATCCAGTTGCTTCTGTACGCGCAAAACTTCCGCCATAACTTATCCCTTTACCAGTTAAAACACCTGCGTAATAGCTTCCTTGCATCTTTTTATACTGACCGAATAGATATCCTATTTCTCTTGCTCCAACTCCGATATCTCCAGCCGGTATGTCCGTGTCCGGTCCGATATACCGACCTAGTTCTGACATAAAGCTTTGGCAAAAACGCATGATTTCAGCGTCTGATTTTCCTTTTGGATCGAAGTCAGATCCGCCTTTTCCGCCGCCGATAGGTTGTCCTGTAAGAGAGTTTTTAAGGATTTGCTCGAAACCAAGGAACTTAATGATGCTAGCATTTACTGTCGGATGGAAACGTAGACCGCCTTTGTATGGTCCAATCGCGCTGTTGAATTGCACCCGAAAACCACGGTTTACTTGTACATTCCCAAAGTCATCAACCCAAGGGACACGGAAGGTAATCATTCTTTCCGGTTCTACGAGTCTTTCTAATATCCCATTTTTCATATATGCTGGATGCTTTGCGAATACTGGAACTAACGAAAGGAATATTTCCTTCACTGCTTGATGGAATTCCCTTTCATGAGGATTACGCTCTTTTACTTGTGCGTACACCTTGCTTACAAATTCTTTAGCCACTTGTAGATCATCTTTTCGGACTTCTTGTGATGTTATCATTTCTTTTTTACTCCTCTTTTTTGTTATATAGTCTTGAAAATTTACTTGTTTGTATAAATAGGCTAGTAAGTAATAGTTTCATGGTATAATTTATAGTTTAAAGAAGTAATCTGAATATCAGAAAAAGTATCTTACATTGGAATTAAGAAAAAGCGAATATTTCATTTAAGTGGCAAAGCATAAACATATGACGGAAGCAGCAGTGGCTTTGCAAGTTGCCCCGTCTGCGGTCAGCCGCAGTAAACGCCAGGATTTCTAGATTAGAGGCGATGCATATATTTAAAATGAAGCAGACTCACCAAAGGGGTAAGCCTGCTCAAAGTCTTAAGAGCTTTTTATTTTCTCTTGTTCAGCAATTACGAATTCTTTTTTGTGAAACATTCCCTCCGATTTGGCTATTACTACTGTAGCCAATGCATTCCCTACTACATTAGTTGCAGTTCGAGCCATATCCATTATGAAATCAACTGCCATAAGTAATGCAATACCTTCCATTGGCAACCCTATCACAACAGAAACACTAGTCAACACAACTATTACTCCTGAAGGAACGGAAGCAACACCCTTAGTAAGTAGCATAAGTAAAAGAATAATGTGAACCTGCTCTAATAGCGAGAGTTGAATATCGTAGGCATTAGCTAAAAACAAAATAGCAGGAGCCATGTAGACCATTCCACCATCGAGATTAAATGAATAGCCAAGAGGCAATACAAAAGATACTACTGAATTTTTGACACCGTATCCTTCTAAACGTGCTGTAAGAGGGGCAAATACAGACTCGGAGCTCCGTGTTGTAAAAGCAATTAATAATAAATCTTTTATTTCATTAATTAACTCCCAATACCGAATATGATAGATGCGAGCAATTATGGGAAAAATGATTATTAAAACTATAGCTAAACCAGCATAGGTTACTAAAATTAAATCAAGCAAGGTACTTAACTTTTCGAAACCGTAAGTAGCCATACTATAAGCAATAGATCCAAAAACACCAAGTGGAGAGAATTTAATGACATAATCTAAAACTTTAAACATTACTTTAGAAAGGGCCTCAAGAACATCCTCTATAGGTTTGGCTTTTCCCTTTAGGGAACGTAAGGCCAAGCCAAAGAAAACACCAAAGTAGACAATGGCTAATATATTCCCTTCTGAAAAGGCTACAAATATATTAGAAGGTATTATATGAAGAATAAACTCTCTAAAGTCAATTTTATTGGCCTCAAGTCCCTCTAGAGCTTTCATATTTCCTCCTGATAAATCAGCTCCAACTCCAAGGTCCACCATATTAGCAAGCAGTAAGGACATAACGATGATTAAAGTTGTAACAATTTCAAAATAGATAATGGCTTTAAGAGAAAGCCTACCTAGTGATCCGGTTGATTTTATTTGAGCAATCCCTAATATAATTAGGGGGAAAATCAATGGTACAATTGTCATCTTAATCATATGAATAAAAGCATCACCTAAAATTTTTGCTTCTATCCCTATGGTTTTACTTATCGATCCTAAACATAAACCTAATACAAGAGCAATGGAAATCTGGAGCCATAAAGGAATTCTTCTAAGAACTTGCATTACCTATCCCCTTTCAATAGTAAGGTGTGGTTTTGCTTAGCTTACACCATCTTAGTAAGTGCTTTTTCTATGCGTCTTAATGCTTCCTCAAGTTCCCCTTCGGACATAGCACATGAAATTCGAATGTTATACATATAGCTAGAGCCAAATGCTATCCCTGGAGTAACTGCTACCTTAGCTTCATCAAGAAGATAATTGGCAAGTTCAATTGAATCGAAGTTGCGAAATTTGATTTCTGGAAAAACATAAAAAGCGCCTTCAGGATGGGGACATATAACACCCGGAATTTGATTTAGATAAGTCACTACTTGATTAATACGTTTATCATATATGCTACGCATGTGTTCTACTTCTTCTTTCGCTTCCTTAAGAGCTACGACTCCTGCTTTTTGGATAAATGCTGGAGTGCATGTTGCGAGATGCCCTTGTATATTAGAAGCAGCAGGTACAAGTTCATTTGGCAATGCTAAATAACCTAATCTCCATCCAGTCATGGCATGCCCCTTGGAGAAGCTTTGTACGGTAATAGTACGATTTTCAAGTCCAGGTATACTCGCAAGCGAAGTAAATTGATGTGTTCCATAAACCAACTTTTCATAAACTTCATCAGCAATAATAATTAGGTCTTTCTCTATCACAACATCCCTAAGATTATGAAATTCCTCAATAGTTAGTACTCTACCAGTTGGGTTATTTGGGTTATTTACAATAATGGCTTTTGTCCGCTCAGTACAAGCAGCATCCAGTAAATCTTTTGTAAGTTTAAAATGATCATTAGGATTTAAATCTACTGAAACTGCATGTCCACCAACCATAGTTATTAACGGTTCAAAGCTTACCCATGCTGGATTGATAACTAATACTTCGTCACCAGGATTTATTATGCTTTTTAACGCAACATATAACGCTGGTTTCCCCCCTGCCGTTACAATAATTTGGGAAGGGTCATAATTGACTCCATTTTCAGTCTTTAACTTATGAGCGATCTCATTACGTAACTCTGGAATTCCATTACTACTTACATAGTGTGTCATCCCTAATTTCATGGCCTTTTCTGCTTCTTCAATAATCATATTTGGCGTATTAAAGTCTGGATCTCCTCCAGCCAAATTAATGATATCGTGACCTTCTTGTTTAAGAAGCGTAACTTTATTTAAAATTGAAAGAGTTTTTGACTCAGGCAATGCTTGTAGCATAGTAGCACTTTGCAAATTCATACATCTCCTCATATTTATCAGGATAAATTTTTATGTGATATTTTCGGTATTGACCTTAATATCACTGCTTTTTAATCTAACTTCTGGCTGACATTCTGTTTCAACCTAAGTATGGTTTCGTTTATAAGCATTGCATTCTAACGATCTACTATGAAAATGACAAACCCTTTGTTATTCTTAGATGGACTTTAACATACCCCCATCAACTAAGAAGGAACTTCCTGTCATATATGTGCTTGCATCTGATACCAAGAATGTCACCACATTGGCAAACTCTTCTGGAGTTCCATAACGCTTCAGCAGGATCGTTTCTTGAGATGCTTTTGCCACTTCTTCACGTGTAGTCCCAAGCTTATCTGCTTTGATTTGATCCAGAAATGCTACTCTGTCTGTTGCAATTCTACCCGGTGCAACCGTGTTAATCAGTATATTAAATGGAGCTAATTCCTCAGCTAGAGTTTTAGTTAATCCTACAATTCCTAACCGAAAGGTATTAGATAGTATAAGTCCCGGTATAGGTTGCCTAATTGATGAAGAAGCTAGATTGATAATGCGTCCTCCTTGTTTCTTGAGATGAGGTAAGGCTTCACGAATTAAACGGATATAGCTTAACAAATTTAGTTCAAATGCCTTTTCCCAATCTTCATCGGAGAATTGTTCAAACTTACCACTAGGAGGTCCTCCTGCGTTATTAATTAAAATATCGATTCCATCAAATGTCTCAGCCGTTTTCCTAACTAACATACGGATATCATCTACATTTGTAATATCAGCCTTACAATATTCAACCCTTCCTTTACCCAAAGAGTGAAGTTCACGCTGTAATTCCTTTAATTTTACGCTGTCCCTGCTTGTTAGCATGACGTTGACGCCTTCTTTGACTAGTTGTTTTGCAATAGCCTTTCCCAGTCCTTGACTTGATGCAACAACAAGGGCAACTTTATTTACAAGATTCAATTCCATGCTTAGTTACCTCCATTAATCTTTAAATCTATTACATGATTTACTAGCTTTTCAAACCCATCGATATGACATTCCACGATGTCTCCATCACGAATTACGACAGCTCCTGGAGTACCAGTAGAGATGATATCACCAGGTAATAATTTCATAACCTTAGAGTGAAAGGATACTAAATGCCAAGGAAGAAATGACATGTTAGAAACAATGTTTTTCCGGTGAACCTCTCCGTTAATAACGGTAGAAACATTTAAATTTACTACTTCTTCAACTTCTTCACGTGTAACCAGGTGAGGACCAAAACTAAAAAATGTATCGAAACTTTTCGATCGAGTCAAATATCTAGGGTTTCTCTGTAAAATATCTTCTGCTGTCATATCAATTATAGTAGTAAAACCAGCAATTACATTAGGGGCATCTTCTTCAGACACATCCTTACATTCCTTTCCAATAACAATTCCAAGCTCTGCTTCTGCTGTTGTTCTATCAGATTGCAAAGGAATTTTGATCGTATCATTGGGACCAATAATGGTAGTATCCGGTTTTAGAAAGCTTGCAGGTTCTGTATTCGGTGCTTTTTCGTTTAAATCAGCTGCATGCTCTACATAATTCAAACCAATTCCCCAAATTTTTCTTGGATGACGATATAGAGGTGCATACTCTACTTCTTGAAAAGGAATTAGAATATCTCCTAGTTCTGCAACTTTTTCTTTACCTTCTGAGTAATACCATTGTTTCATCCCATCTAATTGGTTAGAAGTAATCATTTCAAATAAGTCTGTTGACCATTCCTGATTAAATTTAGTATTTAAATCTTCTATCAACAAAATTCCATCATGAACTACAAGCCCCGCCATTTCTTCTCCGTTACGCTGAATTGTTGCTAATTTCATAGAATATTCCTCCTACATATTTTTGGCTAAGTCAGTATCATTTAATAAATTAATATGGTCTGACCATATTAATTTATCTATTTTCATAATATAAAGATAATTTGAATTTGTAAAGTATTTTATTTTTTATAAATTTCGTGAATCAACGATTAATATTGATAGATTTTAGAGATTAATTATATAAAGCAAGGGCTTTTCTTTCTAAAATGTAGAAGAAAATATTACTTTAAGTAATTTAAAAGACATAAAAAGCAGCCAAGCAGTTTTTTGCCTTGGCTGATTTTAAAAATAATTTCAATTATGGTGACATACTAAAAAACGTTATAGAACTTCTTGTAAAACAGAGCAAGTCTAATGCTTGTTTCTATACGAAATGAAAAGCCAAATAATATTTTGTGAAAAAAAGAAAATATAGTGGTCTTACCTTTTTTAAGTAAAACCATCGAAAATAATGTAATACCTTCTAATATCAATTCAAAAACTTAAAGCTCATTGTTCCAAATTTTAATTTCGTTTTTTTCGAGATGATCAAGCATAGCTAATCGAGCTTCTACTGCATCCTTTTTCTTCAAGGCTTTAAGAATCCGTTCATGTTCTTGGTGAGCCTCTTCTAAATATGATTTTGATAATCGCTTGGATTGATTCTTACTGACTTTTAATGCTTCTAAAAATGTTGGAGAAATCATATCAAATATGGTTTCATAGATTGAGTTTCCAGAGGAAATAATAATTAAAGAATGAAAGCGATAATCTTCTTCTATCCCAATTCCTCCATTACGATTTACTTCAATCAATTCTAAGTGGGCATTTTCAATTGCTTCTAGTTGCTCGCTAGTAGCTCTTTGGGCTGCTAGGGCAGCAGACTCTACTTCAACTCCCCTACGGAACTCAAGAATTTCTTTTAGCGTTTGTTCTTCCATCATAAGCTTCTGGGTGATGGGTTCAACAAAGGTACTACCATTTATCCCTATCAATATACTGCCAACACCTGAACGCTTTTCTATAATCCCTTTAGCTACAAGAACACTAAGCGCCTCTCTAATAGCTGTTTTACTTACCTGAAATATTTCTACAAATTCATTTTCAGTAGGGAGCTTATCACCCGGTTTCAAATTTTCTTCCTGAATATATTGAATAATTTCAGAGATAATTTCTTCATATAAATTTTTTTTCTTAATATTTTTTAGTACCAACCTTGTCACCTCTTTATACCTTCTAAAGTTAATATGCATACACCATTTTAAAGTATCATTTATAAGTAATAATTATTATACTATATAATCATATATAATTTAATAACAGCCAAAGAGGAATTGTTATATGTTGGGATTTACAATCAATACTCTATATTTCACCATATTTAATTGATTAAATCTACAAAAATGAATCGTAACTTGTTTAGTCAGCGATTAATTATTAATATTCATTCAGATGATAATTATCTAATATCCAGGAGGTTTAATAAGTGAAAAGAGATAGAAATTATAAAGTTCAACTGCCCCCCAAAATGTATCAACAGGTTATAAATCAGCTTGTTGAATATATTGAATCCGAGCAACTATCTGGGGGGGCCAAAATTCCTACCGAAAGAAATTTAAGTGAATTATTAGGGGTCAGTCGTTCATCAATCAGAGAAGGTATTCGAAGTCTTGAACTTTTAGGATACCTCGATTCAAGACAGGGAGAAGGAACATTTGTAGCTAATCCACCTCCATTTTTGATTCCATCTCAATTAATAAAACAACAGCTGGACCACACAAATCTACAAAATTACTATGAGGTATTTATTATGTGTTCCAAGCAGATTGTCTCACTATCCCTCTCTCTTGGTTTATCAAATAAGGAACTAATTGAGAACACATCGATCCTTAAATTTACAGGTGATTTCTGGTCTGATTTTCCAAAATGGATAGAATACATTGCTACCGGTTTACAAAATCCATTTTTCCTTTCCTTATGGTTAAATAATTATAACGTATTAGAAGAAAATGATTATTTTTGTACCCTTAATTTGAATATAAAATTTAATGTCTTTTTAGACTGTTATTTAGAAAGAAATGAGACAAGAATAAATGAATTATTTCATGAATTAACCAAGTTAGATAAAACGAACCCTCAATTCTAATATCAAGGAAATTAATTTAACCTTTAATTAAGCCAAACAAGAGATTATAAGGTTATAATGCACTTTTTCAAAAAAGAGGAGCCCTCTCTTCTCATTCTGAAGAGGGGGTATTGCGTCCCTTTTAGTTGCAATCGAGTAGAGGGAAAATAATTTAATTATTTTCGCCCCTCTCACACCACCGTACATACGGTAACAATCAAATTGGATATTCCTACAAATGAAGCAAATCGCTAATACGACTTAAATCACGACCCAAGTGAAGATTAATCACTTGGGTCTTCCTAAAAAAAGAAACTCACTAAAGTCTGTCCTCTCTCACCTTTATGAAATCTACATTTTCTTTTTCTACTTCATTTAAAGAGCCATCAAAGGAAGGGTCTGGATGATACCATGACTTACTTGAAAAATATGCTTGCAGATCCTGTGATTTAAAGCCATACCCATGACGTGCATAGATTTCATTTCTGGCTAAACGCAGCTGCCCTTTTGTAAGATTAGCAATGTCTTCTTCACTCACCAACCTCTTATCACTAGCAGGCAAAATATGATCTGAAGAGGAAAGATTTGAACTTTCATGACTTTTTTCTTTTGTTGAATAGTGATCATGACTAGATTGATCTTTATTTTCTACAGCTTTATCTTTTGATTGATCAATCGTTTTGGTGGCTGCTACATTCGATTTAGGTCCAGGCTGAAAAAAATCTTTAACCATGAAGGTAACGCTTATGACGAGCAGCAAACCGATAATCGATCCGAGTCCTACTAATAATCTCGTTTTCGAACGATTTTTCTTTATTTCCATGCGCGTTTTTAAGGTTGAGGGCATGTTCTTATTATCTTGTGCAACCCTCGAACCACAGTTTGTACAGAAATCTACTAGTTTCATATATTTTTCACCACAATTTGTGCAAAAATCCATTTAAACATTCCCCTTTCTATGAATATTCCTTAGTAAAGGACATCCAAAATTCTATACTTTTCAATCATAAATATTATAGAACAAAAAGAGGTTGGAATTATTTCAAACAGATTATTCTGATGTGACAGCACCATTTCAGGTCCTTTAATCCCCTAAAAATATCCAGTTAATCTTCCTTTCTACAAGAGGGGGATTCAGCCCACCCAAAAAAAGCGAATTAGAACCCACATTTACATGTGTCTAATCCGCTTTTTTTCAGGACCTGACAGCCCTTGTTTTCAACCTTATTTTTAATTACACTCTGTTTATCTCTTCCGCCGGCTTTTTAAAAGGATTAAATATTGAATTTGACTTCTGCTTCCTTCCTGGCTCTGTTACATTCATTCTTGATTCTAGTTTGCCGGAGAGGAAAGAGAAGATAAACACAAGAACAAAATAATACAATCCTACAATCACATACGAATTCAATTGTTGAAAGCTGGATGCCGCGACGCTAAGGCCCGCCCCCCACAAATCACCCATGCCCACGTAGGCAACAAGAGAAGAGTCCTTTAAACCAATGATGAACTGGTTACTGAGTGAAGGGATGGCTGATTTAAACGCTTGGGGCAGAATGATTCTTCTCATTGCCAACGGATAGGACATTCCAAGTGATCTTGCAGCTTCCATTTGCCCGCGGTCAATAGATTGAATGGCCCCGCGAAAGATTTCGGCAATATAAGCCCCACAATGAATAGCCAAGCCAATCGCTCCGGCCCAGAACTGCGACAGAGTCACAATCGATGTGATGCCAAAATAAAGAACCGCGATCTGAACAATAAGTGGAGTTCCACGGATCAAGGTGATATAGACATGAGCAATAAAGTTCAAAAATTTGTTATTAGAGAGACGAAAAAAGGCAAAGATTAAGCCAATAAGACAGCCAATCAGAAGAGATGTAATGGTAACCTTAAGCGTAAGCAACGTTGCTTCAAAAAAAAGTTTATAATTGGAAAGAAGAATTTCTAGCAAATGGATTCACCCCACGTATGATCTGTTATCAGGTGCCCCTCGAGGGCGCCCTTTTTCACCCACTAGTTGTTTGTTCCTAAAATGTTGCGGCCAAAATATTTATTAGAAATTTTGTCATAAGTGCCGTCCTTTATGATTTCATCCAAAGCTTTGTTCATCTTGTCCATTAATTCCTTATCCTCTTTCCTGACGGCAATCGCTTGATCATCATGTGTCATAGCCTTTCCAACATCCTTGATTTTAACGGTGCCGGCCTTGATAATCGGCAGTCCGACCATTCGATCGGTTATTGCAGCGTCAATTCTTTTGGTAGGAAGATCCATAAGAGCCACTAAATCTGTATCATATTCAACAATGTTTTCTTTTGATGTGTATTGTAACGCCAAATCTTTATAAGGCGTTCCCTTGGCGACCCCGATACGCTTCCCTTTCAAATCCTCCGGCGATTTGATATCCGTATTATTTTCGGATACAAAAACCTGTGAGCCTGATCTGTAATAAGGATTTGAAAAGTCAACCACCTTTTTTCGCTCATCCGTAATCGTCATGCTGCCCAGGATGGCATCGTATTTTTTGGCTTGTAGGCCTTGGATGATCGTTTCCCAAGGATTCGTTACCGGAACGGCCTTCATTCCCATTTTTTTAGCAAGTGCCTTGCCGATCTCAACATCAAATCCCTTCAGTTCGTTGCTTTCTTTATAATTAAACGGTTTGAACAGCCCACTCATGGCATAGTGAAACTCTTTTTTCCCTGCAGAAGTCGACTGGGAAACTTGTTCTTTCGCTCCACACCCTGACATGATCAAAACTCCAGCCATACAGGCTGCTACAAGACTGATAATTGACTTTTTCATATTTTCTTCCCCCTTATCATTGGCTATAGAATACTGTTAAGAAATTGCTTTGCTTTTACATGCTGCGGATTTTCAAAAAACGTCTTAGGTGCCCCCTGTTCAAGAATCTGTCCATCTCCCATAAAGACAACACGATCTGCTACTTCCCGGGCAAATCCCATCTCGTGGGTAACTATTACCATAGTCATCCCTTCATTGGCCAGTTCTTTCATGACCTGCAAAACTTCCCCTACCAATTCTGGATCAAGCGCGGAGGTTGGCTCATCAAAAAGCATCACATTGGGTTTCATGGCAAGCGCACGGGCGATGGCAAGCCGCTGCTTTTGTCCCCCGGACAATAAATTCGGATATGTATTGGCCTTATCGCTTAATCCCACCTTCTCCAGAAGACTATAGGCCGCCTTCTTGGCATCCTCCTTTCTTTCTCCTTTTACATGCATCGGGGCTTCGATGATATTCTCCAGCACTGTTTTATGAGGAAAGAGATTGAAATGTTGAAAGACCATCCCAACTTCTGCACGTACGCGATTTAAATCCGTTTTCCCCGGATCGATCTGTTCGTTGTTTATCCATACCTCTCCTTTATCATAAACTTCAAGGAAGTTAATGCAGCGCAGCAATGTACTCTTTCCTGAACCGCTGGCTCCCACCAATACCACCACTTCCTTCGGCTGAACAGACAAATCGATTCCCTTCAGCACCTCCAATGAATCAAATGACTTGTATAATTGCTTTATCTGAATCAACAAGACCCCCCCTTTTCTATAATTAAAAACGGATTCAAACTGATGAAACATCATAAATGATAGAATTTTACTCTATTATAATAATAAATTCCGAAAATTACAAATTGTGTATAAAATTGCAAGCGGATACAAAAATGATTAATATTAAATGTTTGTTAGTTTCTGGTGTTCTCTTTTCAATTCTCCCTTCTACTAAAATAATATTCTAATAATTAAAAATGGGCTTCGCGCCTTCTGCTCCAATCAACAGAGTGGCAAAATCAACAATAACCTTTAACACAGCCACTTTTTTTCAAGGGTGCTTGCCTCTCTCAACGTTACGCATGAAATAAAAAAGAAGCTCCCCAAAAGTTTACTCAACTTATGAGAAGCTTCCGTTAAAATCCTCGGATAGTCAAAATGTTAGAAATTTACCCTCTTATTCAATACCCCATATATATCAAGGCTTTGAGAGCGTTATTACACCATTCCACCCATACATCAAAATATTGAAATAATAGGGGTCTTCAAGTTACTACTTTGAAAATTTTAAAACCAATGAAAAGAATGCTATGAGATGAATAATAAATACTTAATCTCTGCGGAAATCCGCCTCTTTTAATGGAACCATTTTTGTTTTGTTAACAATTTTATAGCCTAAATAACTCATTAGGAATAGAGGTAGTCCAATATAAGAAACCAATATACCATACCAGTCAACCTTAGAGCCGATAAATGCCGCATAATTTGTTCCAAGCATTGCGACTAAACATAATACTGTCGCCAAAATTGGACCTAATGGGAACCACTTTGCTTTATAGGGCAGGTCTTTGAAATCTTTTCCTTGTGCAACATAAGCTTTACGGAATCGATAATGTGTAACCGAAATACTTAACCAAGAGATATAACCAGCTAAGCCCGCAGCGTTTAATAACCAAGAATAAACAGTTCCATCACCAAAAAAGGAGGTAAGGAAGCACAGCATCCCAACAAAGGTTGACATGTATAATGCGTAAATCGGAACACCACCTTTATTTACCTTTTTCAAGAATGACGGAGCTTTTCCTTCTTCCGCTAATACCCAAAGGACGCGCGAAGCGGCGTATAAAGTGGAATTTCCTGCTGACAGAACTGAAGTAAGGATTACTGCATTCATGGCAGCAGCCGCTAAGGCAAGTCCTGCATTTTCAAATACTAAAGTAAACGGACTCACTGCAATATTCGATAAATCTGCGCTTAATAATTTTGGGTCGTTATAGCTAATTATACATCCAATAATAAAAATCGCTAAAACATAAAACAATAAAATTCTCCAGAAAATCTGTTTCACTGCCTTAGGTAAATTTTTCTCAGGATTTTCACTTTCACCGGCTGTAATTCCGACAAGCTCCGTGCCTTGAAAAGCAAACCCTACTACCATAAATACACTAAATATGGATAACAAGCCGCCTTTAAATGGTGCTTCTCCTTTTGTGAAATTTTCAAAACCGCCAGCATGACCCTTTAATATTCCAAAGATCATTAATAATCCAACAACAATAAAGATTAAAATGGTTGCAACTTTAATCAATGAAAACCAAAATTCTGATTCACCGTAACCCTTAACGGATAAAACGTTTAGGCCAAAAATAAGTATAAGGAAACTTGCGCTCCAAATAATACCTGGGGCATCGGGAAACCAATATTTCATGATCAATGCCGATGCTGATAATTCCAAAGCAAAAATAATCGCATTATTGTACCAATAGTTCCAACCAACAGCAAAACCCAGTGCAGGGTCGACAAACCTTGAGGTATACGTACTAAAAGAACCTGAAATTGGAATAAAAGATGCCATTTCTCCTAAGCTGCCCATGATAAAATATACCATTATTCCTGCAATTATATAGGCAGCTAAAGCTCCACCAGGACCAGCATCATGAATCGTGGTTCCACTGGCTAAAAATAACCCTGTTCCAATTGTTCCTCCGATAGCAATCATGGAAAGATGCCGTGTTTTAAGCTTTCTTTCTAAATGTTCTCCATACTCGAGTTCGTGTACTGGTTCTTGGGATTTAAGTGCAGTATTTTGCATATAACACCTCTTATTATAGTTATAGTAACTCCTTACTCTAGCATTTGTTGATTGCGTTGATAATTCTTTTTTTTAATCGATCAATTCATTAAGAGCATAGAGAAAATTACTAGAAGATTAGCAGGAATCTAAAAGGCGTCTTAAAATATGAATTTCATTTTCAATTACGTTTGTTAGTAGGTCTTCTTCTTATTTGTTTACTTTGTCCACTTGCTGAAGTAATTTTGAGAGATTCATTGTTTTCAGACCTTCAGCAGATTTTTCAATATCTTTTGAGAATATCCGGTCTTTTTTAATGGAAGGAACCATTTCTCTTCCTTTCTCATAAAGCCACTTTGTTTGGCTTGCCATTTTTTCAACCCCACGATATTCAACCGCCTGCATCGCACAAATGAACTCAATTGCGAGGACTCTTCTAGTATTCTGAATAATTTGATGAGCATGCCTTGAACCGATCGTTCCCATGCTTACATGATCCTCTTGATTCGCCGAAGAAGGAATCGAATCTACACTTGCTGGATGTGCCAGCGTTTTGTTTTCTGATACAAGAGATGCGGCAACATATTGCATGATCATAGCACCAGATTGTAGTCCCGGTTCAGGGCTTAAAAATGGCGGTAAATCATTTAACTGTGGGTTGATTAATCGTTCAATTCGTCGTTCTGATATATTTGCCAATTCCGCAACAGCAATTTTCATAAAATCCATTGCAAACGCAATTGGCTGTCCATGGAAGTTACCACCGGAAATGACTTTTTCACCATCATCAAAAATTAGTGGATTATCTGTTGCTGCATTCATCTCAATTTCTAATTTTTCTTTTACATAATCAAGTGCTTGCCACGTGGCACCATGAACTTGCGGGATACAGCGGAGGGAATACGCATCCTGTACTCTCAATTCCCCCTGTGTCGTCGTCAATAAACTATCGCTTAGGTAACCTCGGATTCGTGCTGCGGTATCAATTTGCTGCTGATAACCCCTTGCGATATGAACCTCTTCAGCAAAGGCATCAATAATCCCATGTAATCCTTCAATGGTCATAGAGGAAATTAGCTCACTTTGGTATGCGAGTTGTTCTGCTTCTAGATAACCGACAACTCCCATTGCTGTCATTGCTTGGGTTCCATTGATAAGAGCAAGGCCTTCTTTTGCCTCAAGTGTTACTGGGAAGATTCCTTCTTGCTGTAAGGCTTCAAGTGAATCCATTCGATTTCCTTTATAAAATACTTCTCCTTCCCCGATTAGCACTAACGCCAAGTGTGAAAGCGGTGCCAAATCTCCGCTTGCTCCAAGGGAACCTTGCTGCGGAATCACAGGGATAATATCCTTGTTTACTAAATCTAATAACCTTTCAATAACAAGCGGCCTAATTCCAGAATAGCCCTTTAAAAGTGCGTTAGCGCGAAGAAGAACCATTGCTTTTGCAACAACCTCTGGGAACGGCTCACCTACGCCGCAAGCATGTGAACGAATTAAATTAAGCTGCAGATCTTGAACATGATCTTTATTAATAAGGACGTCACTAAATTTTCCAAACCCTGTTGTAATCCCATAGACTACTTTTGATTCTGCAACTATTCTCTCTACTGCTTCCCTACTCCTTCTAGCAGACTCCATACTCATTTCTGAAGCGCTTACCTTCTGATTTCCAAATAAAATTTCCTTCATTTGTTTTAATGTTAAACTTTGACCTGTTAATGTTATCATTAACGTTCCTCCTCTAGCACTTTAGTATAATAAAGAAAGAGGCTGGATTCCGATTCCTATTAGAATTGGAGTCCAGCCTCTTTTATAACCATTTTTGAATATTGCACTATTTTTTTTCGCAGCCTCATGGATAATCATCCCTTTATTCATATTCTTTAATCCTATTGCTATGATAATTATTCTATGTGACGTAACCTTATCTGTCAATCGATTTTTCAGAATTTTAACACAATAATACTTTAGCACAATAGCAAATGAAAGACTGTCACCCTAAATTAAATGCCGACTTCCATTTACGTGCATCAACTAGTCGCGAGTAGTAATCTTCTTTCATAAAAATATTACCCCTATAGTTCATTCAGCCATACACATACATGATCGTTTTCATTTCAGCTAACTGGTATTAAAACTATTATTTTTTTAAATTTTCATTTTTTTGTGAGTTTTTGTAGTTTTTAGTAGTTCTTATTATAGATTAAACTTATCCTTTTTTAGAACAAATGCGAAAGCGCTTACTAAGATTTATCCCGAATTAACGGGCAGTAAGATCCCACTGATGGAAGTTTCGCTTTTATTTTTGCCAATCACACGATATATGGAGGAATTTCTAATGAAGAAACTAACTACAAAGAAAAAAGTTGCTCTCACCTCACTAGCATTAATGTCAACCGGGATTATCACCATCTCTTCAAGTTACACTGGTGCATTGCATCCTGTTGAAGCTAAACAGATTACAACATCTAATACAACCGATCCTGTTGAGAAAAAATTACCTAACATTAAAATTCTGGCAACGGGTGGCACCATCGCAGGAACTGGTTCTACTTCTACCCAAACAACCGGCTATCAGGCTGGAGTCCTAACCCCAAATCAACTAATAGAAGCAGTTCCTACGATAAAAGATATTGCTAACATTTCCACTGAGCAGGTATCAAGCATTGATTCTGGTACGTCTAACACTAATGCCATAATGGTCAAACTGGCGAAGGAAGTCCAAAAGGTATTGGATGATCCAAAGTGTGACGGTGTTGTCATCACCCACGGTACCGACACAATGGAGGAAACGGCTTACTTTCTCAACCTGACTGTTCATTCTGACAAACCGATCGTCGTGGTTGGTTCAATGCGCCCCTCTACGTCAATCTCTGCTGACGGTCCGTTGAACCTGTACAACGCTGTAGCACTTGCTGGTTCCAAAGAAGCTCGCGACAAGGGCGTCCTGATCACCCTGAATGATAAGATTGGAAGTGCTCGCGACACATTTAAAACTAATACCACCGACGTTGATGCTTTCAATAATCCGGAGCTCGGCTCCCTCGGCATTATACAAGGCGGTAAACCCTATTTCTATAACCTGCCAATTAAAAAGCACACCACTGAGTCCGAGTTTGACATTCGCAAGATCACTGAAGACAATCTGCATCGTGTTGATATTGTTTATTCACATGCCAATGATGACCGTGTAATAGTTGACGCTACGGTTGCTGCCGGTGCGAAGGGAATTATCCACGCTGGTACAGGTAACGGTTCTATCCATGAAAAAACGCTTCCGGGTCTGCAGGATGCTGTGAAGAATGGTGTTGTCGTTGTTCGTGACACCCGTGTACCAGTAGGCATGGTTACTCCCGAACAAATTGACGTAGACAACCACTTCGTCAATTCTGGCAACATTAACCCGCAAAAAGCTCGTATCCTGTTGATGTTGGCACTTACCAAAACCGAAGACTCTAAAAAGATCCAAGAGTATTTCAACGAATACTAAGGCTTGATTCAGCATAGCTAAGTTACTGTCTAACCTTTTAGGCTTACGAAAGAATATTTTAAATGTAATCGTCAAATAGCCCCTTATCCCGATTTTGGGATAAGGGGCTATTTGACACTTACTTTAGGCTCCGTGTTATAGTGACGATAACTAGATTGAGATACCGTTAACAAGGCTTAAGGCAATAAGTGCAACAATTTTATAAGCAGATGAATGTGACTTTTTTCTTTTTAAAATATAGCTAAAACTTTCCACTCCTGCTGCTATAACCACTGCGGAGAAAAATACGTTAGGTATAAAACTCATATCCGTGTTGTTTATAAAGCCTATTAGGGTAATCAAAACAAACGCAATTAGTAGAAGTTTCATAAAATCTCCTACCTCAAATTCTTTTAATAGATCTTTAACATCAGTTGTAGCATTCTTGTTACTTTTGGTCCAAATAATAGTATTTCTAAAATAAATAATCCCTGCCATAAGTACTAATAAACCACATAACAGATTTGCTACCAAAGTAATATATGTCATACTACATTCTCCTTTTTATTTTTACAAGCGCTCCAGACACTAGTTGCTCCAGTAAGTTCAGCGCTAGACTAACAAGATGAGGTTCGTTCCTACCGCAAGAACCGTCCCCGTGGTCTCCGTGGTCTCCGGGATTTCTAAGGGATATTCCTAAAGTCTAGCTTGTAAACCTTTTTAGGGCGGCCTCTAAGTTTTTCCTGTTTTCTGTATGAAATATGAGCAGCACCCTTTACTTCCAGTTGGTTTAATATCCTATTGGCCTGGCGCAATGTAATTCCCAGATGGTAGGCCAAATCTTCTGCGGTTAGTTCATCTGTCTGCAGCTTAGAAGTCACAGCCATTAATTTTTGAATACGTAGAATGGATACATCCAATGTTTCACTTAGCTTTTCGATATAGGGATCGACAGAATTCTCAAAGTGGAGACAAGTATCATCTCCTAATGGGCCAATCACTTCTTCATTTGCTGTAATCGCATAAGAACACGGAAAATCATTCGATTCAGCTTGCTTGCATGCAGTTTGTGCAGACGTTTTGGCTTGATAGAGTGTGGTTCCGATCCCCCATCCAATATTCACATGAAAGGGAAGTGTTTGATTCAAAAAGGAATGCACTGAACACTGGGTAAATTCATTTGTTAAGTTTCTAAGTTCGGCATGGGAAGTGATCACCTCAAAATTTGCATGCTTTTTCTGAATGACGGATAAAGCTTTCGCTTGCCCATTGAATTCCAAAAGCGCTTTGTGAAGAAGGATTTGTTTGAAATCCAGGTCTGTCATCCTATCCTGATTTTCAATCGTAATCACCCCAATGGCCCACTGATTTTCTAATAAATTCGAAATCTGCAATTCATTAATAATCTGTTTCACTTGCTTTAACATTGATTCTTTAGAAGGAAAAATAAAAATGTTTGGAATGCCCGCCTGATTCAAACGATCCACTACATTGCTTACACGAGTGATTGACAAATCAATCTTTCCCTGCTGCCATAATGATTGATGCTGTTGGAACGTTCTTTCATAGATTTCTCCTGAGAATTCCAAATCTATACAGATCGGAAATTCCTCCTTTTTCAATATTCCTTCAAGCCCCATAAAATTGATTTCTTCGAACGTTAAATCGATACATACCCGTGCGAAATTTAAATTTTTATTGGAATTACTGATGGCAAATAAGCGTTTATAAAAATCCCCTTCCGTAATCTCTAAGTAAAACGTGGGTGTTTTGAATACGCCTAATTCCTGCTGCGCAATATGATAGCCTAATTTACCACTAAAAAGAATTCCATCATAAAAAAGATGATTACTCTCATATAACTCCTTGATTTCACTAATTTGGCGATAAGGGATAAACGTTAACTGACATTGATCTTGGATAAGAGTTTCAATCTGTTTAATCTCATCGATAGAATAGGGTGCGGTAATAACACCGATATTAATCATAGTTATAATCGTTCCTTTCTCCGAACATAAGCTGTTATTTTTAGTATACTAGCAAACTTTCATCTTCACCAATTATTCTTTTTTTTCTGAATTATTTAAAAAAATTCTTGTACATATATTTAGGCTAGTTTATAATTTATTTTAAGAAAGGTCCGAAATAGGTCCAAAAATAGTTTGCTTTGAAGTGAGACTACTATCTACCTTCTACGCAAAATACAGGTACTATTTGGTATAAAATATCAAGGACTTTCTTACGAACACTATTTGAAAGGGGAACTTTTATGAATGTAAATGGATACAACAATAAGACAAAGACCACCGTTTTATCACTTCTATTTTTGACATGGATTGTCAACTATTTGGACAAAAACTCCATGAATGTTGCTATTATTTCCATTACTAAAGAATTTAGTTTAACTCCTACCCAAGCTGGTATGGTCATCAGCAGCTTCTTCCTATCATATGCGATTATGCAATTAATTGGCGGATGGCTGACGGATAAATATGGATCGAAAAAAATCATTCTCGTCTCATTAATTGTTTGGTCCATCTTTACTATCCTGACCGGTTTTGCATGGTCCTTCATCTCTCTAATCGTCATTCGATTTCTTTTTGGATTGGGAGAAGGAAGCTTTCCGTCCGCAAGTTCTGTTGCCTTAGCAGAAAATTTCCCTAAAGAACAACGTGGGCGTGCAAAAGGAGTGTTATCAGCCGCTACTCAAATCGGGGCCATCATTGCTGTACTCGTTGCTGCATTGCTTATTCAAAGTATCGGATGGAATATTATGTTCTTCATCTTTGGGGCTCTCGGTTTCCTTTTCCTTCTTTTACTTTGGAAGTATCTCCCGGAAAGAACGGCCGCAAAAGGGAACACTGAAGTACAAAAGGTTTCTTATTTAAAGGTTTTAAAAAATCCTACAGCCTGGAAGCTGATGCTAATTTATTTTGGAATGAGCACGGTGAACTGGGGATTAAGTTCATGGTTGCCTTCCTATTGGGTAAACGTGCGTGGTCTCGCGCTCGTTAAAACAGGATTTATTTCTATGCTGCCGGTAGCGTGTTCGCTGATCGGGATTACAATCAGCTCATGGGCGTTGGATAAAATGGCTGCAGGTAAAGAAAAGTACCTTATTATCACCGGTGCTGTCATAGGAATTATCTCTCTCTATTTAACAATGAATGCCTCCTCTGTTCCGCTGGCTCTCACATATCTTTGCCTTGCTTATTTTGGAGTAGGTCTTACCTCCGTTGTGCTTGCGTTACCATTGAAATATTTCTCACAAAGTACAATGGGTACGACAGTTGGGATTATGTATTTTGGAGGTCAAATGGCAGGTACGATTGCCCCTACACTCATGGGGTATACCATCACTTTATTTAATGGATCGTACACCGGAGCGTTTACACTATTGATTGTTGCTCTCATGATCCCGATTGTAACCAGCCTATTTCTTAATTTCAAAACAGCTACACAAGACATGAGGAGTGACGCAGCATGAATAATATTCAAAAAGTTGTAGATTTAATCGAGGAGAAAAAGGACAAATGGATCAAGATAAGTGATCAAATTTGGGAATTTGCAGAAACACGTTTCGAAGAATTCCGCTCCGCTGATCTAATCTGTCAAGCCCTCGAATCAGAAGGATTTTCGGTCGAGAAAGGAATCGTTGGCATGCCTACTGCTTTTGTCGGCAGTTTTGGCAGGGGGAAACCAGTGGTTGCCATCCTTGGTGAATATGATGCCCTTTCCGGACTAAGTCAAAAAGACGGTGTTTCCAATCAGGATCCGATTATTTCGGGCGGGAACGGGCATGGCTGCGGGCATAATCTCCTTGGAACGGGCTCCCTTGCTGCCGCTGTCGCTCTCAAAGACATGGTGCAGCAAGAAGGGTTACAAGGAACAGTCCGATATTACGGCTGCCCGGCTGAAGAAGGTGGGTCAGGAAAAACGTATATGGCAAGAGAAGGATGTTTTAACGATGTAGATTTCGCCTTATGCTGGCATCCGTGGACAACAAATACCATTTTACCATCGAATTCATTGGCTAATTATCAAGTATTCTATAAATTCAAAGGGAAAAGTGCACATGCTGCTGCTCAACCGCATCTCGGAAGAAGTGCCCTTGATGCCGTGGAGCTGATGAATGTAGGTGTCAATTACTTACGTGAACATATCATTCAAGAAGCAAGAGTCCATTATGCCGTCACCAACACAGGCGGGTTTTCCCCAAATGTAGTTCAGGCAGAAGCTGAAGTGCTTTATCTAATCAGAGCTCCCAAAACGCCTCAAGTCCAGGAAATTTATGAAAGAGTCTGCAATATTGCACGTGGAGCCGCACTGATGACAGGAACGGAAGTGGAAATTATTTTCGACAAAGCCTGTTCCAATCTGGTTCCAAATACCACACTCGAATCTGTCATGGCAGATGTATTTACGGAAGTTGGTACACCAACTTATAATGACGAAGAAATTCATTTTGCCGAGCAGCTTCAAGCCACATTAGCTGATGAAGACAAAGCGAACGAAATCAATAATTTACCGAAAGAGGTTGCCGGGCATCTGAAGGGAAAAGCCATGTCCGATCGGATTAACCCATATACTCTAGCATTATCTGAAAAACCCCTTGGAGGATCGACCGACGTTGGGGATGTAAGCTGGGTCACACCAACAGCCCAACTAGGCAGTGCCTGCTGGGTACTAGGAACACCTGCACACACTTGGCAGGTTGTCACAATCGGAAAGACATCCATTGCTCATAAAGGAATGCTTTTGGCAGGAAAGGTTTTAGCGGGAACAGCATTTGAAATCATGAAAAACCAGGAACTGCTCATAAAAGCTAAAGAAGAACTCAAAGATCGTTTAGGGGAAAATATTTATCAATGTCCAATTCCCCAAGAGGTGGAACCACCTTGTAATCGAAGATAATTTGAAACAGCGCGAGGCACCATTGTCTTAAACATAGACCCTATGGTGCTTTGCGCTTTTCTCTATTCATCAAATCCCAGCAAAATCTCTCTAAAATCACATATAAAAAATGGCCCGATATTTGTCCTTGTTACGAATTAAAAATCAGTTAGGGTAACGATATTACCCTAACTTTTACTTAGGTTTCCTCGGAGACATATTTTTAATTTTAACCTTTACCCGTTAACCATATATATTCTTCACTTATTCAAGAATTTTGTTAGGACTCTTTCTTATTCAAGAAGAGCGCCCTTTAGTGGGATAAGTAACAGCTGCTGTGACTAGATAGTCGGATCATTCAACTGTACATTGAATAAATACAACTTTAAGCTACATAAAATTACTATTATTTTTTTATTTAAATTAAAGCTGCCAAATGTTTTGATGCATCGTATTGTATGAGTGGTTTATTATCAATAGTTTCAACAATGTTTAAAACATGGGTTTGTCTACGTTATTAAACGACTTTGATAATCGTTATTGTATTTTATTATTAAAGATTACTTTCTCCACATCATGCCTGACAGTTTTGTGACCACTCTTAATACCTTTTCCAATTGCTAAAAGCATAACGTCCAAATACCTCTCAGAAATATGCAATGCCGACTTAAGCTGTTGGGAATCATATCCTGACATTGTAATTGTTTCAAGACCAGCTTCATTAGCCAGTAGAATTAATGACATGGAAGCCAGGCTTGCATCTCTTGTTAATTCGATGCTTAAATCTTCTTTTGATTTATTTGCATAATAATTTATAGCAGCACCTGCCAAATAATCTCTTAGTTTTGCATCAAAAAAACCTGCCTGAAATCCTTCTTCATGTATCTTTATGATATTTTCTTTCTCAAAAGCATGGTAATCCCCAAGTATCACAATTAATGTGGATGCTTCTGTCACTTGTTGTTGATTAAAGGCTATCGGTAACAACAAATCTCGCAGATGAGCATCGTCTATGACTAAGTATCGCGTTGCTTGTATATTATTTCCGTTAGGCGACTTACTAGCACTTTCAATCAAGGATGTTACCGTTTCTGAACTGACTTTAAAGTTTGAATCATAATGCCTAACGGAACGTCTTTTTTCCAAAATATCCTTTACACTCATGGTATCCACTCCAAATTTTTTTTTTGCTACAAACCCGATTATAATAGACACTAAACTAAGAGAAAATAACGCACATTAATGTGGCATAGCCACTTTTTAGTGCCTATTTAGGCTTAATCATTATATACGAGGGGGAATAAAGGGTGGGGAGTCAAAATACTGGAATTAATATTTTCATGAATACAGTAGGAGGAAAGTGGAAATGTCTAATCCTCTATTTCTTGAGCCAAAAATCAATGCGAACAAAAGAATTTTATGAAAGAATCCCAGCAATTACACAAAAAGTTTTGACTGATCAATTAAAGCAGTTAGAAAAAGATGGGATAGTCCGAAGAGAAGTATTTAAGGAATTGCCTCCAAAAGTAGAATACAGCTTAACAGAGTTAGGTGAATCATTTGTACCAGTTTTAAACACAATGTGTGAGTGGGGGAATAATTATGCGGTTGTAAGAGAGATAGATCGAGATGAGGAAATTTGTTGTCATTATAGTTAAATTCAATTTTTATAAATTGTAAAGATTTATTCAAGTAGATTAATCTTAAACTAAACTCAAATCCTCATTTTAATATAAATATTCATTTTCATTTTTAATACCTTGTTCAACAACTGGCCCGTTTGTTGAAAAATAAAAGGAACTCCTTAATTGATAAAAGCCTTTGCTTTCGTTGAGCAAAGGCTTTTTTTGACGAGTTTCTTCTATTTTTGCTGATTAAACCTGAAATAAAGTTCTTGGTAAGTCATTAACTTCAAATGCAGCATGTATTCCGGACTCGATTGCACCTTGGATCCAAACATGAGTAGTTGAGGCATGTTCGCCAGCAAAATGAACTCTTCCTTCGGGAGTAGAAATATAAGGAGATAATTCTTTTACCTGTTCGGGTTTAAACATCGTAAATGCCCCAGCAGAATACGGATATCGAACCCAACTGTGGCTCACTCCTGCTTGAAACTCACTGAACACCTGTTTACCATAAATGGCAGCCAAGTTTTTTAATACATATTCCAAGCGATCATCATTTTCCAAACTGTCCCAAGGTACAGCATCATCCTCCCATGTATAACTCCCTAAAATAACACCCGATCCTTGTGTACCGAGGTCATAACTCGGGTATTGAATATATTTAATAGGGAGATCCGTAACGGTTTGCCCACCATACAAACCTTGCCTTTCCCAGAACCTGTTTTTAAACTGGATGCCGGTCTTCGTAGAGCCCGCATAATTAAGTTCCCGAATTGCCTTCCATTTGTTTTCAGAAAAAGAATTTCGCGGTTCGATTTCCACAAATTGTAACACTGAAAAAGGAATGGTCACAATCGCAAGATCACCGGTGATTTGAAATGGCTCTAAGATTTTATGGACAGAATGAATGGTTACTTGGTTGTCATGCTGCACAATTTTCCTCACTTTTTGTCCGTAAAATATATCATCTTTCAATTGAGTCGTAAATGCTTTAGGAAGTTGATCGTTACCGCCCGTGATTTCATAAAAGGTGATATCAGGGGTAAATAGGATTAACAGTTCACGTAACAGTTCCAAGAAAGAAAGCTCCATAAGTCCTTCCAGTGTAAGCATTACTTTAATCATTTCGATGGCACCCGGAGATAATGTGACTCCAAACGGGTTATATCTCAAATAAGTGTCCATTGAGTATTTATCCAATTCTTTTATGACCCAAGGCCAATTTCTCTTTGGGTTTTGTTCAATAAAATCTGTCACCGGTTTTATTGCTAATTGAAGCAACTCCTTAGCGGTTTTACCTTTTTCTTGTGGGTACACGGGAAAGCGCAAAATATCAGGGTTCTGTTCATACACCTTAAAATGAGTTTTGATTCCTTTAATATAGAT
Source organism: Neobacillus sp. C211 (assembly GCF_051842875.1). Taxonomy (NCBI): domain Bacteria; kingdom Bacillati; phylum Bacillota; class Bacilli; order Caryophanales; family Bacillaceae; genus Neobacillus; species Neobacillus sp. C211. The sequence goes on from NZ_JBPXRO010000018.1 coordinate 26,874, forward strand.
AATGTCATTAGGAGTCGAATTGATAAACCTATTAACCGGAAGTTTAAATTTTTTTATATATTCCAAAACCAACAAATGAGTATGAGGAATTCGCATTGCCCCAGCCTCAAGATATTGCCCATCCCTGAAATCGCCTCTTAACGTATAGATCCTCCCTCCCACCCTATCAGTAGCTTCAAGGATTGTAACATTGTGTCCAGCTTGCTTAAGTAAAGAGGCCGAGACCAGTCCTGCCATACCTGCGCCAATAATAATGATCTTCTTAGGTGTTGTGGTTTTTTCAAGTCCATTTCTGATGATTGAAATCATTTGATCAGAGGATAGCTTAGGAAATACGTAATTTAACATATTTTTCTCCTCTACACTTCTAATTAGACCGTAATATGGCTTACTGCCATCCTATTCAACTAGAAAGTAAAATTATGCATGGAAGGACAAAAATCTATTAAACTTGGACATACTGACATTACCACTCAGAAAGGTGGGATTGATAGCCGTTGAATCTTGAATACGAGCAGCTAATAAGTCTATAGGAGAATGAAGTTAGATTCAGCATAGGGAGAAATCAAATCAATCCGTTGAGGTTCAGAATTTTGGGGTTAGGGAGGATAATATGCATCACTGAAGTTGATCTTAAAAATCTGCCTATCAGTTCAATAAGAATATTTAATTAAAACAACTACAATCTCTTTTACCACAATATAGCCCAATACATAAAGAACGAGCACAATTCTTGCTACAGAATTGCGCCCGTTTGTTGAAGAACATTGAGTAAGTAAAATAAATACCTACCCATATAAAATGAGGCTAACTTTGTAGTAATCACACGAGTTTAAGAAAATAATGATCTATCTAATTAAATATTTCCAATTGGACTCCTGCAAATTCCCATTGGAATTCTCTTTTGATTAATACCTTTCTTTAGGTTTACTAAAGGTGACCCTTGATAAACTTGTTGAATGATGGTTTCTATCTTTACTCTTTCTTGTTGAGTAATATTTTCTTTCGTAAGCATTTTATTAAACCATTGACTGATTTCCATAGGTGAAATATTTCCAGCGATTGAAGAAAGACGATCAAACCCCTGTAATACTTTTTCCTCTAATTCCACTTCTCCACCAGCATAAAAATGAAAGTTGCTTCTGTTAATATTGTTTTTTAGTAGTCCAACTTTTTCTTTATTACCAGCTTCTTTTAATCCAACTACTAATTCTATCTTACTTAACTGAATAATACTGTTTACTGATAAATTAAATCCAGTTCTTTTTGGATTGTTATATAAGATAGTAGGCTTTTTACTAAGATTAATAATGGTTTTTGTATAAACTAATGCCTCTTCTTGTGTTGGTAGAACATATGGTGGATACCCAAGCAAAATACCTGATATTTTTGTAGTCCGAATCTTTTTAGCGAGTTCTTCTGCCTCTTTCTGTCTAATAGATGACACCCCAAATAAAATTTCCATATTATTAATAAGTTCTTCTTCCAATACTAAACTGTTTATTATTTCAATTTTCTCTTTAAGGTTCAGACTATGCTGCTCACCAGTAGATCCAGAGACAAGAACAGACTTTACTCCTTGTTTATACAAATCTCTTATATGATCTATTGTCCCCTGAATATTTACAGATTCGTCTTCAAAAAATGCAGTTGGCACAGCAATGTGAAATGTTTCTTTTAGCATAATGTTATCTCCTTTATCCTTTTTTATCTCTACTTCAACTTACCTGCACCGTTTCTGGAAGATCGTTTCAAAACCTTATTTAAGTAAAGACCCGTTACTTTAATAACAACTTTAAAGTGCGATGGGATGTACATTAGAACACACTCTTTTGCTTTTTGATCACTAAAATGTAAACTTATTATAATAAAGCATCTGGCATCAATAAAAGTACCAGTTTACAAGCATTTTCAAGTGCCAGTTTATAAGGAGGTTAAATATGTTAGAAATAACGCCAACCTTAGATGTTAGAAAAAAAGAGCCCATTTATATCCAACTTTATGAGTATCTTAGAAAAGAAATACAAAGAAAAAACATTCCCCCTCACAGTAAGTTACCTTCTCAAAGAAATTTGGCGGATTATTTAAACGTGAGTCGTAACACAGTTGATGCTGCTTACCAACAACTTGTTGCTGAAGGTTATATTAGAAGTGAAGAAAGAAAAGGATTGTTTGTTGTAGAGATAAAAAATGACCTCTTCCTTATAGATTCTAACAACAACGATATGGATAAAACTGCAAATTGGGAATTTGATCATCAGGAAGATCAACCACCAAAGATTGAATACGATTTTAAGTATGGGGATGTAGATTTAACTCATTTTCCATTTAAGTTATGGCGTCAATTGACCATGAAAAGCCTCGCTGCCGAACAAGACCAGCTGTTATTGTATGGAGATCCACAAGGAGAATTTGAACTTCGAAAACACATTGCTAGATACCTTTATCAATCTAGAGGAGTTGAATGTTCTGAAGATCAAATAGTAATTGGAGCAGGTACACAATACCTATTAAGCATGCTATGTAAAATGATTGGCAGAGAATTAGTTTATGGTATAGAAGAACCCGGTTATGACCGAGTACGCCTTATATTTAAGGACTATGGAAGAACAGTTAAGCCCATTCATCTTGATGAAAATGGAATTAATGTTACTGAATTAACAGAGAGCGAAGTGAAAGTTGTCTACGTCACTCCTTCCCATCAATTCCCTTTAGGAACCGTAATGCCAATATCACGGCGCTTAGAATTGATAGAATGGGCGAGGGAGAAGGGTGGATATGTCATCGAAGATGATTATGATAGTGAATTTCGATACGAAGGAAAGCCCATTCCATCGCTTCAAAGCCTTGATCTGTATGGAAATGTTGTATACATGGGGACTTTTGCCAAGTCACTAATTCCATCTTTGCGTTTGAGCTATATGGTACTTCCGACAAAGTTGCTAGTAAAGTACAATGAAAACTTTATTGGTTATAAGCAAACTGTTTCAAGATTACATCAACATACTCTAAAGCTCTTTATGGAAAGTGGCCAATGGTCAAGGCATTTGAACAAAGTAAGAAATATTTATAAGAAAAGGCATAACGCTTTACTCACATCTATTAAAGCTAACATGAATGATCAGGTCCGAATAATTGGTTCAGGTTCTGGTTTACACGTGCTATTAGGACCCAAGAATAACATGACAGAGAAAGAGCTTATCGCTACTGCTAAAGAGAAGGGAGTTTTAGTGTATCCAGTGTCCTCATTTTATGAGCGACCACCTTCTCAAGAATATTCTCAAGTGCTTCTTGGATTTGCCGGTTTAGATGAGAATAGGATTCATGAGGGAGTTCACTTACTTTCCAAAGCTTGGTTCTAACTAATGCTACTACCTATAAACATAAGCATACAAAAAGACGAAGAACCAATAATGTCATTGGCTCTTCGATTTTTTTAGAACATTATAGTCACACCTAACTTCACCTGACTGGTAAGGAATTTATTATAGTCTCTTATTAAGCAACTGCCTGTTAGTTCAAGAAGACTTACTCTTAAGAGCACTGCTGAATTACAAAAAAGTGCTTATGGCACTTCAAAGTGCGTACTTCTCAAGTGTGGTTCCTTGATGCAAAATAACAGTGAACGAAGCACAGTACAGAAGGAGCTGCACACTATGAATAATGAATCTAAAACAATACGCAAAGTCGCCTTGGTCGTAGGCGCAAATGGTGTCATCGGTCGCAACCTCATTGATCACCTCATTACCCTCCCTGATTGGGACGTGATCGGCGTATCGCGTCGAGGCGGAGAGTCTGTCGGCCGTGTCCGGTATGTGGCTGTGGATTTGCTCAATATAGACGACACCCGCAAGAAGCTAAAGAGTTTAACTGAGGTAACACACATCTTCTATGCCGCCTATCAGGACCGTCCGACTTGGGCCGAACTTGTTCCGCCTAACCTTGCCATGCTAGTGAACACCGTAGAGTCGATCGAACCCATCGCGGCGAGCTTAAAACATGTCAGTTTGTTGCAGGGATACAAGGTATACGGCGCACATCTCGGCCCTTTCAAAACGCCTGCTCGTGAGACAGACGCGAACCATATGCCGCCCGAGTTCAATGTTGATCAGCAAGATTTCTTAGAACAAAGGCAAAAAGGTAAGGGTTGGACTTGGTCTGCGCTACGTCCTTCTGTAGTCTGCGGCTTCTCGCTTGGAAATCCGATGAACCTCGCCATGGTTATTGCGATCTACGCCTCAATTTCGAAGGAGCTTGGACTTCCGCTTCGGTTTCCGGGCAAGCCAGGTGCTTACGACAGCCTCTTGGAGATGACAGATGCCGGGCTTCTCGCGAAGGCAACAGTATGGGCGGCGACTGAAGAGCGTTGTGCCAATCAGGCATTCAACATCACGAACGGCGATCTGTTCCGCTGGAACGAATTATGGCCGAAGATCGCTCACTACTTCGGCTTGGAGACGGCGCCTCCACTGCAGATGCCACTGGACGTTGTCATGGCGGACAAGGAGCAGCTTTGGAACAAAATGGTCGAGAATCATGGGCTTGCTCGGCATTCCTATAAAGACGTATCCTCCTGGCGATTCGGTGATTTCGTGTTCTCTTGGGATTACGATTTCTTCGCCGACGGAACTAAGGCCCGTCGCTTAGGTTTTCACGAATACGTCGATACCGAAGCGATGTTTATGAACATCTTCGACGACTTTCGCAAACGCAAAGTCATCCCATAAACGAAAAGCCGGCCTTGTATTAGGTCGGCTTATATATTATGTACTTCATCAAGCTGTGGGTTTGCTAGAACGGTAGCCCTTCCCCCGTACTTTTTCTCTATATGCGAATCCCCCCACCTACACATCAGATGCAGGATCTCCTTTAGACTCCAGCCGTAGTCTGTCAATTCATACTCTACCTTGGGTGGAACCTGGTTGTAAGAAATGCGTAAGATCACGCCTTCCTCTTCAAGCTCCCGAAGTTGCTGTGTTAACATTTTTTGAGTAATTGCGGGTATCAAGCTTTTCAATTCATTGTTACGTTTCTTGCCAAAGGTTAGATGAAAAAGAATTACGGGTTTCCATTTCCCTCCAATTACTTCCAAAGTTGCCTCTACCGCAGTGTTGTAAATCTTATCAGGATCCTTCATTACATACCTCGCCTCCCTTTTTTTAATATTCCGACACATGTCACTGGTAAACATCAGATGAATTGAAGCATTAAATTTCCGTCTTTGAATTTTATATCTACAAGCAAAATATTACGCTATCCTGCCCCCATTAATTGAATAATTCAATTACATACGAATAATTCCTTCTCTTAATCAAGAATATGGCCCTTTAATGGAACACGATTAGCAATTTAAACATTTATTACTCCAGAAAAGGTCTATGATCGGTATGAAAAAAAAGAAGTTGTTTAAGATAATGAATATTTCTAGTTGCATAATACTTATTCTCAGTTTTATTAATTTATATGTATAAAAGAATAATAGCTTGGGAATCATAAAGATAAAGAAGTTAAATAAAGGAGGTAAAATAGTGACAAGAGAAAGCAAATTAACGTTGTCTGATTTTGTTAATAAAGATCGATTTGAACTAAACTCTTTTCTTACCTATTTGATCCATCAATTTTATTATAATGATCCGGATCAGTCTAAAGATAGAATGGTATAGATTAACGATTAAGTAAACTGAAAGAATAATAGTCTTTGAGATGAATTAAAAATATTCTAAAGACCATAACAGAAGGTTTCAATGAGTTACACTTTCAGATGTAAACTCATTAGCTATAAATACCATGGAACTGCCAAGCAAAATATTTGAATAGTCTGAAAATCGTTAGTATAATAGAAAAAAGGTCAAGGAGTTGGTTTCCTATGGAAAGGAATTTGCTTAATACACCACCACAAAATGAAGTAAACGTCATGGATTCTGAATTTGCTGAAACGTTGTTAAATAAAGTCCTTCGTAATTTACGAAAAGAGCAAATCCGAAAAGAGATTGACCAGTCATTACAGGAACGAAACAAAGAAAAATTCCTACGACTAACAGAGGAATTGAAAAATATTACTTAAAATGTTGTATTATATATCGAGATGATTTTGAACTTAACATAATGAGACATTATCGGCATTGAAAAAGGATCTTCGATCGGAAGATCCTTTTTGCTGCTTGTTCAATTAAAGCGCCCTATTGCTTAAATATCACTTTTTAAATAAAACACTAGATGACAGTCCGTAAAATCGCCAGCCATCAGAAACGTTGATTGCTAAGCAAAACGTAAAAAATAAGTCAAAATTCCACAGGGACGGTTCTCATGGTCTTATTCAATCAATTTTTCCTTGTCCAATAAAGCCACCAGAACCGACCCCATGGTCATTGGGCTATGTGAGGTAGTGCCAATGTACCGGAACTTATCATATTTGCATTGATATTTTCCTAATAATATCCTATTATGGAAATTAGATTTCAATATAGGGAGTTTGAAAAATATGAAAAAGTTGTTTACTATTTTACTATCTTTGGGATTAGTTGTGGGGTTATCCTTCAGTTTGACTGATTCTGCGGAAGCACAGGTGAAGATTAAAACTTACCAAAACTGTACTGCTTTGAATAAGGATTTCAAAGGTGGAGTGGCAAGAGCATCTAATGTTAAAAACAAGGGTGGAAAAACTAAGTACAAGCCATATGTTTCAAAAGCGCTGTATGACGCTAATAAGAAAAGTGACCGGGATAAAGATTTTATTGCATGTGAGCGATAATAGGTATACATGTCAAAAGGAGGGCTGATCAGTCCTCCTTTATTTTTGGTTGTCTTCTGAGAGATTGTGGCTCTCTTCGTTGGAGAATATGTTACTCGTTACCGCCAAATCCATTTTTTTAAAGTCACTAGTAAGGTGACATTCATAATTGGCCATCTAAGCGGTATAAAGGTTAAAACCCGTAGCTGGAGCAAGAGATTTGTCCTTTATACGATCCCTATTGGACAAAACCGGCCGTATGTACAAGAGATTTGACTTTTATAAGTTCCAAACCACTTTTGTCAGTAATCGACACCCTTTCGACTAAATTCCATATAGGCTATACTAATCAAACGTTTAGTTAAAACAGCTATAAGCACTGATATATAAGGATTCTCCCTGCCAAGCAAGATTGAAAATTGTCGAGAACCGGAAATAAATTCCGCAGGAAATAACACAACTTTCCACAAAATCAGATAGGTTTCTATTAAACTTACATAATTCTATTAATTGCCCGTCCATTCCCCACTACACAAACGTTTAATTAATAGTGGCCTCATCACGCACCACTCCAGACTTTATCCTTTCAAACATCTAAGAAGCTTGTCAAGATATGTCTTCAACAGGACTCTTTTTAAAAGGAACCCCAGTTAGCTGCTGAACTAGAATTTTGTGCCTTTACCCTGTATTGCTGCGATTGGTTAATTTTCACCAGTGTCGTAGTTTTCGGCATGAATATAAAAAGGTTTGCAGTACTTCTCCCGCCTCTGTTCTATTGTCCCTTCGTAATAGTCTAAAAGGCAGTACATATACATAAACCGTGGCGGTATCGAGCTGGGATACTTAAATAGATAAAAGCTGCTCCAAGGATAGTATTCAGGTTGCCTGACCATCTTTGCATCAACAGGATTTAAATAAAGTAGCGGCTTACCTCTAACATTCCTTCTTTATCTTCAATCACCTTGTCATAATAGCGTTTTTCATAGACATGTCCTGTTAAACGGTACTTGGTATTGTAATAGTTGGCATTTGTTCAAGTGATTTGAAATCCTGTGAATAAGTGAGTATTCGAGAGATAATCGTATCTAACTGAAGGAGCTTAATAGATCCCTTCCTTAATAATGCACAATTTCGGAAGTGCGACATAACTTCCTATTTATTGTCGAATTTTTTCGATTTTATTTTGTTCAATATAGTGAACGTTTGTAGTACAATTGTTTCATATTATTAACAATTTTTAGAAAAAAGCAAACCATTTGAAAGAATGGGACGCAAAGCTACAGGTCTAAGGTTATAAACTAAGATGGCTGAGTTGCCTATAATAGTACATATTTTAGGGGGAATATTATGACTGCAACTGCTGGCAAAAAAGAATTAGACAAAGATTGGTTTGACCTCATTTTGGAAGCTCGTAATTTAGGAATTTCTGTTGATGAAATTAAAGAATTTCTAAATAAATAATCTTGACCTCTGTGAGGTCTATTTTTTTAATTCCTTCGCACTTTGTGTCGAATGCGACATAAAACTAGTTAGCTGAAGAAGAAAAAATGCTGCCTTTTTGCAGCCTTTTCTTAAGGAAAGCACCCTATAGTCTAAGTGTAATTCTTCACAATCTTTTTATTAAAAAGACGTTGATGTTGTCTGGTTTAGTTTGATGAAATATTCAAGACATGTACAATCCAGTAATACAAAATAGTACTCACACCTATGAACTTAAAACAAGACTTCTTTGGTCCATGGGACTTCAAAAAGAGCTGTAAATTTGGGAGACGACGCCGAACTAATTGGTTCATGAAGAATTACTTAAATTAGGGGATGAATATACAGTTCTTTTAGATATTAATCTACCAAAATCAATCTATATTCGAAAGGGATTTTTAATTTCCTAATTACACCAGCTATATTTATAACTCTACAATTGGATTTTATTCCATTGTTATTTTTACCGACCGCTCGAAAAGGGATATTGAAGGTAAATCGGATGCAATAATTGTAAAAGTGTCTTCTTTAATCAAAACCATTCTTGACTGTAGTACAAAATTCCATTTTACAGAAGAACAAGTGGATAAGATAGTTGTTACAATACTCATTAGAAAGAAAAGAGCAGCAGCTATATAAGTTTCAACATATAAATTTATACCGTTTTTTATAGCGTTATAAAGTGGATAATAGCAACAAATTTCGGGGCGTGGCACCGAAAAAAAAAGCAAACAAAGGAGGGAATACAAATATATAGCTGACATTTTAGGCCTCCTGGTATTTGAGTGTTGTCCTTTTCGCTGGCCAGCTTCAGGACACTCTTATTCTACCAAGAGGTTATATTTTTGTTCAAACCTCATTTTCAGTCATTACAGGGATGCTGCTCCGTTAGTTCAATAACTATAAAGAAAAAAGACTGGCGGTAAGTGGAATTTGTTATTGAAGCAGGCTATTCACTTGTTAATATTAACTTTCGTGTTTTGGCATCATATATTTTATAACCAATTTCAAAATTATGGTCTTTTGTTACTGTCACTTTACAATAATAAGGGATTGACTTTCCATAAGCATCAAGCGTAGGAATATCTTTGAAAGTAAACATCTCACCTGTATTGAGCATATTAAAGTCAGCTCCAGAAGAACGACCTGATGAATCTATTTCGATAACACATTTCCCACTGACGACATCATATTCCTTTAGCACAACATATTTTAGGCTTGGGAGAGTAACGGCTAAAATTAAAACACCAAATAAAAACATTCCTAAGCATCTACCTACATCTAAAAATGGATAGTCTTTATCACTATACATAGCAATGAAAAATAATACTGCGATTATTACGAACGAAGCTCCAACCACGAGCATTGCATAGTAAAAGAACATCTTTTCACTTCCTATAAAAATTGAATGGAATATATTAATATAATATTACCTCTTTTTCCACTAAAGTGCCTGTTAGCTGAATAAGAAAAGAGCGACCTTCGTTACTGAAGAATCGTACCTGTTAGGTTAATAAGAAACTACAAAATACCAATTTTTATCTAATTTATCTATCTCTTTAATATCTCCATCAAAGTCATTGTGATTTGGCTTTTTATCTTCAGGGGAATAAACAAAACCAGAAAATCCATCTAATACTCCACGGTGAGTTAAAAATAAAATGGAATATTGATTATCCTTTTTTTCGATGAATATTTCCCCACCGCCCTTAGATAATTGTTCATATTTCTCAGGTAAATGAATAGTAGAAGGGCTATTTGGCAAGTTTGGTTTTAATGCACCCGTTTCCACCAATTGCACCACTTCTTCTCTTTCTGATTTATTCATTTTAAAATCCAAATCTAACATAACTTGAGTGAAAGGAAAGAACCACCATAGTAAAATAGTCAATAACTGTATGACGAAGGGTTTCCAATCCTTCTTTTTGAATAAATTGATAATTGTCTTAACTGTAATGAAAATAAAAAATCCAAATACCACTAACCAAATAGGTAACATTAAAAATTCGGTAATTATTTCAACCAAATTCCATTGAAAAAACATAACTAAAATAACTAATATGCTGCTTGCTAACGACAAGAAAAACAGTCGATTTTCTTTCAACGTTGTCACTCTCTCAGAGTATATTTTTGCTTCATTGTATAGAAAAAATCATATGAATTTCAATGGTTTTATATGGTACCGCTTCTGTAGCTAACCTGCTCCGTTAGTGCAGCAAGCATAACTTCACAAATATGTATAAATATTAGCTTATATACATTTTTTCTTGAGTATAGATTCATAAATTTACTGCCAAAACATACATTAATTAATTTCCAGAAACATCCAAACAAAGGTCTGCCCGATTAACCAAGGCAATCATGTATGTCTCTCCATGTAAAAATGTACGTTTCAAACTGGAAAAAGTGCCCCAATTTATCAAGCAAAAACTGTGTCATCTCTTTCAAGCGGTCACAAGTCTCCATCTCACTATGGTAACACCTCATCTTTTTCAAAATAAAAAGACTTCATATATAAACAAATGAAGTCTCTTTGCTTTGAAAAACTCTATTATATTCGTAAGAACTTTTTGATAAAAACACACGTTTTAATCAAAAACACTGGTCAATAGTTTCTGTCCTGCAGGATAGTAGTTTGAGGTTTTCTCGTCCCATTTTAACATTTTTTCAAAGATTTCCTCTTCCCCATTCGAACCATGTTCAGCATCGAAATATAAAATCCACTTAACTTGTTCTGGAGGGGTTTCCATTAATACTTGTGTGAAATAAGATCTGCGCAAAATTGTGGCTAAAGATTCATAGTGACCTCCTGGCACTCCGTGGTTACCTCCGTTTATGACAAATCTCGCTGCTATTCCTTTTTCTGAGACCTCTTCAGTGTGAATATAGGCATCCACAGGAAAATGATATACCCTACGTTCTTGACCTTCGTCCGACAATGGGATTGAATGACCTAAAAAAAACGGAAGCGAAAATCTATACACGCCTGGGGTTAAAAAGGTCATTACCGGTATTGTTTCTTCTTTTCTTTTATTAAACATTATGAATCTCTCCCTACTTTTTACTACTACTGTCGTACAACCTCATTATTATTAAGTATGCATGGAAAACCAATTGTATTCTAAGCTAGAAAAAAATATTAAGACAATTCGTTAGCAGAACTTTGTTAAAAAAATAATCCCTGGATAAAAATCTAGAGATTATTAATCGATTAGCAAATTTAGAATTAGCAACATAAACATTATCTGTCATGGTGCTGCCTAAGAAGTCATTATCTAATAATTGATATGAGACTCCCTAATCGACCTTTGTTAAATGCAAAAGAGAGGAACACTGAGGCATAACCACAAATAACTAAACCCCTTACTTTGGAAAAAAATTCCATATGGACGGTTCTCATGGTTTTTTAATGAATTTACTTCCGACCACTAGAACCGTCACCATGGTGTCGTTCTTGACGGTTACAGGGTTCTAAATACCTATAATATAAGCCTAATAAGTGTTCAACGTTATTATTGGATAGGTCAATAGGTAGTGTTACTCTGTTGAACTATCAATATCACGAGAGTTTTTTAATGCGGGGGTTGGGAAATTGAAAAGAAATAATTTTTTGTACGTAACGTTTTTAGGAATTATACTGACCTGTATGTTTTCAGTCTTTATATTTTTACCATTAAGGTTTGGTAATTGGAATCCTGGGGTAACCTCAGAATGGGTTGGATTTGCTGGTGCTGTCATAGGAGGCATTATTGCTGGTGGATTGACATTGCTTGGCGTCAGATACACTATTTTAGATAAAGATAAGGATACCTTTTTAAAAAGTTATTTTAAACATGCGATTATGCTTGATGAAATAGACAAGCGATTATTAAGTATTCGTCATAATATCATAATTACTTCATTAACAAATATGGGACAAGCCCACTTTAATTTAAGAAATAATCTACAAACAATTGAAGATGAAATTAACAGGATTAAGGTAGACATAGGTGGTAAGTTAGCTTTAACTTTGCATCACGAATATGAAAGTCAAAATTTCAATATTAATCATAATGATACAGTGAATGCGATGAAATCTTTTGAAAAAATTACGTCTGAAATCGGATTATATCGGGAAGAAATTAAGGGGAAATATGAATTTATTGAATGGAAGTATTAATCAATAACTGTTAAAAGGGGGCAGTCCCTCACTTTTTAATGAAGGCCGCTGTAAGGCCATGGGATGCGATTTCGTTCTTCTCATGGTCGCTGGCGCCAACCTTCTGGCGGTGACAACTACACAGGGATAGTTCTTTTGGTTTCCTAATGAAGTTACTTCTAGCCACCAGAACCGTCCCCATTGCCTTCAGGTTTCAATTAAAGTATACACCATCCCTACTTCCTTTACCTTATAAGGGTCTGTTAGCTGTTCTCATGACTAATTTCCTTATAGCCTCTACTATTAAGTAGATCCAAGGTGGTTTTTAGTTTTTAGTCTTTTTTCTTCCATTTTCCACAATCTAAAAGCCTATCAATCTTCGACAAATCCCGGGGCGTGACAGGCACCGGGGTTAAATCCAAAGATTGATTGAATTGGCTTCGATTATTCTATGCATTCTCTCCTCCAAATGATATAAAGTGAACTATTTTTCTCGAATTATATTATTTGGATGATTCCAGTTAATTTCATTTGGAATCACATATTTTCTTTTTTTCCTTCTACCTTGTTTCACAAATTTCCGAGCAGTCACACAAGATAAATTAACACTTTCTTCAATTACTGGAAGGTCACCAAAATCTTCAAATCCACCAAATTTCTGACGTTTATAATTAATATTTCTCAAATCGATGCAGAGTAGCATCAAATTCACCTTTTTCCCCACTTCAGAATATAGAACATTAGCAAATGTAAGGATATAGTCAGAGTATGCTAGTGTGGGATAGGAAAATTCATTGATTTTTGTCATTCTTTTTATCTTAAAGTTGTTCCTCTTCTCTATTTTTTTCCAATCCCCTAATTCCATGATACAATAGGCGTAATCTCGGGAACCTTTATCTTGTTCAACCCAACCTTTAGCAAATCCTTCTATATCTTCTTTTATCCAGTCTTCATAAACACTCATCATATTTCCGAAGTTTTTACTTGCAGGATGCTTTTCCACTTCATCTAGGCCACAATTTTTAATAAACTCTTTTACCTTTGCAATTCTCTCAACACTACCAGGATTTTTTGTTTCTCTAACATGATTTTCCCATTTTTTACTTCCTCTTCTTATATTACAATCTCCACATGCAGGAACAACATTACTTTTACAATGGAGTCCTCCATCTACTATCCGCTTGAGATGTTCCTGAGTTATAGCTCCTTTTTTCTCCTCGCCACAATAAATACATTTTCCTTCAAAGTGTGATAATGTATCATTCCAATCATCATCTAAATTTCCTATTATATTAAACCCTGAACCAATCTTGTTTTTTATGGAGTTATCAATATAGCTTCCAACGATATCAGCCAAATATCTGCGTGCCGGATTTATGACTTTCCCTTTTGTTGTTTTTCCCAATACGACTATCTCCTTTTGACAAATTTCTAAATTTTAAAGCAATAGGTAGATTATCAGCAGTGACAAACACTGAAATTTTCTGCTGTATTAAGAAATACATTAATTTTTTAGGGACTCATTTACTTTTATATACCCTATCATTTACGTAATCCTTTTCTACTAACTCCACAAATCCCTCCTTTTCTAAAGAGATAAGGTAGGTGCAAATAACATTGTAAATTTTATAACGACCCGTTAAATACTTTTCTGATGATGCACCATTATTTACTAGGTGTTCACTTATCTCTGTAGCAGAAGCTTTTTCATGTTTTTTTATATAATTCATAATGTGCGATTTAAACATATTTTCGCCTACTATGGTAGATTTGTTAAATGTTTGCATCCTATCCTTAAAAGCTTGGGTTGGCAAAGGTTGCTGGGGGAGATAATTATTAGATTTTTGGGCATATGTTTGAATATTATTCTGCTGCACCTTCTTATGATGGCTTTGCTGGCTCTTAATATATTCTGCCTCTTTTTGATTAACAGTCTGGATAAAACTTTCTCTTTGCTTCTTTTCGGTTCCCGGGTTACTTAACTGTAAAGACTGAGTGGCCAAAAGAGCAGTTGATAAGCTAATTTGATACCCTTCATTTAGAGCAAATGCCCGATAAGGGTATTGCTCCTCATCTTTAATAAACCGTTGAACAGTGAATTCAATGTTTGTATCTGTAGAGTGTACGTAATAGAGACTTTGAACATTGTAGGTTGCTGGAAGTTTCCTATGATAATAATTAAACAGCGTGAATAAAGACTGCTTTATGGATAATTGTTTCAAAGTTTCTTCCCACGTGTGATCCTCAGGGGTTTTAAGCGCAAGGTCTAACTCTGCTTCCCATAAATGGATAACACGATTTTCCATATCAATGGATTGCTCTGAATTCTCTATAAACCAGATTGGAACTAATTTTTTACTTTTATAGTAACTATTACGATTTTTAATTTGCTTTACTAATTTCAAATCATTTTTGTGCGTAACGTCTGTTAATATAGTAATGGCTAGTTCATTATCTTTATTTTTTACAATAATGTCAGGGTAACACTTCCATTTCTCAGTTGCTTTTTTAACAAACCCATAACCTACGTCAAGATCCTCATTGACTTTCTCTTGTACTTTTAATTCATCGTATATAATATCCTTTATAACAGAATGCTTTTTCGATTCTCTCTTAATCTGCTTCTGATATACCTCGCTTGCATTTGAAATTTCACATGATTTAGAATGACGGTGAGAAAAATGTTCTTCCCTGATTTCACCTGATCTTAGAATTAAAGTTTCCTCGCAATATGGACAACGAAAGGCTCCCTTATCCGCACGTTTCTTTAACTGCTCTATTTCAGCTTTTATATTTGTTCTGGATTCTAGGTATATACTTAAATCAAAATACTTCCCTTCATATATCGCTTCTTGCATAGAATATCCTTCCTTTCATATTATCCACTGAACATAGATTTATAAATCCATTCTTATATAGTTAAATTTCACCACTTACAAACACCAACTAAATGAATAGGTTAAAAAATTATCAGCTATAATCATGGGGCAATCTGCAAGTTTTTAAAAGGTATTGCAATTTAGTTGAGTGGTCTGTCCCAGACCTGGTAAATGGATATAAAAAAAATCTTAAAATCCAAAATCTCCTTCTAAATTCATTTTTGAACATCAAAATGAATGTTTTGACTCCGAAGCTGCTCTTAAAATTGAAAAAAGCCGTTCAATTTACCAGTGCAAACCCGATTTATAGTAGAAGTGCCGGAATGTCAGCAAGATTCATAGCACTTGCGAGGGAGCGACTTCAGCAAAGCAATAAAAGGGTGTCATGGGATGGTGGGTTTACAATCTGGTGGCATGGAAGGATTTGATTAAGCTTCCTCTCAATATAAGTCTATTGTTTCCCCCTATTTAAAGTCATATTTTTAATCAAATATTTGGTCTTCACATGCATATTGGTAAAATTATCTATACATTTATTATAGTATAATATACCTACTTTCTACCACCCAATTTATTTATTAAAATTACAATATAACGAATATAATGAAATTACTGCCATTAAGTCGCTGGAATTAGAGAAATACAACAATGAACTTAATAACAATCATAACGAAACTATAAAAAAAGCATTAATGGTATATAGAACAGAACTGCTGGAATGCTTGGAAATGTACGATCACTATTTAAACACATAACCATACCCAGGCT
This sequence comes from Neobacillus sp. C211, assembly GCF_051842875.1. Classification (NCBI taxonomy): domain Bacteria; kingdom Bacillati; phylum Bacillota; class Bacilli; order Caryophanales; family Bacillaceae; genus Neobacillus; species Neobacillus sp. C211. Next base: position 42,868 of record NZ_JBPXRO010000018.1, read on the forward strand.
AATCAAAGCCTGGGTATTACTTTTCGATACTCCTTATAAAAATAGTTATAAATACTTTTGTATTATTAATATAATTCCTCTATCACAAGCTAATACTAACTGAAACAACTAATTCACATCATATTTCTATATGATAGATAGGTGAATTCGACCAATTTCAATTTAGGCTATACTATTCAAACGATTGGTTAAAACATGCGCGGCTATTTATTTATAAGCTTTTCCCATGCATGCATGGCAAGAAAATTGTCGCTACGCGTATATAAATTCCGCAGGAAATAACCCACCTTTCTACAAAAAAAGATGGGTTTCTCTCAAACTTCCATATTTCTATTAAAACTCTGCCTTTTCGAAACTACCCAAACGTTTGATTAAAAGCAGCCTCATCACCCTCCATTCCTGACTTTCTCTCTGCAAATGCCCGAAAAAAACGTCGAGGGATGTCTTCAAAAATAACTCAATTAAAAAGGAACCAAAGTTAGCGACTAAACGAGGATTTTTGCCAAAATTAACATTCTAGTATCCGGGTTTTAACTTTCAATGTAAAAATCCCCTTTACAAAAAGTGAAGAGGATTTCCTTTTAAAATATTATTTTACTTTAACTGTCACTGCCTTACTAACATTCTTTGCCTTATCAGTTGCTGTAACGCTTAAAACTGTTTTCGTCTTTTGAGCTTTGATTTTCACTTTGAAATTACCTTTGGAGTCTGCATTGGCTGTACCAATGACTTTTTTACCTACTTTAATCGTTATGGTAGAGTAAGCTTCCGCAGTTCCAGTCACTTCTTTTGTTGTGCTTTTCACTGCAGTTTTGATTTTTGGAGCCAATGGGGCGGTTTTGTCAATGACAATCACGCTCTTAGCTACACTTACATTCCCTGCTGTATCTTTCGCTGTCACAATTACCTTTGTACCTGCCTTTTGGACAGGAATCATTACCCTATAGTTACCCTTAGCATCCGCTTTGGCGATGTACTTCTTCGTTCCAATTGTAACAGTAACAATCGCTCCTGCTTCTGCTTTACCAGTTACCACTTTTGCTAGGTCTGAAACAGTGGAAACGGTTGGAGCAACCGGTGGCGTTTTATCAATAACTGTGTTACTTTTCGCGACACTCGCATTACCCGCTGCATCCTTGGCAGTTACAATTAACTTTGTACCTGCTTTTAGGACAGGAATGATCACTTTGAAGCTTCCATTTGCATGAGCTTTAGCTGCATAAATCTTTGTGCCGATTAAGATCGATACAGTCGCTCCCGCCTCAGTCTTACCGGTTACTTCCTTTGACTTGTCTGAAACCGTATTTACTGTTAAAACTGTTGGAGCGGTTTTGTCGATAACCTTTATGGTGGTTCCTTCACTTTGATTTCCAGCAGTATCTGATGCAGTGATTACTAATACCGTTCCAGCTTTTTGAACTCGAATCGTGACTTTATATTTGCCATCTTGTCCTGCTGTCTCTGTACCGATTACTGAACCATTTACTTTCACTTCGATCTTGGATCCCGCTTCTACTACACCTGTTAGAGTTGTATCTCTATCGCTTACTGTACTTACTACTGGTTTCGCAGGGGCGGTTGCATCTTTCACCAATACTGCAGTTTCTTCACTTACATTACCAGCTTTATCAGTAGAAATAATAACTAGTTCAATGCCTGCTTGTTGTACTGGAATTGTCACTTCATAGTGGCCATCATCTCCAGCAGTTCCAGTACCAATCACCAAACCATTTGCTTTAACTTCTACTTTAGCTCCAGCTTCCGCTTGTCCTGTAACTGTAGTATCTTTATCAGTTACTTCATTTACAGCAGGCTTGTCTGGAGCGGTTACGTCTCTTACCATTACTTCGGTGGTTTCACTTATATTTACAGATTTATCCATTGAAAAAATAACTAATTCAGTCCCTGCTTTTTGCGAGGAAATAGTCACTTCAAAGTTACCATCTCCTTCAGCAATTTCAGTACCAATCACTGAACCACTTGCACTCACTTCTACTTTCGATCCAGCTTCCGCTTGTCCTGTAACTGTAGTATCTTTATCAGTTACTTCATTTACGGCAGGTTTGTCTGGAGCGGTTACGTCTCTTACCATTACTTTGGTGGTTTCACTTACATTTCCATCCTTATCTGTAGCTGCAACGGCTATTTCTGTGCCTGCTTTTTGTGATGGAATAGTAACTTTATATTGGCCATCCTCACCAGCCGTCCCGCTACCGACTACCGAACCATTTACTATAATTTCAGCTTTAGAACCGGCTTCTGCCTCACCAGTTACAGTTGTATCCTTGTCAGTTATCTCATTTACTACTGGCATTTCTGGTGCGGTTATGTCTTTTACTAGTACTGTGCTAATTTCACTTACATTTCCAGCCTTATCAGTTGAAATAACTGCTAGTTCAGTACCTGCCTTTTGTACTGGAATGGTCACTCTATATTGACCATCTTCACCAACTGTTTGTGCACCAATTACGGAACTATTTACCTTCACTTCTACTTTAGAACCCGCTTCTGCTTTGCCTGTCACAGAAGTATCTTTATCTGTGACTTCATTCACTACAGGTTTCGAAGGAGCCGTTGCATCTTTCACCACTACTACGGTGATTTTACTTACATTTCCTGCAGTGTCAGTTGTAGTGATGGCCAATTCCGTTCCTGCTACTTGAGCGGGAATGACCACTGTGAATTTTCCATCTGTACCGGCTTTTTCTGATCCAATGATGGATCCATTTACTTTTACTTCTACTATTGACCCCGCTTCCGCTTTACCTGTCACAGTAGTATCCTTGTCTGTTATCTCGTTTACAATCGGTGTGGATGCGTAGTGCTTGGATAAGACAGTTCCTGGGTAGTAAAAGGACAATATGTCCTTGTATAAAATTCCTGCAAGGCCTCGATAATATGCACCATATTGGCTTAAGCCAACTCCATGGCCATACCCTGATCCTGAAAACGAATAAGCATCCGTGGTCTCATCGATAGTAAACAAATTACTTTTCATTTTTGAGCTGATGATTGGACGGAGAATATTTGCAAGGTTTTTTCCAGTACTTACGGTTTGAAGTTCAAGCTCCCCATTTGGATTAATTTCATCCTTTATAAAAAAAACGAGCGATAATTCACCGTATGAAAATCGACCACTTTCGGTAGGTTCGAAAAAGGTGACTTTAGGTACTGAAACAATTTTAATTTGTTTATTGCTATACCCCGGGAGATGATTCATCATCCACCCTTTAATATTTTTGGAAAAGTCAGCATCTAATTCATTAGTTGAATCCCACCAGCTATCAGGATTTTTTAGATCCAATGAAGTGTAATTGATTTGCTGTTTATGTAATGTAGCATTCCAGGTGATGGTCGTATCATACTCATCGGTTTGAACCTTAAAATACGATAAAGGACTGCTGTTGATACTGATCTCGCTATTAAACTTGTTTTCCGTTTTTCCACCGTTTGAGGCTGAGAAGACAGCATCAATGACATTGCCATTATAGGTCAATAGTTCACCAGCTGTCGTTTCAACCGCAATCGATGAATTAGGTGATTCGCTTGTAACGCCTCCATATACTTGTTTGGAAGTCGTATCATCGATCGTTGTGTTCAAACGCTTATAGGCATAGGTTCGTGCCGCAACAGCTTGAGCCTTTAGAGCTTCCATCGGCCAATCTTCATATACTTCAAATGGAACCACGCCCTTAACATAATCTTCGAGATTAATGGTGTTAATAGGTCTAACATATTGATTTTTTTCTACCGTAAAACGAAAACTTCCGGCATATTCACGCTTGTTAATGATGGCATGGTCCTTTCCTTTAACTGGCGTAATCGATACATCCGTCCCCTCGGCCAATACCGTATTTCCATCATATAAACTTAGAGTGCCATTCTCTACCTTTACCGTATAGCTTTTATTAGAAATTAATAGATTCGAAGAATTTCCATTTAAATAGTAGCTTCCCACTATTTTTAATGAAATACTTGACTGGTTACCTAAAAAATTGACTAACTGTACCTGTATCTGTGGCTCTGTAGCAAGCGCTGCTGCACCTTTATAACTAGGAACAATCCCAAGAAAGACAATTGTTGCAATCAAAATGCTGAATAATTTTCTCATATAAAACCCTTTCTAATAGTTTCTTAGATTAATAATATATCTTTTGCTAGCATATATCCTCTATTTCCCTAAAAAAAGTAAGTTTTTCGATAAAATTATATATCAGTACAAATAAGATGCATTCTATAAATTTACTAACTATTAATATAGCGTGTTCTTAATTAAAACTTACGTCCAAATCTACTTCACCCATGCAACCAAAATAGTCAGTAAACAACACTCATTCGACTAAATGCCATATAAGCTATACTAATCAAACGTTTGGTTGAATCAGCTCCAAGTACTGGATGATAATAATTTCATCTGCAAATGAAGCAAGAGGATTGTCGAGATGCGCTTGATAATTTCGCAGGAAATACCCCACCTTTCTACAAAATCAGATCGGTTTCTTGCAAACTTCCATTATTCTATTAAACCCCCGCCTTTTCGAAACTAACCAAACGTTTGATTAAAAGCAAATTCAGGTCTCTCCATTCCTGTCTTTCCATCTTCAAATGCCCGAAAAGAACGTCGAGGGATGTCTTCAAAAATGACTCTCTTAAAAAGGAACCTAAGTTATCGATTGAAAGAGGATTTGTGCCCGATTTAACATTCTAGAATCCGCTTTTTAACTATCATTAAAAATCCCCTCCACAAAAAGTGAAGAGGATTTCCTTTTAAAATATTATTTTACTTTAACTGTCGCGGCCTTACTAACATTCTTTGCCTTATCAGTTGCTGTCACGCTTAAAACCGTGTTTTTCTTTTGAGCTTTGATTTTCACTTTGAAGTTCCCCTTGGAATCTGTTTTGGCTGTACCAATAACTATTTTACCTACTTTAATCGTAATGGTAGAGTATACTTCGGCAGTTCCAGTCACTTCTTTTGTTGTGCTTTTCACTGCAGTTTTGATTTTCGGTGCCAATGGAGCGGTTTTGTCTATGACAATCACACTCTTAGCAACACTTACATTTCCTGCAGCATCTTTTGCTATCACAATTACCTTTGTACCTACCTTTTGGACAGGAATTGTTACCTTATAGTTACCCTTTGAATCCGCTTTGGCGATGTACTTTTTCGTTCCAATTGTAACAGTAACAATCGCTCCTGCTTCTGCTTTACCAGTTACCACTTTTGCTTGGTCCGAGACATTGGAAACGGTTGGAGTAACCGGTGGCGTTTTATCAATAACTGTGATACTTTTTGCAACACTCACATTACCCGCTACATCCTTGGCAGTTACAATTAACTTTGTACCTGCTTTTAGGACAGGAATGATCACTTTGAAGTTCCCATTTGTATCAGCTTTAGCTGTATAAATCTTTGTGCCAATTAAGATCGATACAGTCGCTCCCACCTCAGTCTTTCCGGCTACTTCCTTTGACTTGTCTGAAACCGTATTTACTGTTAGAACTGTTGGAGCTGTTTTGTCTATAACCTTTATTGTGGCTCCTTCACTTTGATTTCCAGCAGCATCTATTGCAGTGATTAATAATACGGTTCCAGCTTTTTGAACTCGAATCGTGACTTTATATTTGCCATCTTGTCCTGCTGTCCCTGAACCGATTACTGAACCATTTACCTTCACTTCGATTTTGGATCCTGCTTCCGCTACACCTGTTATAGTTGTATCTCTATCGCTAACTTGACTTACTACTGGTTTCGCAGGGGTGGTTGCATCTTTCACCACTATTGCAGTTTCTTCACTTACATTACCAGCTTTATCAGTAGCAATGACGACTAATTCAGTACCCGCTTTTTGCGCAGGAATGGTCACCTTATATTGGCCATCTTCTCCGGACGTTCCTTTACCAATCACCGAACCTTTTACTTTCACTTCGACTTTTGATCCAGCCTCCGCTTGACCTGTAACTGTAGAATCCTTATCAGTTACTTCATTTACTGCAGGCTTGTCTGGAGCTGTTACGTCTCTTACCACTACTGTGGTTGTTTCACTAACATTACCAGCCTTATCCGTTGCAATAATGACTAATTCGGTCCCTGCCTTTTGCGCGGAAATGGTCACTTTATATTGACCATCTTCTCCGGCTGTACCCGTACCAATCACCGATTCATTTACTTTCACTTCTACTTTTGATCCAGCCTCTGCTTGACCGGTGACTGAAGTATCTATGTCGGTTACTTCATTTACTACAGCCTTTTCTGGCGCTGTTACGTCTCTTACCACTACTGTGGTTGTTTCACTTACATTGCCAGCTTTATCCGTTGCAACAATGACTAATTCGGTTCCCGCTTTTTGCGCAGCAGAAATGGTCACATTATATTGACCATCTTCTCCAGCTGTACCTGTACCAATCACCGATTCATTTACTTTCACTTCTACTTTTGATCCAGCCTCCGCCTGACCGGTGACTGAAGTATCTTTGTCGGTTACTTCATTTACATCAGCCTTTTCTGGCGCTGTTGCGTCTCTTACCACTACTGTGGTTGTTTCACTTACATTGCCAGCTTTATCCGTTGCAGCAATGACTAATTCAGTCCCTGCTTTTTGCGCGGAAATGGTCACTTTATATTGACCATCTTCTCCGGCTGTACCCGTACCAATCACCGAATCATTTACTTCCACTTCTACTTTTGATCCAGCCTCCGCTTGACCGGTGACTGAAGTATCTTTGTCGGTTACTTCATTTACTACAGCCTTTTCTGGCGCTGTTACGTCTCTTACCACTACTGTGGTTGTTTCACTTACATTCGCAGCCTTATCCGTTGCAATAATAACTAATTCGGTCCCTGCCTTTTGCGCGGAAATGGTCACTTTATATTGGCCATCTTCTCCGGCTCTACCAGTACCAATCACCGAATCATTTACTTTCACTTCTACTTTTGATCCAGCCTCTGCTTGACCGGTGACTGAAGTATCTTTGTCGGTTACTTCATTTACTACAGCCTTTTCTGGCGCTGTTACATCTCTTACCACTACTGTGTTTGTTTCACTTACATTGCCAGCTTTATCCGTTGCAACAATGACTAATTCGGTTCCCGCCTTTTGAGCGGTAATGGTCACTTTATATTGACCATCTTCTCCGGCAGTTCCAGTACCATTCACGGAGCCATTTACTTTCACTTCTACTTTTGATCCAGCTTCTACTTGTCCTATAACTGTAGTATCCTTATCAGTTACTTCATTTACTGCAGGCTTGTCTGGAGCTGTTACGTCTCTTACCACTACTGTGGTTGTTTCACTAACATTACCAGCTTTATCCGTTGCAATAATGACTAATTCGGTCCCTGCCTTTTGCGCGGAAATGGTCACTTTATATTGACCATCTTCTCCGACTGTACCCGTACCAATCACCGAATCATTTACTTTCACTTCTACTTTTGATCCAGCCTCCGCTTTACCGGTGACTGAAGTATCTTTGTCGGTTACTTCATTTACTACAGCCTTTTCTGGCGCTGTTACGTCTCTTATCACTACTGTGGTTGTTTCACTTACATTACCAGCTTTATCCGTTGCAACAATGACTAATTCGGTTCCCGCCTTTTGCGCGGAAATGGTCACTTTATATTGACCATCTTCTCCGGCAGTTCCTGTACCAATCACGGAGCCATTTACTTTCACTTCTACTTTTGATCCAGCTTCTGCTTGTCCTGTAACTGTCGTATCCTTATCAGTTACTTCATTTACTACAGGCTTTTCTGGGGCGGTTACGTCTTTTACTACTATTGTAGTTGTTTCACTTACATTCCCAACCTTATCCGTAGCAATAATGACTAATTCGGTCCCTGCCTTTTGCGCGGAAATGGTCACTTTATATTGACCATCTTCTCCGGTAATTCCAGTACCAATCACCGAACCATTTACCTTCACTTCTACTTTTGATCCAGCTTCCGCTTGTCCAATAACAGAAGTATCTTTGTCGGTTACTTCATTTACTACAGGCTTTTCCGGGGCGGTTACATCTCTTACCACTACTGTGGTTGTTTCACTTACATTGCCAGCCTTATCCGTTGCAATAATGACTAATTCTGTGCCTGCCTTTTGTACGGGAATGTTCACTTTATATTGACCATCTTCTCCAGCAGTTCCAGTACCAATCACAGATTCATTAACTTTCACTTCAACTTTGGAACCAGCTTCTGCTTTACCTGTTACAGTAGTTTCTTTGTCGGTTACCTCGTTTACTACTGGTTTTTCTGGTACAGTTACGTCTTTTACTACGACTGCGGTTGACTCACTTACGTTTCCTGCATTATCTGTAGCGATAATTATCAGTTCTGTTCCGGCTACTTGAACTGGAACAGTCAAAATAAACCTGCCGTCTTCTCCCACTGTTCCCGACTCTACTACCGAACCTTTTACTCTCAATTCAACTTTCGATCCTGGTTCTGCTTCCCCTGTGACTTTAGTATCTTTATCTGTTACTTCATTGACCGCAGGTTTTGCCGGGGCTGTTGCGTCTTGAAATACTATTTTAGCTGCTTCACTTTTATTTCCTGCTTGATCGGTTGCGGTAATAACTAATTCTGTCCCTGCTTTTTGGGCTGGGATGGTCAAAGCAAACTTGCCGTCTTCTCCCACTGTTCCCGACTCAACTACTGAACCATTTATTTTGACTTCAATTTTAGATTCTGGTTCTGCTTCTCCAGTAACCGAAGTATTTTTATCGGTTACTTCATTGACGACAGGTTTTGCCGGGGCTGTTGCGTCTATAACTACAACCTTAGCTGCATCACTTATATTTCCATCTTCATCTGTGGCTATAATGACTAATTCAGTCCCTGCTTTCTGAACAGGAATGGTCACTGTAAATTTCCCATCTTCTCCCGTTACGCCTGTACTTACTACAGCTTCATTTATCTTCACATCTACTTTTGACCCAGTCTCTGCAGATCCAGTAACTGAAGTATCTTGATCCGTTACTACATTTACCACAGGTTTTGCCGGTGCTGTAGTATCTTTAACCACTACTTTAGCTGTGTCGCTTACATTTCCAGCTTGATCGATTGAGATAATCACTAATTCTGTACCAGCTTTCTGGGTTGGAATGGTCACTGTAAACTTGCCATCTTCTCCCGCTGTTCCTGTTCCTACTACAGAATCATTTACCTTCACTTCCACTTTTGACCCAGCCTCTGCTTTTCCACTAACGGCAGGATCTTTATCCGTTACAGCATTTACTTCAGGTTTTGCCGGAGCGGTTGCGTCTTTAACGACAATATTAATTGCTTCACTTACATTGCCTGCTTTATCTGTTGCAGTAATCGATAGCTCAGTCCCGACTGGCTGAACAGGTATAACAATGGCAAATTCTCCATTTAGGTTCGTTGTCCCAGTACCAATCGATACTCCATTTTTGGTCACTTTTACAACTGATCCAGCCTCCGCCTTACCAGTCACACGATTCGACTGATCTGTTACAGTCGAAACTTCAGGCTTCGCAGGGGCAGTTCCATCCAGAACGGTTACAACTGTTGGCTCAGATGTATTTCCGCTCTCATCTGCAACGTAAATACTCAACTTAGTGCCAGCAGATTGATAATAAATAGGAACACTAAAGGCTCCATAAACATTTGTAGTAGCTTCCCCTACGTAATATCCATTTTTATAGACATACACCGTTGATCTAGGTTCTGCGTAACCCGTAGCATAATAGTCGTAATCATACACAGCATAAATATCTGCCTTTGTAGGAGGTGTCACATCTCTAACAACGACACTCGTAGCTGAACTTGTATTTCCATTTAAATCAGTAGCTGTAACCAGAATTTCCGTTTTAGCCGCTTGTTTAGGAATACTCATTTGATAATATCCATTCCAATCGGCAGATGCCGAACCGATGACCACTCCATTTACGGAAGCTGAAACGGTAGATCCTGCTTCGGTACTACCAGAGACCACCGTCGAATTTTCATCAACACTATCTACACTTGGAGGATTCGGCGGATAAATATCCTTTTCTTTCACATTGAAATTTGCACCTGATAGATCTTCACCCCACGAATAGGCAAAGTTACTCCATACATAAGTTGAATTCCCATAAATATCATTTACCCAGACAAACTGCGTGTTCCAATTCCCGATTGCGTTAGTCGTTGCATATCCAGGAATTTCCGCTTCATATAAGTTATCATGCGAATGACTTAAAATCGCAGTATAGCTATTTCCATCAGGTTTCAAGTAAGTAACCTTAACCTCCGCTACTCCTGAAGCATCCTCCACTTCGGCAGCTACTCGTAAACTGTCTCCGTTTGTAATTTCTTTCTTATCAACCGAAATCCATTTTACTTCAGGTGCATTTGCCTCTGGAATAACAGTAAAGTCCCCTTCACCTAAGTCTCCGGTACGATACCAGCTATAATCATAGATGGATGTGTAATTATTTTTATTATCAGCGAGGCTGAGGGATACCAGTTCAAACTTGCCGAGCCCGTTACTTCCGGATGTAAAAGAGGAAGGAATCGTATATTGATATTGATTGTTTCCGATACTTTGAGCCGTAAAAGTAATATAACTATTATTTGGCTGTAAATATTCAAGTGAAACACTATTAATTCCGCTTAAGTCGTCCACTGCATCTACCGTAACAGTAACCGTTCCTCCTGACAGTATTCTTGTTTGGTTTACTGAAAACTTGTTGATTACTGGACCAGTTGTATCGGTATAGGTGATAAAATCTCCTCCATCCAAATCTCCGGTACGATAGTAGCTATAATCATAAATCGTTGTGGAATTATTTTTAGTATCCTGGAGGGTGAGCGAAGCTAGTTCAAACTTGCCGACCCCATAACTACCCGATGTGAAAGAGGAAGGAACCGTATATTGATATTTGTTTTTGCCAGTCAATTGTGCCGTAAAACTTATGTAATTATTATTGGGAAGGAGATATTCGAGCGAAATATTCTTAATATCGTTCAGATCATCTTCCGCATTTACCGTAACAGTAACCGTTCCACCCGGTTCTAACTTGGTTTTATCCACGGATACATTATTCAAAACTGGACCAGTTGTATCCGTAATAGTTGTAAAATCCCCTCCATCTAATGCTCCCGTTCGATTGTAGCTGTAATCATAGATTGATGTGGAGTTATTTTTATAATCTTGGAGGGTGAGGGACACTAGTTCAAACTTCCCAACCCCGTAACTTCCCGATGTTAAGGAGGAAGGAACAGTATATTGGTATTGGTTGAGTCCAATACTATAGGCAGTAAAACTCATATAACTATTATTAGGGAGCATATATTCAAGCGAAATATTCTTAATTCCACTCAGATCATCTTCCGCACCTACAGTCACAGTAACCGTTCCACCTGTTCCTATTTTGGTCTTATCGATGATGACTTTGTTAAAAACAGGACTTTTTGTATCAGAAAAAAATACTTTGAAATTGCCTCCATTCAATTCATAGCTTCCGCCAAAATCATTATCCTCCAACACCTTAAATGACCCGTCCCGATAATTAACCAATAATGAAGTTGCTGTCCAATTTCCTTCGGTAGAAACATAAGGTTCTACATATCCTTCAAACACGCCTTCATTATTCATATACAGGGATTTCTGTGATTGATAACCATCCGGCCTAAGATAATTGACTTGTATATCTTTTACCAGAGCGTTATCTACCAAACTAACAGTAACCGTCTGGAGATTTGGACTTAGGATATTCGCTTTTGCAACCTTGATATAGTTAATCCCACCAGTAGTGTCTGCAGCAGCATGAATCCCCCCTAAGCTAGTAAATAAAACATAAAAAACTACTAAAAATAAACCAAAACCCTTTCTTTTCATCATCTGTCCTCCATAGCGGTTGCAAGTAATAGTTACACCGACTAAATTATGTAAATTATATTATTAGTATAATTCAAGCTACTATTATTTGAAACAACTATTTCCAACTTTCGACCTACTTCTACATTCCTGATAGGTTAAATTCGACTACATTCCATATAGGCTATACTAATCAAACGTTTGGTTAAAACAGCTATAAGTATCGGTGTATAACAATTCTCCCTGCAAACCTAGAACGAAGATTGTCGAGAACCGCAAGAATATTCACCAGGAAATACCCCACATTTCCACAAAATGCACCAGGTTTCTTATGAACCACCTTCATGTGATAAATTCTCCATCATTTCAACACTACTCAAACGATTAGTTAAAACTCGCCTCAATACCCACCATGACTGAACTTTCCGTTTTAAATACCTGAAAAGAATGTCGATAGCTGTCTCCAACAATGCCTTTTTTAAAAAGGAACTCAGTTGGGCGGCTGAATTAGGATTGCCCCCAATTCTCATATGTGGCTTTTTACTGAGTGTCCTCTAGTAAACCTAGTTAACAGAATAAATATAGAAGGTTATCAAAATCAGGTACTAACACCCCTTCCGGGGTTAAAGATGCAAAATGATATGAAAACTAGCTAAAAATGCAAAAAACGGCTACAAAAATCACTTTTGACCCCCTTTTTGATGCATTTCGTTACAAAAACGGCTCCAAAAGTGAATTTTAGTCGTTCGATTTACGAAACCAAACCCGATATCGTTGAGGTGCTGGAATCGTTAAATTGACGATTGGAAGCACAACTCAATGCGGTGGAAGGGTGTATGAAATGGCAGGTTTAAAATCTGGCAATATCGAAGGATTTGAGCAGTTTTCACAATTTACTTCGCTACAGGAATTGAATACCCATATCGAGATGTGGTTGGCGAAGCACAAGGATGATTTTTCAAAAGGGGCACTGGTTGGATTGAAGCGGCTGGTTCGTTTTTCTGCCAAAATACCTGGCGTTTGCAATGCGAAAATTGGGACCATTTTAATAGCGATTCATCAAGAATACAGCGATCATGGAATCTCACGTTCTACCTTTAAACGAATGATTCTAAAAGCAAAGGACTTGGGCATCCTATCGGTTTATGAAACAGAAAGGAAAAATGGTTCGCAGTCTAGTAACTTGTATTCGTTTAATCGCTTTCCTTCAAATGAACTACCTAAAGAGAAAACTTTGAACCACCCTAAAGAAACTAATAATCTTTTAAAAACTAAAAAAGATCAAAAGATTAAAGAACGTAAAGAAGGACCGTCCGAATTAGATCATACCTATGTGAGTGACCGAGTTCCACAGCCTTTTGTTCAGCTGGTAAAATGTTTCTTTCCTGAAGCAAAGACAATCGAGGAGTATTGGAAAATCGTGAAAATCACTGCCTATCAGCACCATTGGGAGAATGATCCCGAACTAATCCTAGATGTCGCCATCCAATCCTTTAAGCAGCTCATCAGGAAGCTGAAGTTCAACAGCAACATCAAGAACCCATTCGGCTATTTTTATGGAATCTTAGACCAAAAGTTTTTCATCCTTTATCATGAAGCACTCGAAGAGAAGTTTGATTTGAATGATGAGGAAATTGTATTTGGTCTGGGTTCCAATCTGAATTATTAACAGTTTAGTGATAACGGTTTTGGTGAAGAGATCCAGTTTTTTGGTTTCACTATATGCAACCCCAAGTTAGCACGGATTGCTGCAACAATGTACAAAAAGTGACAAAAAACGCATTAATCACCATATTATTCTCAAAAGAATCAAAATGAGACGCTTAAGCGTACCACATTGGTTTTTTTTATATGTTAATTTTTCCTTAGAGTCATTTATAGGCAGGTGGACCAGGCGCTATGGGAAAAAAAGTTATCGTGATGTTTCTTAAAATACTAGAAGAAAGAAATATGTCAATCAGGCAATTATCCCTCTTGTCAGGTGTTCGCCAGGCAGCACTCAATCAATTAGTTAATCAACAAAGGCAAAATATTAATTTCAGCCATATAGAGAAGATTGCTAAAGCATTAAAAATAAACGATATGAATCAAATCATTGCCTTGGTAGATACAGATGACGACGACGACGATGATTAAGTCGCTTTCTCTCTTTTTTAGTTAGGCAACACAGCTCTATGACAATGGCCTTTGAAGTACTCTAATTCACATTCGCCATAGGGTTAAATGTTAGAAAAATAGTTCGGTAATACTATATAAAGATTTCCTACATTATGACTACTCAAGTGCTATTTACTTCTGTGATTCATCCCCTCCTTGATACCTCATATGTGTATCTTTCATCATTCGATGATCAGATATTGTGTAACCACTATAAAACACACATACATACTTATTCCACAAATCTAATCAACATTAAATCATCACCAGAAATGTAAACGTTTTAACGAAATAGGTCTATTATCGATAGAATAGCTGCTTATTTCTTTAAATATCCTCATATCTTTGTAAACCCGTTTGGGCAAGATGTGATGTGAAAAGTTATCGAAATAATGAGGAAAGGAAGTTTCTAATTAAGTAGAGGTTGGAAGGCAAATTAGGGGGGCACCAATATCACAACATAGATAATAGATGGTATTGGAGTCAAATCATTTAAGGGAGTTGAAATCTTGTTTATACTAAAAAAATATATTATCAATCCGCAATTTATGTATATGGCTGGTCAGTATGATCGAAATGCAAAGCTCTGCACAATAGTAACGGAACTGGATAGAACTTTTATCGTAGACAAATCACCTCTAGAAATTCTAAATGACAGTATCAGATGTATTGGCTTTGATTTAAGGGGTGCCATGGAAACAGCCAGGTGGCTCCTTGGTAATAAAAATATGTGTCCAATTATGGTTAATCCTGTACATAGAATTTGTGTGTTCCCTGATAAATCCTCAAAACATAACGATACAAAATGGTTTAATCCTGTACATATTACAAGAACCATTAGTTCCAATCAACAAGCACTGATAGAGTTTACGAACGGACTAACCATTACGGTTCCTATGAAACTTTATTCCTTTAACCGTAAACTGCAAACGGCAGAACAATTTATGAAAATGACCATTGGAATAGAAAAGGATCCATTTTCTTTTGAGAAAGACCCTAGAAAAGGGGCATGAATTTTACAAATTGATTGAGATTTAGACCTGATCCTTTCGTGACTAGTTGAATCCACCTGGAACGGTAGAGACTTTTCAAAGGTTTCCGATTATTGTCAAATCATTATAAAGAAGAAGGTAGTATTTTAACGTATACTAGTTTATATACATATAATTAATAGAATTAAATCTATGAATTCAATTGCCTTCAGGAAGAGAGGACTAGTGTATGAGGGTTGTAACAAAGAGAAAATGTGACGAACTAGAAATTATCAAAATCTACATAGACAAGAGTTTGACATTTACGGTAGAAACTTTCACAGTGCCTGAAGGCTACAAAAGCTTCGCAAATAATTCCTATCTTCACCACTATGATTTACTAGGAACTGGATTTCATGAAAATAAAGAAGAAAGTGTAAAACTAGCCGTTCAAGATTTACGTGAATTGGTGGCTGCATTCCCGGGATAATACCCTCTCAGCAGGAATATTTTTATGTATAATGGATATATAATAAAAAAGAGAAGTGCGCTAACACTTCTCCATGCAACTGCTACCGTCAGGGTGATGGTTGTTTATGCTATTTTATTTTTTCGAACCACCCTTTTTCTTGCGACGGCGTAGGGTGGTTTTCCTGTTTTCTAGAACATTTTTCCGAAAGAAATACGTGCTTATTTCACGTATCATACCCTCCCAATTCATAAATGTGTCCCTTTCTCTTCTTTGGCCGCCTGGGTAATCCCTATTTTGCAAAAAAACCAACAGAAAAATAAATCTGTTGGCTTTTTGTTTCTCCGTGGAAAATTAGTATTTGTTTAGCTCCTGAATCGAAGTTTGAATGATGACTGGATTCATTTTAGGATCCAACCATTTCAGGATGTTGACAACATTCGTTTGAGAAGTGGAAGTACATCCCAGCGTATAGCCACTTCCAATGTGGAAGAAAATCGCACTACCTTTATTCGGAGTTCGTTGTGTATTGTAGTTGATAACGAAACCGTAGGTATAAGCTGCGATGTTCATGTTTTCAGCACTCTTCCATTGACCTTGTGTTTTACTTCTTGATTGCCAAGTGTTGTAAAGTTTTGAAGTTGGATCATCTACCCAAACATCATCGCTTGTGATTTTTCTATAAGGCATTTTGGTTCCTGGATTTCCATAACGTCCAAATGTGGTTCCAATTGAATACTTCCCAATTGGAGATTTTTTACCGCCTTCTTGCATATTTGCTGCAGTGGCAAATCCATATTTACCAATATGGCCTGTTGTGGTTAAAACAGGAACCCATTTCCCTTGGGAGTTTCTCTCAAAGGTACGAATTTCAGCATTTGAGGTATTGTAGCCATTAGAAGTCACAAGAATTAGCTGTTTGTTGCTTCCTACTGTCTTTAAACCTTCCGCCAAATTCTTAATCGAGGCTGCAGGTTTTTTTGTAGTTAGGTATTGATTGGATGCCCAACCTGTTTTACCAGCAACAGTTACTTTATCCCAAGAGCCTTTAGTTTGTGAAACAGTGACAGCTTGGTTTTGCTTAACGGTTATTACAATTTTGTAGGTCGTCCCTGGACCTGTTCTGACATTCAATGCAGTCGCTGTTACATATTTTGTTACGCTTGCCGCAGCTTGAACCGGTTTAACTACAAGAAAGCCTGTAAATAAAAGAAGCATGGCAACAAAGATGGCAAATCCCTTTTTAAACATCTACTTAACTTCCCCATTCTAGTTATAATGAATTTTCCATTTTTATTATATAACGATTATATCATCCTATTTCAATAGGAATTAAGTAGTAAGTGTAAAAATGGTTTAACTAAATTAGTTTACTTTATTACTGTTATGGTCCTTGTCGCGCTGACCTTGCCGTTTTTATCCTTCGCGCTCACATACAGCTTGGTGCCTGCTTTTTGCTTTGGAATTAGTACCTTATAGTAGCCATTGCTGCTAGCCTTTGCTGTGTATGTCACTCTAACAGCAGTACTCTCTCCGATAGTACCGCTATTGTCATTCTACTTGTAACTTGCGTAATGTAAAATTCCATCTGCTATATTGGTAAGTAAATTTTTAAGGTAAAGTGGGTCTGATAGGTTCTTATCCTCTGTTGGGTTGGTCATAAAACCCAATTCCACAAGTGTACTCGGGACCTTGGACCAGTTGAACCCAGACATGTCACCTCTGTATGAAATCCCATTTACTTTAACGGATGAATTTTTTTTGGTTTCTTCAATAATGAACTGGGAAGCTTTTAAACTATCATCGAAGATTGTTTTTGTATATGGACTGTTATTTGCCGGTGTGAGCACCGAAAGACCATGAACATTTCGATCTGTTGAGCCATCGGCGTGAATACGGACAAATAGATCAGCGGTATTTTGATTGGCAACCTCAGCTCTTTCTCTGTTACTTATGTTTACGTCGTTCGTTGTTCTGGTGAAAATAACCTTAATCCCTCTGCTTTCCAGCAATTGGCCAAGAATAAGTGATGCCTCCAAAGTTAACTTATATTCTGGTTTCCCAGTTGCCACTCCTGAAGTCCCACCAGTAACCTTCATCTTCGTTTCTTTAGCACTAGGGCCAATAGGCTCCGGTGCCGTATTAGCTCGATTTTGATGACCTGGATCAATCACCACTAGAAATTCACTTTGAGCCACCTTTTTTTCCTCAGAATTATCTGATACCGCAGTTGCACGGGTGCTATCAGGAACCACATTCTTCTGGGCTGTTTTTTTAGATGCCTTCTCATTATTGCCAGGGGCGCTATTTTTCCCTTCCTCATTCAAGGAGGCAACAGAATCATTTTTTACCTGTTCAACCTCTTTTTTTACTTCTATTGTTTTGTCCTCTTGTTTATTATTAACTTTTAACATATTGTCCTTCTCTGCTGAATGGGTAACATATAAAAATATCGCCACTAGGATTAGCAGAGAAAGTAGGATAATTCCCAAGTTGATTGTTTTATACCTCACTGCAAGGACCTCTCTCTGCTCTGAATCAATTCAGCATTATATTTTTCTGTATCGCTTAAGGCACTTTCATCAAAAGAAGTATCTGCATGATACCAGCTTTTTAAAGTAGGAATTTAAATCCTCCGATTTAAAAATATAGCCATGCCGTGCGTAGATTTCGTTTCTTGCTAATCGAAGATGTTCAAGTGAAAAGCTAGCCCTTCAGAACTCTCGTAGAATTTCGAGAGATGTTTCCATGATTATCACCTCCCTCCCAAAACGGAAAGAAGCGTAACAACCAACCACCCCAACAATATTCAGCTGCAACTTAATTCTATCATTTTATATCTGTCTAAAAGACTATCAATCTTCGACAAAACTCGGGGCGTGACAGGCACCGGGATTTAAGAAAGACGTGAAAACAATTGTATCTAAAAATACAATATAGAAAGCAATATCAGTCAATATACACTAAAATTCAAGCAGTTTTGGAGAATGTTTTTTATTATTGGGAAGGTTACAATAAACGTAACATTTGATAACGCTTACTTAGGTAAGGGTGAGTGTTTTGGATAAATTAGAAGTAGCCCATAAAAGAAGAAACATTATGGATCAATGGATTTCTACATTTTATCAAATCCAGGGAGTGGTTAACTGCCGTACTTGACTATGGTTATGGTGAAACTGGTGTATTTGATACTTGCAACTCATGATGTAGTGGGAATAGACCGTTTTTAAATCCACCGATTATGGAATAGAGGTAAAGGGTAAACCAGACACAATTCATTTCTAAGAAAAGCCTTTTCCCATCCAATTTGGCGCATGCCGATAGTCTTTTTTATACTAAGGAGAGATACCATGAATGAATCAATTAAAAAGACTCATCGTCCACCATATGGGATTCTTGCTGTGCTTATGGTTGGAACATTTATTACATTTTTAAATAATACGTTATTAAATATCGCACTGCCATCGATAATGAAGGACTTAGATATTGACACAGCAACCGTTCAATGGCTAACGACAGTCTTTATGTTAGTAAGCGGGGTATTGATTCCAACAACCGCATTCTTATTTCAAAAATTTTCCGTCCGGCAATTATTCTTGGGAGCAATGGGCATATTTGCAATAGGGACGATTATAGCCGGCAGTACCGATTTCTTTACCATTTTATTGATTGGACGGATTTTTCAAGCGGCAGGAGCTGCGATCATGATGCCGGTATTAATGAATGTCATGCTAGTGAGCTTCCCGATTGAAAAGCGTGGGGCAGCAATGGGAGTATTTGGTTTAATTATAATGTTCGCTCCAGCAATAGGTCCTACTTTATCAGGGTGGATCATTGAACACTATCACTGGAGAATGCTTTTCCACTTTATCACACCTATCGCTATTATCGTAATTTTGATTGGCCTTTTCTCGCTCAAAGACAAAAAGGATAAAAGTGATATTAAACTTGATTTATTTTCGCTTTTGTTATCTAGCATTGGTTTTGGGGGGATATTATTCGGTTTTAGTTTTGCCGGCAGTAAGGGCTGGAGCAGTGCGCTAGTGTATATGCCGATTTTAATCGGGATTATTTCCTTAATATGGTTCATTTTACGGCAAACAAAGCAAGAACTTCCCATGCTTAATTTTCGTGTGTTTAAATACCCAATGTTTTCGCTCTCGGCAACGATTTCTATTGTGCTTAATATGGCAATGTTTTCAGGGTTTTTACTATTGCCAATCTATGTCCAAACAATACGCGGAATATCGCCGTTGGACACGGGATTATTGCTGCTTCCAGGAGCGCTTTTGATGGCCATTATGTCACCCATTACAGGAAGATTATTTGATAAGTTTGGGGGACGTATGTTAGCGGTCATCGGCTTAATTATCACAACAATTACAACATATTATTTCAGCAAGTTAACATATACAACTCCCTACAATTACTTAGTGATTTTACACGCTATAAGGATGTTAGGTATATCAATGGTGATGATGCCAGTTTCAACAAATGGCTTAAATCAATTGCCAGCAAGTCTCTATCCACATGGTACGGCCATGAACAACACAATAAATCAGGTATCCGGAGCCATCGGAACTGCCTTATTGGTCACAGTAATGTCCACTTATTCGAGATCATACGCCGAGCAATTAACGGAAGATGCTTTAAAAGCTGCACCAGAAGCAGGAATGGCTGAAATACAGGAGCAAATTGCCATGAAAGCTATGCTTGAAGGAATCAATTATACTTTCTTTTTGTCAGCCTTAATTGCTTGTTTTGCCCTGCTTCTTTCCTTCTTTATCAAACGGGCAAAACAAGCGGAAGATCCCATAGAAGAAAAAACATCTGAAAAAAGTTTACACGTAAATTTGCAGAGTATTAGACTTTCCCGTACTCAAGAACAAAATCGCTAACGCGACTTAACCACGTCCCAAGTGAAGATAAATCACTTGGGATTTTTATCGCTCTACGTATAGTACCACCACACTTAAAACACAACTGCTACTACGAGTTATTCCGCCCCTATACATGGCATTGGTACTCTGATTCTCATGCGCCTTCCACTTGAATCTCTCCCTTGGCATCCATGTCGTAGGTTCCCACGTTCCACACAAAAGCCTGTATTAAGTTTACGCCGCCTTTATACCGGCCACCGAAGGGACAGTAAACAGGTTTCCTCCGAACTTATACTGAGCCAACGACTCCCTCTCAGTTTTGATGACAATTATAGGCTTATTTTTTTTGGTGTTCCATATCCATTAAAGGACGAATTAAATATGAATTAATACAAAAAAACCCTAGCATTTGCCAGGGTTCCGATTTTTTTATATTGCTGCTGTATCTATATTTTTCCCTTTTGCTTTCATTTCTGCAATACCTGCTTGAATTTTTTCCATTTCCTTTTGATCCAGTTTATAGAACTTCATTGCAGCAATTGACACTGTTAAACAAAGTGCTGGTAAACCGAATGCTAACAATAATGTTACAACAAACAATGGTTGTGTTAAGGCTTCACCAACCTCAGGGAATTTTGATGTGTATCCAATGATTCCAACGATTGCACCAACGATTGTAGGAGCTAACGATGAAACAAGTTGATCAATGAATGAGAAAATCGTGCCCATCATACCTGGTACATAACGTCCAGATTTATTTGTTTCATAGTCAGAAACATCTGCAATCATCGGAACGACAAGCGTCGTCGGAATACTTGCAAAGCCTATTGCTAATGAATATAAGACCAAGAATAAGATAGTGGCAACCCCGATATTGTCGAGTGAGATTGCTGACGGATTATCGATTAGCAAGAATAGAGCAATCAATCCCAAGAAGGACAGCGTCCCGATCCAAGCTGAAGTAACATACGATTTCTTTAACCCTGTCTTTCTTGCTACTCCAACCACTAAGAAAGTAATTAATAATGTTGGAACCAACGTAATAAGACCTATTTTACCGCTTAATGCATAATCTCCTAGTAAAATACCAAACAACATAACTCCAACAACGGAATATCGAGATATACTAGTTGCTAGTTTATCGAAAGAAGCCGAAAGTGAAAGCAACTGTAATGGTCTGTTTCCTTTAACAACGCTCCAATATTCACGTACAGTCGTTTTTGTTGTCTCCTCTGCTAATCCATAGAATTCCTTCTTATCTTTTGACCATATACCCACGATCGCTAGTACAGCAAATACAGCCGAAAGAATAAGTCCATAACTATTTAATTCCCTAAACAATGGAAGTTTAAAACCACCGTGTTTTGCTACTAGATAGCTAGCAACGAAAATTTGACCACCAGTGAAAATCCCAGCATTATAAATCCCATCAAAAATTGCATATAATGGTCGCTGCTTTGGATTATTTGTTAGTACAGTTTGTGCTGCTTTGGTAACACTAGTTTGTAATGAATATCCAATTTTATTAACAATCAACATTGCCGTAAAGAATAGAAACTGTGCTGATTCTGGCAATAGATGAGTAACATTGTAGATAACTATGATGGTACCAGCTGAAATAATATTTCCTAATACAATCAATGGCGTAAACTTACCAAACTTGGACTCTGTTTTATCGATAATGAATCCAATAGCTGGGTCAATAATCCCATCAAATAGTCGTGCCGCCATCAATACTGAACTGATCATCATAACAGCAAGCCCGGCAATCCCCGTTGCATAATAAGTGACAAAGCCTAACACAAACAAATGAAGATTTGTTGAAGTATTATTTAGAGTAAATAAAGCAATTTGCCATAATTTCGCTCTGTTATATTGCTGACCGCTTTCCATTTTTACACTTGACATGATTCCGCCCCCTCGTAATATAACGCTTTCATTTTATCGAATATTACAAAAAATTAACTCTCCAATAACCCCTATCAAACCCGCCAAATCTTGTTCACCAAACAAACAATACCCCTTTGACTAACCGCTACTCTTCTTAAATTGTAAGCCCTTTCATTTTAGTTTAAAAAAATAAATAAATTAACCTATCACTAAAAATTATTATCCTATTTACCAATTAGTTTATTAAACTAATTAATAAATTAAGAATAACCCCCCCCTTGATTTCTGGTATTTTACCTTCGCCAGTTCCACAGACAACATTTTGACTATCGGATGTTACAGCATCCTTTATGTGTATATAAACAATCTCATCTTTTAAGAGATCATAACACTCTTGAGCATCTTCACCGCACTAGACGAAATTAGCGAAGTCGAAAATCCCTTCAAAATAAGGAGAACCAACTTCTGTTAAAATCTCATGACAGCGTCTTGCAATATCACCAAAGATATCTTTTTCATTTTCGTGCAGTAAAATAACATCGTATCTTTCCGCAATGGCTGCATACTCTTTTATTTTGCTAATGACATCTGCACGATAGTGATCGGCATCCTCACCCTTAGGTATATAGAAGCTGAAGATACGAATATATTTGCAATTAAGCAAGTTACTAATTTGACAAAGCGTGTCCAACATAAGCTTTTGTTTGGTAAAGCCTTCTTCGTCGTTGATGTATACCTTACTAATGGCGAGCCAATAGATGAAACGCCAATCCCAGCTTTTTGAAGCTCACACCCTTACAAGTAGGCGCTATCAATGTGTAAGGTTTAGTTGAGCTTAGTTTTATTTTATTGCACATACATTAAAAATTCATTCTCCAAAACTGCTCAAAAAAACCCAATTTTTGACTGATATTGCTGAGTATTCCATACAAACTGGATGGAATAAGCAAATACATTAAAAACATAAAAGAGACAAAAACTAACCCAATAGGGTTGTTTTTGTCTCAATTTTTAACGTGTCTAAAATTTATAATTAAAAAGATTTAAAACTCTCCAGTTCTTCCTAATACTATTGTAATAGTAATTAAGGCCCCATCATGATTAGTGTGATGCATTCATCAACCCATGTCAGCTGCTTTAATCTATTTAGTTGTTTCTCTCCAACTGCAGTCTGTTCCTGACCCCAAAATTATCGAATGACATTGATTTTCTTATTATACAGTTCACCTTGATTAATTCACCTATTACAATGGGTTTCCATAAAGTCGGATCGTCATCACCATTCTTCCCCGGCAGTCAAATCTAAAACAAATTGACCAGGGATAGCGCGTGCCCCCCCCGATGTAATCTGAACCAAATCGCTAATCTTTGGTGGATGCGGTGAATGTACGACAAACTCCATTAGATTCCTGTGCAGTTTTTCATACGAATATTTCTTTCATAATCTGATTTTCACTTTTAATAATAATGGCGTCCCCTTCAGTATCATATAGTTTATTCCCCTCTAGTTGGATCGAATTCTGCCGGAGGCCTGATTACGGCCATTGAAATGTACCACCTTTGACATAGTTTTTACCACCGAATGACAAAGAATGTACCAAAGAATAACAGACTGTTTACCACTGCAATCCATTTGGGGATAAAAGATATAAAACCACAGTTCTGAGAATCAAAATGTTATAAAAAATTGATTGACTTTCAATAAGATCAGTCTTCTGCAAACGGTCCAGATTAACTCTTGTATTACGTAGTAGACATACTGCGCAATAAACAACTTCTGTTTTAGAGAACTTAGTGAAGAATTTCACTTAAATTAACGGCTTTCTGTACTCTTAATTAAGTCCATAAAATTCTTCCCTAGAATAAATTCCTTATGTTCCCCTGGAATGTCTAAAGAATCAACCCAACTCCTTTTATCCGAGTAATCGTACTCATTAAACTTTTTCATTCCATATGGTCCATCGCAGCCATACAATACTTTTTGATATCCAAGTGCCTGAACTACATTTCTTATGATAGAGGGGGTAAGGTAATCACTTGATGTGTCCACGTACACATTGGGTTTTTCCTTTGCATATTGCCACAGGCTTTTCCAAAAAGGAAGACCTGCATGGGCATAAATAACTTTGAGATTGGGATATTTGTCAGGTAAGTATTTATAGGAATCTGGTTCCGAAGATAGATGAATAATCATTGGGATATCTCTGTTTTGGCAAAAGTATCCAATGGAATCGAGTTTTTTTATACTATATTTATGCATAAATGGATGGGCTTTGACTCCAATAAAACCAGGTAGGTTGAGGTATGTCTCTAACGTCTCCACAGATACTGGAACCGTGGGGTTAACGGCAGCCCAGCCTAGAAAACGATCAGGATAGCGTTTGATCGCATTTGCTACAATATCATTATTTGGCTCGATAAAAATCTTAAAGCTTCCATTGACTTTAAAGTAGCCATCTTTAACTAATCCGTCATAAATCTTAAAGCCTATTTTGGGGAAATTCATGATTAAAAAGCGGAATAAGTGGTGGAGGTTATTCTGGTATGTACTTTCTTTATCATACATGGTTTCATTAAAAGGTGGAATTAATGCGGTTTTCTCAACATTGTTTTTATCCATCTCTTCAATCATTTTTTCTAGCGCTAACATTGTTTCATCAACATGGAAATGGCAATCAATAATCATTTGTAATATCAGTCGTCCTTTCTTATTAAGATTAAAAGTTTAAAATTTAAATATTCAGAATTATATAAATTCTATCACATTCCTACTCAAGTTACCACAAACCGGATCAGGTCTAATTAGAAAAATTTTAATTAATTTAATGCATAGTACAAATATACTATTCAATAGAAAATGATATTCCACAATCGGCGTGATTGCGGATGACCAAAAGCCTAAATCCTCGGTAAAAATAAGGAGGATTTAGGCTTTTTTACTTCAAAATCGTTGACGTTTTTCTATTGGTAAATACTTTGACAGCAAGTGGTAAATTTCGTGGCAACTGATGGTAAAAAACATGGCAGAGATGGTACATTCTTGTGGCTGTAATCAGAGGCCATCCTCCCATATCCACAGCATATCCATAGAGACGGTTCTCATGGTTTTTAATGATGTTAGTACTGACCACAAGAATTGTCTACTGGTCACGCTTTAGATATAAGTGTTCGTGAAACGCCTAAGATTCTTGATATTTGGCGTTGTGACAGGCCTTGGATTCCTTTTGCTTTTTTGAGAATTTCATTTCTTTTGAGTCTTGGTAAACTCTTAACTTGGGCGATTTCAATTCCGTTAAGCAGCATTTTAATCAATTCCCTTGCTTCTTCATCTGTTAATCTTCTTTCATTCATTTGATCATCTAGACATTGGTCCTGATTGACCCTTTCATTAAATTCTTTAAATCTCTCTCTGGCCAGAATGTTATCCTCAGAAAACATTCCCAAAATGAATTCAGAGTCCAGCAGTTTCCTTACCTCATCGTGAGTACCGTAATATTGACGGCAACTGCTCCAGTTCCAATCATCTACCCTTTTGACGATTCTTGCTTTAAGTGGATTTTGGTGGATGTATCTTACCACGGTTAATAAATACTGATCATTTTCTACATTCTCACTCTTGAACCTGTCCTGAAAAAGATGTCCTGATGTTCCGTACCTCCAGTTATAGTACAAGACAAAACTAACACCTATTCTTTTCATTGTAGTCGATATATCTTCATTACCCTCATTTAATAGCAAGTGTACATGATTACTCATCAAACACCAACCGTAAATCTTCACCTTAGTTTTCAACTTATATTTTTGTAAAATCTCAATAAAGCTCAGGCAATCCTCATCATCGTGGAAGATTTCTTGTCTATTGGCACCTCTTAGCATAATATGGTAGATTCCGCTCCCGCTTTTCACTCTGGCTCTTCGAGGCATCTTAATCACCACAGGAAAACATCGGCCTATTCTTTTGCTTTACTCCCCTAAAAGAGCAAGCAAACACCAATATTTGATTTTCTTTTTCTCCGCTCACTGATAGTTCCATTCACTCTTGTAAACGATAAACTAGAATCAACAGTTTTCCGCAAATAAGGTTAAACAGATTTCGACAAATAAGAATCAACAGTTTACCTTAATTAACCCACTTTCTATATACTTAAATCAGTCTATGGAAAGTGAGGAATAAACAGGAGTGGAAAGACTGATGATTTACAACGAGATTCATAGGCTTCGCGGTGAGGGATTTTCAAATAGCGCGATAGCTAGGAAATTAAAGATTTCTAGGAATAGGGTGATAGAATACGGAAGGATGAGCCCAGAAGAGTTTTACTCGTTTGCCATGTCATTACAGAATAGAAGTAAAAAGCTAGATCCCTTTCGGGAGGAAATACTCGGATGGTTAAAGGAGCATCCTGATTTATCAGGAGCGCAAGTATTGGACTGGTTGGGCGAGAAATTAGACGTCAGTTCTGTTACAGAAGGAACTGTAAGAAATTATGTTAATGAGATACGTGAATTTTATCATATCCCTAAAATAAACTCAGAAAGAAATTATAGTACAGTACCTGATCTTCCAATGGGTCAGCAGTTACAAGTAGACTTTGGTCAAATAAGGGTCCCTACAACGAATGGAGCATTCAAACGGCTCTACTTTATTGGATTCGTACTGGCCCATTCCAGATACAAATATGTAGAATGGCTCGATCGGCCGTTTCGAGCATCAGATCTTATTAGAATGCATGAAAATGCCTTCCGTTTTTATGGGGGCATGTCTATTGAAATCGTCTACGATCAAGATCGTTTACTGGCAGTCAGTGAAAATGCCGGAGACCTAATTATGACAGTAGAATTTACTAAGTATCAACAGACAAGAAAGTTTAAGGTCTACCTATGTAGAAAATCTGATCCAGAATCTAAAGGGAAAATTGAGCAGGTAGTAAAGTATGTAAAAAATAATTTCGCGAAGAACCGTACATTCGATAATCTACTAGATTGGCAGGAATCTTGCTTGAGTTGGTCAAAGAGAACAGGAAATTATAAGGTTCATCATAATACGAAAAAGAGACCTGTCGAGGTGTTCGCCCTGGAAAAGCCACACCTACAACCGGTCTCCGGTACTTACATTTTTGAAGATATCTTCGATTCTAGTATAACAAGAACTATTAACAAAGACAATGTTATCCGGTTTGATGGGAATCGGTACAGCGTACCTCGTGGCACTTACCGAAAAGGAGCTCCCAATATTGCTTATGTCGAGACGGATACTGAGTATCTATACATACGACTACGGCAAACTGGGCAGCCACTAGCTAAACATAAAATCGCACAAGGAAGTGGTGCTGTTATTTCAGACCCTTCCCATCGGGAACGTGAACAATCTAAACGTGATTTATTAATACAGCAAATCAAAGAAATGTTAACCGATAAAGAAGCTGCAAATTGGCTAATTGAAATTCTCTTTAATCAATATCCACGCCATATGATAGATCAACTTAAAGTTGTACAATCTGTCATTCTGAAATATCCAGCTTTCATTGATGAGGCACTTAATGAAATGAGACGTTTACGGTTGACTAGTGCAAATGATCTTCGGGATATTGCCATCTCATTAGAAATACAGAGCCGAAAGAAACATAAAGAAACTGGAATCCTGAATGAGAAATATAAGACTTTAGTTGCCCCCCAACGAAGAGAAGATATTTATTTAAGTGTCCTTCAGGGAGGATCAAACCGATGAGCCAACCTTACGAATCACTACAGGATAAATGTCGAACCTTACGTCTGGCTGAAACAGCCAAGGAGTTACCTTCTCTTCTAAGGGAAGCTGAAGCAAAGGGATGGACATATCATGAATTCATCCATGAGTTTCTTAGTCATGAAATGCGTAGTAGGGAAAGAAAAAACAGTGAAAGACTAATGAAGTGGGCAGAGTTTCCAGAAGCTTTGACATTTGTGTCAACAACGGTTTATTTTTCCCCATTTCCAACGGTTAAAAAATCCCCAATTTCAGCGTTCAACCTTGTATTGGTTGAACGCCAGCCCGTTGTTTTTCTCTTAACCTATATGATTGTCCTTTAATATTAAACGTTATTGAATGGTGCAATAAACGGTCGAGAACGGCCGTAGCTAAAACATCATCTCCAAATATTTTCCCCCATTCAACATAGGATTTATTGGACGTAATGATTATAGATCCATGCTCATACCTTTTTGAAATGATTTGAAACAATAGATTAGCACTAAGCTCATCAAATGGAAAATAACCCATTTCGTCAATAACTAATACTTCAGGAACACACAATTTATTAACTAGGCGGGCAGTAGTTCCACGCTGCTCAGCCTTTTTACAAGATAAAATAAAATCATCACATCTGGTGTAATAGGCTGTATTTCCTTGTTCTATTGCTTCAATTGTTAGACCTATTGCTAGGTGAGTTTTCCCTACTCCTGGCGGACCCAGGAGTAAGATGTTTTCTCCATTTTGGATGAAACGACAAGTCATTACCTCTTTTACTCTACGTTCATTGACGCTTGTTTGAAATTCAAAATCAAAGTCCTCAATTTTTTTATAAAATGGTAGTTTAGATTTTTTAAGCCGTCTTTCAAGGTTTTGTCTCTCTTTACTTTCAATTTCTTGTAATAAAACGATGTTAAGAAAGTCAGAATATGATACATTATCTTTAGAGGCATCCTCTAAAATGCCTTCGATTCGATTTGAGGTTAAATGAAAACCTACACTTTTAAGACGTTCAGTTAGAAGGTCAGTGTTCATTCATATTCACCAACCTTTGACTGTTCTTCATACACCAAGAGGGAACGTTGTTCCACTTTTGGACCAGAGAGAGGATTGTGACCGGTCGCCAAACCTTTAGGTGTCACTTTCGTCTCTTCTTTTTTATTTTCTTTGTAATGTTTCAATTGAGCGATTGATTTGGTATTCCCATTGATCATTGGATGTGTCGCAATACAATCTAGTTCATAGTAAACTTCGATATGGTGTTCTAAAGTCTCTTTAATCTTCACTTCTGCTCCCTTATAACGGTAGGGGACAGAGTACAGTTTATTCTCGTAAGAGATATAACCCTGTTGGTCAACACTAGTAGTTGTCCATCTACTCATTGGGAATAGAGGGCGTTGGTTCCAATTTAGTAATTTCTCTTGTTCCACTTCAAACCGTTCAAACGGTGATTCCTTGGTTGTTTGATTAGGCTTCTTATTAGCTATTTTGTCCAACCATTCTATTAGACTCTCATTCATCTTAACTAGGGATGGCTCCAACTTTCGCTGCATAAAATTTTTCTTCACATATCCAACTGCACTTTCCACTTTACCTTTAGATTGAGGACGAGCTGGTTTACAAGCTTTTGGAACAATGCCATAGTAAGCTAAAAACTCCTCAAATTTTCTATTGAATCTAATTTCAGTCGGGCTATGCTTAATCACTACAGTCTTCATGTTGTCATAAAGAATTTGTGATGGAACACCATTAAAATACGAGAAAGCATTCATGTGACACTTCATCAGTTGTTCCATGTTCATTGTTGTTGTAATCTCCATGTATTTCATTCTTGAATATCCAAGGACGATGACGAATACATAAAGTTTCTGTTTCTTACCGTCAATCTCGTGTTCTCCTAATTCACCCCAATCCATTTGAGCTTGTTTACCTGGAGGAGTTTCAAAACGGATACTTGACTGCTTATTAGGTTTTTCACGAAAGGGACTAATAAACTCCCTTAGTATTGTCATTTGGCCATCATAGCCCATTCCCTGTATCTCTTCTAACAAAACTACACAATTTGTGGTTCCTTCTTTAAGTCTCTTTAACAAATACTCTTTATAGTCATCTAATTTGCTTCCTTTACTTTTTTTATCCCCCTTTCTTTTAGGAAGTTGATTCTGGTTTATGTACTTCCTAATAGTCTTTCTATCGAACCCTGTTTCTTCTGAAATTGCAGTCTGAGTCCATCCTTTTTGATGTAACTCTCTGATCATAAAAAATTCCCCATCCTTCAACATGTTGTCTCTCCACTCAAAAAAATTTTGATGTATCGAGACAATTATCCGTTATTTTCGGGGAATTTTTAACCGTTTATATTGGGGATTTTAACACCGTTTTTCACATTTGAGAACTTTCGACTTGAGGAACAGACAGCGATTGGAGAAAAACAACTGAATATATTAAAACAATTATCATGGGTCGATGAGTATTTTACCTTAATTATGATGGGACCAACGGGTGTCGGCAAGACTCATCTATCAACTGCCTTGGGTATTCACGCTATTGAGCGTGGATACCAGGTTTCTTTTATATCAATGGATCGTTTGATTTATGTATTGAAATCAAGAGAGTATATCAGTAAATCTAAAACAAGGTACAACCGTATTATCAAATCTGACCTGATTATCATCGATGATGTCATGTATATGGCTTATGAACCACAGGATGCCCATTTATTCTTCCAGTTTATTTATGAGATGTATGACAAAGCTGCATTTATCCTTACATCTAATAAAGGTCCTGGAGAATGGGGAAAGTTCCTTGGGGATACGACACTTACGACAGCAATATTGGATCGTCTCCTTCATCGGAGTGAAATTTTGACTTTCAGCGAAGAACAGGACAGTATCAGAATGAAATACAGAAAAGCATTATTTGATAATCAAAGTGTTGAATCTTAATTGATGAAAACTGTTTAATCTTATTTACTAAAAACTGTTGATTTCTACTTGACGGTTACAACTCTTCTCCCCTGCCTTTGTTTCACGAGGCGCCATTTCTTTTGGCTTATCTATTTTCCTTAATTGTATAGCCTCCCTAAGAGCCTCATTCGATATTGATTTTTCCCCATTTAAGTCAGCAATTGTTCTTGCTAAGCGGATAATCTTTATTTGCACACGGTTACTAAGTCCTTGCTTGATTGACATACTTTGTAGGAATTGCTGCTGTCTGCTGGTTAAAGGAGATTCACCAATCAACTGTTCAAATGGGACACTTCCATTACAAATCTCTTTAGAGTACCGTTTATATTGTGTTTCTCTAGCAGCGATAACCCGCTTTTGTATTTCATCTGATGATTCAATTCCTTTGAAATCGTGATCCTTCAGATTAACTGGCTTTAAAGATAGCAGAATATCTATTCTATCTAAGATAGGACCTGAGACGCGATTTTGATACGATTTAATTTGATTTTCAGAACAGGTACAATATTGCTGACTGGAACCAAAATAACCGCAAGGACAGGGGTTCATGGCAGCGATAAAAATAAACTTTGCGGGATACGTCACAGTAGAATGGACACGACTGATCGTTACCTTCTCATTTTCTAATGGCTGTCTTAGCATATCTAATGTTTTCTTTGAAAATTCCCCTAATTCATCTAGAAAGAGAACACCGCGATGGGCTAACGACACTTCACCGGGTTTCGGATTGGTACCACCACCGATAATCGAAACAGATGAGGCAGAATGATGTGGATGACGAAATGAAGGTAAGGATAGTGAATGATAGGGAGCACCGGCTAGTTGGTAGAGACTTATTTTCTCCAACTGAGCTTCTTTGGATAAGGAAGGGAGGATCGAGGGGAAGGTTTCAGCTAGTAAACTCTTACCACATCCGGGTGGACCGTCCATCAAAACATAGTGTTCACCACTTGCAGCAATTTCTAGTGCTCTTTTTGCAATTTCATGGCCTATAATCTGGTTAAAATCCCTTTCTACCACCATGTGATCTTCCAGCAGTTCAATTGGTTGAAGAAGAGGAAGCATCGGCCTGCCCGCTAAATGGTCCGTGACATCTTGAAGCGTCTCTATGTAAACTAGCTCTAAATCAGTCAATTCAATTTTAGGGATGGTAGGGTCAAAGGGGAGAAAAAGCTTTTTTAACTTCAGTTTTTTCGCTGCTAGGATAGCTGCAATCATTCCTTCCACCGGAAGTATTGTTCCGTCTAATGATATAGCTCCAATAAAACCAGTAT
Organism: Neobacillus sp. C211; assembly: GCF_051842875.1. Classification (NCBI taxonomy): domain Bacteria; kingdom Bacillati; phylum Bacillota; class Bacilli; order Caryophanales; family Bacillaceae; genus Neobacillus; species Neobacillus sp. C211. The sequence continues at coordinate 75,019 of NZ_JBPXRO010000018.1, forward strand.
CGTTAGGAATTTTCTCCTTTACAAACTTCCCACTTATTAATACTCCAATAGCAATCGATAGATCAAATAATGGACCATTTTTCTTTTGTTCAGCAGGCGATAGATTAATGGTTACTTTCATATCTACTAAAGAATTACCCATACTATGCAGGGCAGCTGCAACCCGTTCCTTTGATTCTTTTACCGACGCATCAGGGAGCCCGACAATCACAATGGATTCAATTCCCTCTTTCACCTGAACCTCCACTTGGACACGGTATCCCTCCAAGCCCTTTAGTCCAATGCTTGTAACTTTTACTGACATGTTTAAATTCCCTCCTCGAATATATAGTGGATATTTTCTATTTCTCAAAGTGGAGATTATGAATAGTTACTAGTACACAATGGTGAAGTATTCAAGAGTAGTTATATCATGGGATCAAGTGGTGAAAAATTTAAATAAAGGATTGGATAGGGTAGTAAGGTTGAAATGGAATGAAACAGATAGATGATATGTTTCCATTGGTGGATAAACACACGAGGGGATCTTTAGCGGAAAGAAAGGAGTAAACTATTTCTATCAAACCTATCATACACTAATTTCCAAAATACTTCATTCACTTTTTGCTTATACCCTGCTTAAAAAATCAGGATAAAGCCGGTAGAACCGTCCCCATGGTCTTTCAAAAATCGCTGCTAGTATCCACCATCTTCTATATTCAACTGTAAATCTCCAGCCCTTTTGTTAAAAAATAACAACCCCCTATGCCAGGTTAGTAGGCAAGGGGGAGAATCGTTCAATTAGTTATAATAGTATTCACTTTATTCATTACGGAATTTTGAATGGAAGATAACTTCTCCTGACTGTCTTTCATAGACGTGCCTTTCACCCCAAAATAAAACTTCGCTTTTGGCTCTGTTCCAGATGGACGAAGACAGAACCATGAACCATCCTCCAAATGATACTTTAGGACATTGGATTGTGGCAGATCAATCTTGCTTTCTGTACCATTTGCGAACCTTACAGAAGTTGAATAATCCTCAATAGCTGCTACCTCAATTCCAGCCACTTCCCTTAATCGTTCACTTCTAAATGTATCCATTAAACCAGAAATTTGTTCTGCACCATTTTTTCCTTTTAAGGTAATCGATTGGAGAGATTCTTGAAAGAAACCATACTTTTCAAAAATAGCTAAGAGCCCCTCATACATGGTCATGCCCTTTGACTTATAAAACGCAGCAACTTCGGCAGCAAAGATTGCTGATTGAACCGCATCCTTGTCACGAACAAAGTCTCCAATCAAATAGCCATAACTTTCTTCATACCCAAATAAGAAGGTAGAAGCGCCAGTCTGCTCAAACTCATTAATCTTTTCTCCAATGAATTTAAATCCGGTTAGAGTATCCATTGCTTGTATTCCATAATGCTCTGCAATAGCTCGGCCGATTTCGGAGGTAACAATCGTTTTGATTACGACACCATTTTCAGGCAGCGTCCCTTTTGCTTGTTTTTGTGATAACAAATATTCCAGCATTAAGGCACCCATCTGGTTACCGGTCAGAACCACATACTCACCTTCACCATTTTTGACTGCCACACCTAAACGGTCTGCATCTGGGTCCGTAGCCATTAGGATATCTGCATTGATCTTTACTCCATACTGAATTGCCAATTCAAAGGCCGCGTGTTCTTCAGGGTTCGGAGATTTCACGGTAGAGAAGTTTGCATCAGGCAGCTCCTGCTCCTTAACAACGGTGACATTCACAAAGCCAAATGCCTCTAGTCCCGAACGAACTAGTTTATTCCCAGTCCCATGTAATGGAGAATAAACCACTCGCGTGTCTTTTGCTACGCCTGCAACCACTTCTGGGTTTAATTGAAGTGTTTTTAATTGTTCAACATAAGCTTGATCTATCTCTTCACCTATGTAGGTTAATAATCCGCTTGTAAGTAGTCCTTGTTCTTCTGCTACTTCAACAGTTAACTCATTTTCAACCTCATCTACATAACGAATAATGGTATCGGCTGCTTCTGGTGGAATCTGGCCTCCGTCTTCACCGTAGACTTTAAAACCGTTATATTCTGGCGGATTATGACTAGCTGTTATCACTACGCCTGAAACGGCATTTAGATATCTAACCGCGAAAGATAGTACAGGAGTAGGCCGAAGTTCATCAAATACATAAGCCTTTATGCCATGCTTTCCAACGGTTTTAGCCACCTCTAACGCAAACTCTGGAGATTTATGACGGGAATCATATGCGATAACTAGACCACGATGTTTAGCTGCTTCCCCTTGTTCTACAATATACTGCGCTAACCCCTCAGCAGCTCTGCGGATGGTATAGGTATTTAAGCGATTAATGCCAGGTCCAAGTTCTCCACGCATTCCGCCCGTGCCGAATTCTAAGTGTTTATAAAAACAGTCTTCTAGTAACTTTTTATTACTTTCCATTTCATGTAATTTAGCTTTAAGGTCTTTATCTAATTTATAAAATGAAGACCAATTTTCAGAAATATCTAACCAAGTAATCATAAATTCTCCCTTTTTCTCTAAGATGTCTATTATGTAATAATACTTATAAACAATAATCGGATAAATAATTGGTTGTTCTCAACTATAAAAAGCAAAAAGATAGGGAGGACAGATGTCCTCCCCAAATTATAATAAAACCACTGTTGCTTTTTCATATGGATACTGATTTCAATGACGTCTACCATTACGAAAAAGAATTATTAAACCAGTGAAGCTTCTAAGCTATTAACAGTTTCTCTTCCGATTGAGTCATAAACAATCTTTGCATCCTTAGCACTAGTAAGGTCATAGCAGTTTCTACCATCGAGTATGATTGGTTTTCTCATTAATTTGCTATAATTGGATAGATTAAAATCTTTGACTTCATCCCATTCGGTAAAGATAAAACATACGTCTGCATCCTTAAGAGTATCTTCAATGGAGGTTGAGTAAATTATATTCTCAGGGTATAATTTCTCAAAGTTTTCAATACCCACAGGATCCCATGCTTTTACATTAGCACCATCCTCAAGCAAAATTGGGATATTTACTAATGAAGGAGCTTCCCTTAAATCGTCTGTACCAGGTTTAAAAGTTAATCCTAGAACGGCTACATTCAAGCCTTTCAAACTATCAAAATACTTTCTGGATTTCTTAATTAATTTGAGCTTTTGGTTTTCGTTTACATCGATAGCTGCTTTAATAGTCTTTAATTCATGATCATGAAAATTTGCTAACCAATGTAAGGCCTTTGTATCCTTAGGGAAACATGAACCTCCGTAACCGATACCTGAATTCAAGAATTTATTACCTATACGACTGTCATAGCCCATTCCTAGCGCAACATCTTCTATGTCTGCTCCAATAATTTCACAAAGATTAGCGATTTCATTGATAAAGGAAATTTTCAATGCTAAAAAGTCATTGGACGCGTACTTAATCATTTCTGCACTTTTCCTATTTGTAACCAATATTGGTGCTCCAAAGTCTTTATAAACTTCACTTAAAATCTCACCAGCAAGTCGTTCATCCACGCCAATTACAATCCTAGAGGCGTTTAAGGTATCTCTAACCGCAGTACCTTGTGACAAGAATTCAGGATTCGAAGCAATACTTACTTTTACATTATGAACAAGGTTTGTTTTGATCAAGTCCTCAATCTTATCGTTGGTCCCAACTGGTACAGTAGATTTAATAACCACTATACAATCGTTCTCAATACTTTCAGCAATTTGTATGGCGACAGAATTGACATAACTTAAATTTGCTGAGCCATCTGGCTTTTCTGGAGTTCCAACTCCAATAAAGATTACATCCGCATCTTTATATGCAGCTTTGTAATTGGTTGTAAACTTCAATCTTTCCATATTTTTTACCATTAAATCCTCTAAACCTGGTTCATAAATAGGAGAGATTCCTGCACTCATTAAAGCTACTTTTCTATCATCTATATCAACACAAGAAACAAAATGCCCATTTTCTGCTAAACATACACCAGTTACTAGGCCAACATATCCAGTTCCTGCAACAGCAATTTTCAATTTATATTCCACCTTTGAGATTGTTATTATAAAGGATTTTTTCAAATCTTTAAATATAGCAAATGGTCTAATTACTCTTTAAGTAAATAATTTATTTTCCAAATTATTATAATGTATTTTTTAAGAATTAAAAACTAACTTATTATAAACCATAAATTAACACTAGTATATATGAGCATCTATACAACAACCCCAACTTATGGAAATTTATAGATTTAAGCTAATCAGTTAGTCCCGTGAACAAGGTCTCAAGCAATTCACCAATACCTAATTCTAAGTGTTTAAAAAATAATCTCCAATGTTTTTTCATTATGAATTCTTACTAAATTTCCAAATTGAAGTATGAAAAGGCTACAAAAGCTGGCTTCATTATTAATATTTATAAATCTGTATAAAAAAGAGCTACGAAAACTTAGTAGCTCCTACGTTTTTATTTACCTAGTTCGTAGGCTGATTCCTCAATTTCTTCCCATGTTAATAGGAGTCGATGATTATCTTCTTCAACTAATTGAGTTCCTGTTTGTACTTCAATAAATTCCAAATCCGTAACAGCCTTAACTGCATGTTTAATTCCCACTGGAATTTCAACTACATCTCCAGCTCTAATGACACTAAAATCATTATTCAATAGGAGTACTCCCTCTCCTTTTACAATGGTCCACACTTCTCTACGGTGAAGGTGATATTGATAACTTAAGTTTTTCCCAGCTTTAATATTAATGCGTTTAGTTAATACTTCGTTACTTTCATCATACTTTGTATGATCAAGGACTCGGTACCAACCCCATCGGCGTTCCTCATACATCGGTCTTTGATCCCAGTCTCCAACCAATTCTTTCACACGAGGGCTTGCTTCCTTGTCTGTAACTAAAATACCATCAGGACTAGTAGCTACGAGAATATTAGATAATCCAAGAACAGATACAGGAATATCAAGTTCATTAATAATATGAATATTTTTAGAATCTTTGCTTACATTGGCTCTCCCTAAGATATTAGTCCCCATTTCTTCAGTTAAGGTATTCCAGGTTCCAAGATCTTTCCAGCTTCCCTCATAGGGAATTGCAATGATATCTTCCGTTTTTTCCACTACCTCATAGTCAAAACTAATTTTAGGTAGAAGAGAATAGTTTGAAGAAAGTTCTTCGTAATTTGTTGGTAATCCTTTTTCCTCTAATAAAGAAATAATCTTATCTAGTTTAAATGCAAATACACCACAATTCCATAGAGCTCGTTGCTCAATAAGTTCTTTAGCTTCGTCAGTTTTTGGTTTCTCCTTAAAGTGACTCACCTTAACAACTTCTTCAGTAGATAACTCTTGATTTGGAACAATATACCCATACTTTTCAGAAGGAAAAGTTGGATGTACTCCCATTAATGCCAGGTCTGCATTAGAGGATTTTAAAATATCTCCTAGATCTAATAATCTTGCAAAGAATTTATCCTCAACATATGGATCAACTGGTAATATTCCTACTACTTCATCTCTGGATGTATTTTCGTGAGATAATAAATATGATGCAGCTAGTGCTATAGCTGGAAAGGTATCTCTTCTCTCCGGTTCTACAATTATAGAAACATCTTTACCAATTTGACTTTGAATCATTTCTACCTGGTTTTTACTTGTAGCAATTACAGCAGATTGTGTTAATCCTAATTTATCTAATTGATACCACACTCTTTGAACCATGGATTCTAATTTATTTTCCTCATTACGCAATACTTTCAGAAATTGCTTAGATCTTGCATCATTTGATAAGGGCCATAAGCGTTTACCTGAACCCCCTGATAATAGAACAAGTTTCATTTTTACACCTCATGTAATTCTAAATTTATTTAATAATGATTCTAATATTATTTTTAAAAAGTATGAGTACATCATCTCTATAATCAACTGAAGAATTTAAATAATCTAATATTTTATTTAATTAGCCATATAATAATATTAGTAAGAGGAGGTTGGGCTTATAAAAATTGACTAGCTGGCTAATCCTCATTATTATGCTGCAAAATGAGTATTTAGGTACCGGATTTTATTAATTTTGCCTATTATTCTTTTTATTTAAGAATTATAGAAGTTGGTTGATTACATATTATCGTGGTGCAAAATGTCAAATTACTGGAATGATAAGGATAAATAACCTCTAAATTCCGATGGAAAATTTAGTACTGGTACACATTGCAGGGTGCAAAACATAATGGACCTGACTCATGATGCAATAAAATATATTAATCTAATTTTGTGATTTCGTTAAGTTTGTTAATACTACTATTACCTGAATGGAATAACGCTAACAAGACCAAAGTAAAAGAATACACAGTACTATTCATCACTAACTGTGCTGTAAAGAATGTTGAATTTAATAAAACCATAGGTAAACAAAATAGTACACATTTTGCGAATTTTTCCTCAATTGAATTCCTTTTATTTTTAAAACTTTTAAATACATTAACAATCCTTTTAAAATAAAAGAAAGACCATGCCAATAAACCGAAAACTCCAAATTTATAAGCAAGAGTTATAAAAGCATTGTCAATGTTCATACCTTGTACAAATGGATGCCCTAAACTGTTAATCAACCACATTTCTTTTCCCATTCCATAACCTGAAATTTTCTGTTTAATTAAATCATAGTAATATTCATTTGATATATTTCGTGTATCCAATGATTCACTACCACCTTCTGAGTATACAGAATTAAATCTTTCAAAAACAGAAACTACCCTTTCATTAACAGATGGTATTAAAAATATGATTATTATCAGAAATACTGGAATAACAAAGAATACAAACATTAGTCTAACAGTTTTATCAATGATAGATTTTTTATCAACAAAATAAGTCGTATAAAATGTAATGAAAATTGTATTTATAACCACACCAAAAATTAATGATCTACTTTCCCCAAATATTAAACTAATAATCATTAACAATAAAGTTAAGAGTATAAATTTGGTCCAGATCTTATTTAACAATTTTAATTTTAAGGTAAGTATTAATAATGGTATTGCAAAAGCAAAATTTGAATGGTTGGCAAACCCTACTCTAGTAGTATTAGCTTCAAAAGAGGAAGCAAAAATTGGTTGAAAAAGAGAATGTTTAGTAAAAAACATAAATATTGTTATAACAGACAAAATAAAAGAAGAAATAGAAACTATTTTCATAAAGGATCTTATCGAATCTTCATCATTTTGATAAAAGGACACACCCAAAGTAAAAACCAAAGGTATAAACATAAAGTTTTTCGCATCAGTAAACACGGAACCATTTCCATAATACTTCCCTAGTAAGTAATACAAAACAAAGGTTGAAAATAATATTACAGTACTCCATCCCGTTTGAGAAAAAATTGATTTTTTTCTCATTAATCTTTGTATTAATAAAACCAAATATACTAAAAGTAAAATTGCTTTGAATATATCCAAATTAATCATTGGAATGTTAAGATGGAAAAATTCATAACTACTTATGTTTGCAGGAATTGAAAGCATTATAATCAATGTAAGTTCAAAGGACTTTTTTGGCCATAAAAATAATAATATACCACAAAATAAAGCAATAATAATTGATGCAGATAAAAACGGATTGATAGAAACTGAAATAGCTATTAGAACAGCTAATATGGAAAAAATCGTGTGAAGCATATAACCTTTGTTTAATGATAGCATTTTAATCCACCTAATTTAATTTTTGAATTTCTTAGTCAAAAAATAAACTTTGTCCACTTAGAGAATAATTTGTTTATTTTCAAAGAGCATTTTTTAGTGAAGGCTCTTTATTAATAAAAAAGATTACCTATTTTCTTTGTGTTCAAGATATATTTCATAGAAAGGCGTTTTAGAGATTGAAGCACTATGAGTTAATATGCTGTATGAAACATCACCAATTAAAAATTTAACAGACTGTTTTATTACTTTTTTAAATTTATTTTCTTCCTTCCATGAAGCACTATAATGATGAATCGAATAACCCATTTTTTTATTATAAGTTGGCCGTTCAAAATATTCCTTCGGGTACACTGCAATTCCGTAATCAAGAAGTTGAAACTGGTTATTCAGTTTAAACCCAAGGAATTGATCCAAAAAGTATCTTGTATATAAATTGTTATTAGGCGTTATTTTCAATTCTAAATTACTATATCTATCTAATAGTCCCTTAATAGTAGGATGAGATTTTTCCGCACCAAAAATAGCTGTCCCCAAAAGGCAATTATACATAAAGCCTATAAATAATTTATGATTGAGAAATTCACTAATATCCTTTTTTATCTCTATATCTGTATCTAAGTATATTCCTCCCATATCATTTAGAGCCTTCAGTCTAACGTAATCCGAAACAAAAGCATATTGTTTTAACTCATATGCTTTTTTTACATATGGATTTGAATTAATATCAAAATTATTTTCATTCCACTCGATTATTTGGTAATCTTGTAATATTCCCCAACTTTTCATATAATTATCGATTAACTTTGGTTTTTCTTTTCCACCAAACCAACAGTAATGAATAATTTTTGGTATAGACATTAATAAACTCCCTTATTTACATTTTTTTACTTACAATGAAGTACTGAAAGAACTTAAACTTACGCTTAAAAATCTTTAAACAACCTACATTACTCGTCTGTAGTTTTGGAAACGCAGCAAAATATGCAAGAATAAAGTGATAATATAAAAAATTAAATATTTATATTATCACTATTAGTACACGAAGAAACTAATAATGATAATCATTTCAAAAAATAAATAATTTTAGTATAAACATTATTATCTTGATAAAATTTCTTCATAAATTCTAATTAAATTTTTCGCAAGGAATTCGATAGTAAAATTCTCTTTAACATAATTTCTTCCGTGCAAACCCATCTTAGGCCACAACTCAGAATCAACTATCATTTTTTCAATTGCAAGACTCAGCCCAATTTCATCTCTTTCATCTACCAAATATGCTGTTTTATCTTCTACAACACTCTCAGGAATTCCGTCATGAAAAGTAGAAACAATAGGTATGCCGCTAGCTTGAGCCTCTAACAATACTACTCCTTGGCCCTCCTCGTCTCCGTCACGAGCTGTTACACTCGGAAAAAGAACTATATGTGTTTGATCTAGTAGATCACCAATTTCCTTTTGGTCTAAATTCCCTAAAAGTAGAACATTATTTTCTAAATCAAGTTCCTTTATAATTCCCTCTAGTTTATTTTTTAAAGGACCATCACCAGCAATTTTATATTTCATAAGTGGATACTTATTTACTAATAACTTCATTGCACGAATTGCATATTCATGACCTTTTTTTTCTACTAATCTTCCGACACTTGTTATATTTATTTTCTGATCAATAGGCATTTCACGAGTTTTAAAATGGAAATCATCAGGGTTGATACCCATAGGTAACAACCTTAGTTTACCTGAAGGACAACCAAATTTTCTAAGAACATTAGCTGTATAGTTACTATTAGCTGTGATTATATCTGCTTTAGCAAAAACATCCTTGTAAGTATGAGGATCTTTACTTAACTCATGAAGAACATCTATTCCATGAAAAGACACTATTAAAGGAATATCATAAATTGCTTTAATAAATAAGTACTTCTTTGCTACTGGACCAAAGTGACAATGTAATATCTGAGGATAACCATTCTTAATAATAGACTTCGCAATTAAAAGATCTCTAAGATTGTCCTTTATACTTGTATTATTATAAGAAAGATTATATTGCTTAATTTTCTTTAACAACATATAATCTTCGTAATTATATAAACGAAATAATCTTTTAAATAAATTCATTTTTCCACTTACATAAACTGTATGATCCAATAGATTTAGCTCATCGATTATAGGTTGCTGCTTCTTTTCTCCTGATGGATAATAAGCAATAATTCTAACTTTGTAATCATTATAGATAAGCTGTTCTATTTGGGACAAAATGAATGTTTCTGATAGTTTTGGAAACATAGGGACACATATTCCTATAACATTTGACAATTTTATTATCCCCCTCTAATCCTGTACTTAAATACCTTGAAAATCTGAGATTGTATAAAAGGCGTTATCTGATTTACTATTTGTTTATTGAAAAGGAAAGTTAATATAAAATAAACTAAGACACTTAAAGAAACTATACCTAAATAATCAAGGATAGGATTAATATGAACAAAGATGTTTAAAAACACGTCTAACATCTTAATCAAGATTGCCATTATAATCGAACTCATTAGGGCTGGTATTATTCTTTGTAAAAGTTCTTTAGGTCTTGCCTTTATTAATTTAAGAACATTTAACATAAAAATATATACTATTACTATTTCTTTAAGCAATATTGCTATTGTTACCCCTATTAACCCTCCAAAAACAGCTCCTAAAACTATTCCTACAACTAAACCAATAATTGATAGAATATTGACTCTTAATTCTATTTCCGGTTTACCAAGCCCGATAAATATAGAGCCCACTGTAGTCCCAAGTGTAGAAAATATTGAACTAGCTAATAAAATTTGCAATGGAATTATAGCTGCACTCCACTTATCTCCATATGCAAGTAATACAAATTTATCAGCAGTAATTAATAATCCCAAAATTATTGGAAATCCTAGGAACGCTACCCATGAAATCATATTTAAATAAATGTCTTTTACCTTATCGTTATCATCTTGATACTTTGATATATTGGGCAATGCAACCTTTGAAATCCCCTGAGCAATATAATTCCTAACTAAAAAACTCCATTGAATACAAATACTATATATACCAACTTGCCTAACACCTATTAACTTACCAATTAGGAAAGTATCAATATTTCTGCCTAGGAAAGTTACTAACTGCAAATTTAATATTTTAAAACCAAATTCATAAACCTCTTTGAATTCCCTAAAATTAAACTTTTCAATCCTAATTAAGCTTCGATTCTTTAATAATAATAATAATGTTGATATTAATTGTTTAAATCCTATTCTTACTAACAAAGCTACGAAATCAAAATTCATGTATGCTAATGTTAAAGATACTAAATCGCCTAACACCATAGTAATTGAATCAATCATACTTAATTCTTTAAATCGCATCTCTTTAATCATAATAGCCCTATGAACTAAACTTATTGAACTGAGAGCAAGTGTAATTGATAAAAACTTCAGAAGTGAACCGATTTGATCTTGCTTATAAAAGTCCCCTAAGAATGGAGAAATGCTCCATAGTACTACTCCTAAGATTATTCCACTTACTATATTAATTACGTTAACTATAAAAATATCCTTTTTTTGGACATTTTTCTTTTGTATCAAGTAATTACTAAATCCACCGTCTTGTAATAGATTGATTAAATTAATAAAAATTGTACAAATTGCTAAAATTCCAAAATATTCAGGTGAAAGCACTTTTGCTAATAGTAATGTAGTACCTAGAGATACGGATTGAACTAAAATATTTGTAAATAAAACCCAAACCGTATTATTTAACATCTCAAACTCCTTATCAATCTGTATTAAATTCATAACAATTCATAAAATGGTATTGAAATACAACAGGACCTAGGATATTATCTAGTCATAAATATATTCCATATAATAAATATAAAAAGAGCAATAAATCAAGGATGCTATTTATAAACTTACCCAAATTTATTATTTTATAATTTGTTTATATGTGTAAAAATATTCTCAACTCTTTTCTTCCAATCATTTTCATTAGTTACTTTAATTCTTTTTTGAATTAATTCCTCATTTTCAAGTTCATTAATTTTATTAATAACTTCACAAAATTCTTTTTTTTCTTCCACTATATATATAATATCACTATATAGATCTACTCCACCTACCTTAGTAGTTATAACTGGTTTTCCCCATGCAAGGTAATCATACAATTTAATAGGGTCCATACTTAATGTTAATTCGTTTACAACATGTGGAATCACACAAACATCAAAATACTTAGTATAACTTACTGCGGTATTGTGATTAACCAGCCCTGTTAATATTAATTTTTCCCCATGCTCCGTTTTCAAATCTTCTAAAATAGTTTTTATTTTCTGTTCCATTATCGGACCTATTAAAACAAGTATACAATCATTTTCCTTTAGAATGTTTTCCACAATTTCTACATCAAGTCTATCAGTAATCTGTCCTACATAGCCTATAACCTTTTTTGTAGAGTTAGCCCAAAAAGGCTTATCATCATTTAATTGAAGTTCATGTATAGGATACGTACCATTAGGAACTTTCACAACATTCTTATTTTTAACTTTTGCTTTTGAAAATAAATCATTTGAGACGGTAAATATCAAGTCTGATATTTTAAAAATATTATCATACGTTTCTTGAGAGTCTACCCTAGGTGTTATATGACTCCAATCATCAGTCCAATCATAAATAATTTTCCATTTTTTTTCTTTTAGTTTATTAGTTACATAAACTTCACTTGCATTAATACCATAAAGCCAAACAAGGTTTTCTTTAGTCTGTGCCATTTTTCTATTAAAAATCTTAAATAAAAAAATTAAAACAAAGTAATAAACCTTTGGAAAAAACCAAAGAAATCTAGATAACTCTAAAATAGTAACTTTATCATTGTATTTATATTTCTTGAAAAAGAAGTTCTTATATCTAGGGGGATTGACATACCATATACTATCTACTTCTTTATAATCCCCTAATTCTTTCATGATCACTTGCTTCCTTTTCCATCTTCCATCCCATTTATCTGTTGATAAACATAAGATATTCATTGCCTCTTCCTTTCTCTCCATTCACCTGGAAGCTTATCTAAAATCACATTCCAATCATATTTAGTTTGAACATGGAGCATAGCATCTTTTTCCATTGCTCTTCTAGATGCATCATTCTTAAGCAGCCAATCTATGCTTTCTAAGAATTCTTCTGGTGTATTAGACTCTATTACATGTTTACCACTTATATATTCTAAACCCCTCAAGGCTTTGCTAGTTGCTACTACAACTTTCCCACTTGCCCAAGATTCCAAAACTTTCAAACTAGTTCCACTACCATGGAATAATGGACAAACAACAAAAGTCGCCATTTCCCAGTAAGGTTTCATTGATTCAACCTTACCAGTCACAATTACTGATTTATCATTTTTTCCAATCTTAATAATATCACTAGTTGGATTCTTACCTGCAATAATAAATTGATAGTCAATTTCTTTTTCTTTTAATTTTTTAAATACTTCTTCATAAAACCATTTTACCCCATAGGTATTGGGATAATAGTCCATGGTTCCAGTAAAAAGTATCGTATGCTTTTTAGGTTTTTCATCTATCCTTATTTCATACTGAGAACAATCTACTCCATTGGGCAATAATAATAAATCAGTTTCATTTTTTTTGTAACTTTCTATTTCGCTATAATCAATTAATGAAGTACACCAAATTTGATCTGCACTTTTCGAAATTTTCTTTTCATAATTACGAGAGCTAAAATAAAAAATGCCACGAACTGCCTTTTTTATTTTATTAGACTCACTCTTCATGAAACTTTGACTTAATTTGTATTCGACATTATGTGCATCAAGATAAATTTTAATAGGACTTTCTAGTCTTGTTTTTATAAACTTGCTATAAAGCATCGTATAAACATGACAACATAAAATGGATTCTATCTTATGTTTCAATGAGATGTTTAACATCTCTTTTGCAATATTAATATTAAAAAGCCTTTCTGCTGCTACCGATCTAAAAGTAAAAATAGATTTTACTTTCTTGAGTTTTAAAGAAAAACCCTCATTCGTAATTGGAAAATAATACAATTCCTTCACAATAGATTTTAAATATTGTGTAGCCTCTTTATTAGGCTCGTTTCCTAAAATTACAAGAATTACCTTTTCCTTAGGAAGTTTCTTTAATATATTTAGTATCCTTAATTGGCCTCCCCCATAGGCAGGGTAAGGATTTTCTGGTGAAATTACTAATATGTTTTTCATTTTAATCAATCCTATTCGGGTTTACATACATAATTTTTGTACAAATCCTTAATAACTATTTTAATAAATCGTATATCTTTTACTAAATATCTAATAATAAGTCTCTTGGGATCTTGTGAAATCCTATATAACCATTCTAAACCTGACTTTTGTATTAATTTAGGGGCTCTTTTTATACTTCCTGACATAAAGTCAAACGTTGCTCCCACTCCTATATTAATATTAGTTTCTAATTTAGAAAGATTTTGATATATCCATAATTCTTGTTTGGGTGCACCCAATGCCACAAATAAAACGTTAGCACCACTTTTGTTTATCATGTCAATAATATTATAAGACTCTTTTTCATTGACTAATTCACTAGGATTAGGACTATATACGCCAACAATTTCAGCATCCTTATAAACTTTTAATAAGTTCTCTCTCGCTTTCTGCGCTACCCCATCTTGTGCACCTAACAAAAATACCTTAAACCCCATTGTATTTGAGTTTTTAATAATGGAGTAACACAAATCAACGCCGGTAATTCTCTCAGGTAGATGTTTTTTCACTAATTTGGAATACCATACTATCGGCATACCATCTGCAATTACATATTCTGCCTTTCTCATTACGTCCTTAAATTTGTAGTTTTCCTCTGCAATTACTAAATGGTCTACGTTTACTGTATGCACATGAACCCTTTTTCCACTAACTACAATATTAGAAAGTTCATTGATAAACTCATCTAAATTTGCTTTAACAAAGTACTCACCAAACAATAATTCTTTTTTCATATTGTCTCTCCTAAAATAGCATTTAGAAGTCTCTTCCCATGCTTTTCCCATGTGTAATTTTTAGCAATTGTTAAACCCATTTTACTATACTCTTCCTTTTTACCATTTACTGAAAGAATTATATTTATTTTAGCTGCCATATCGTCTATATCGTAGGGATCAAAGTATTCACATGCACTCTGTCCCACCTCTGGTAAGGAGCCACTGTTCGAGGAAGCAATAGGGATACCTAGTTGCATTGCTTCAACTAACGGTAACCCAAACCCTTCATATAGGGACGGAAATACATAAACCTGCGCCTTTTTCAATAGTGTATACAGGTCAATATCCTTAACATATCCTGTAAAGATGACATAATCCTTAATATCCTCGTGAATGACTAAGCTGTTTAACCATCCCTCTCTCCCAACAATCATCAAGGATCCAGAGTACCCATATTCTTGTTTTAATATCCTAAATGCCTCAATTAAACGTTGGAGATTTTTCCGAGGTTCTAATGTCCCAATGGTAATAATATAATCTTTACTTGTATTAATTATAGGATTTCTACTTATTTGGACTTCATCCTTCATTCTGTTACTAAAATTGAATTTATTAGAGACCCCTAAGTGGTTAACAACTATTTTGGACTCATCAACTTTTAGATAATTAACGATTTCCTTCTTAGAAAAATTTGAAACAGTTATAACCTTTTTTACCATCCTATTTTTTACTGCTCTTTCCAATAAAGGTCTATAGTAATATTTCATTCCTTTTGAAATAGTATCCGGTATTGCCCATGCTACTGCATCATGAATTATAAAGCAAAAAGGATATTTATTAATAATTGGAATGCCTAAAGTAGTATAATAGACATTGTCAGGTTTTATAGTATCAATAATAAACGGTAACCAAAGTTGATCAGTAAAAATTCTATTAGTATAAGGACTGCTATAAAATTTTATATTCTTTTTACTAATATGATTTTGAAACTCTCTCTTAATATACATAGATCCCTTTTTTGAACAGATAATATGCAATGAGTTTTCCTCAAAACTTGCTAATTTTTCTATAACATATTTGGAAGATTCCAAAGCAACTCTTTCAATACCAGTTATTTGGTTAATATTTTTTATTATTGTTAAATCAATTACTAACTTCATTTCATCATCTCTTCTATTAAGATTCATCACCACATTTTGTGATATTGACAATGGAACAGGATAACACTTACGAATTTATCTTAACGTTAGCAGCAATTAATAATTAGAGGAAATTACGTTTGCCATAGTAATTTACATAAATCCTCAATGCAAATTTGTATACTATTTTTAATGAGTAAATTGTAAACCATCCCAATCTTTGTTCAATCACAAATTAATATGTGTTATTCCCAAAATTAATACAAAATAATAAGTGTTCAAGTTTACTAGATTGTTCCTAACAAACTTGAACACTTACTACTGTTCTTAAAATGCGTCCTTTGTACCAAATAATACTAAAACTGTTTTTAAAATAATTTTGATATCAAACAATAACGATCTTGTATGGATATATTTAAGGTCAAGTTCTACCATTTCCTTAAAACCAATACTATTTCTACCACTCACTTGCCAAAGACCAGTACAGCCTGGAACTACAACTAATCGTTGCTTATCATATTCAGTGTACAATGCAACTTCTCTTGGAAGTGGTGGCCGCGGTCCAACTAAACTCATATCCCCTTTTAACACATTAAATAACTGGGGCAATTCATCAATACTCGTTTTCCTAATAAACTTCCCAATTATTGTTATCCTTGGGTCATCCTTCATTTTAAACATGGCACCAGATACTTCATTATGCTTTAACAGTTCTTGTAACTTTTCCTCCGCATTAGATATCATCGAACGAAATTTATACATTTTAAATTCTTTTCCATTTAACCCAATTCTTTTTTGTGAAAACAGAATGGTTCCCTTTGGATCTTCCAATTTGATTAAAATGGCTATAATAATAAAAAGAAAACCTAAGAGAATAATTCCAAATGAGGAACCGAAAATATCAATTAATCTTTTTGTTAATAAGTATGTTTTTCTATCATTAACAGGTAACTTCTGGTTTTCTAAATAAGATACTTCTTGATTTGCCAAATTAGACAACTTTGACCCCTTCCTTCTCTCTATAACATTACTTTTTCTTTATCTAATGAAGAAACTAGACTTCTCAAGTAATCTATCATTTCATCATGGAGGTCTTCGTGCTGCAGTGCAAATTCAACCGTTGTCTTGACAAAGCCAAACTTTTCACCAACATCATAACGTTTTCCTTCAAAATCATATGCAAACACACGTTGAATCTCATTTAGTCGTTGAATCGCATCTGTTAGTTGAATCTCTCCACCTGCCCCTTTTTCCTGACGGTCAAGGAACATAAAGATTTCTGGTGTTAGGACGTAACGGCCCATAATCGCTAAGTTAGAAGGAGCTGTTCCTTGTTTTGGTTTTTCAACGAAGTTACTCACTTGGTAACGACGACCTTCTTGGTATGAAGGGTCGATAATCCCATAACGGTGTGTTTCATTATCAGCTACTTGTTGCACTCCAATTACTGAAGAGAATGTTTCTTCATACTGATTAATCAATTGACGTAAGCAAGGTGTCTCGCTCTGAACAATGTCATCACCTAACAGAACGGCAAAAGGTTCATTGCCAATAAAGTTACGAGCAGACCAGACCGCATGTCCGAGGCCTTTTGGTTCTTTTTGGCGGATGTAATGGATATCTGCTAGATTCGTAGCATACTGAACTCTTTCTAATAGATCATACTTTTCTTTTTCTATTAAATTCTGTTCAAGCTCCATCGCATTGTCAAAATGGTCTTCAATCGCACGTTTTCCTTTACCAGTGACGATGATAATGTCTTCAATACCAGCTGCAACCGCCTCTTCCACTATGTATTGTATAGTAGGCTTATCAACAATTGGTAGCATTTCTTTTGGCATTGCTTTTGTTGCAGGCAGAAATCTTGTCCCTAGCCCTGCAGCTGGAATGATTGCTTTTCTTACTCTTTTCATCTTGTATACCCCCAAATAATATTTCGCTTATCTAATAAACACTTTCACTAACTAAAGCGCTATGGGCAAAAAATAAATACCTAATGGAATTGCAAGTGCTTTCACACTTAATCTTTCATTAGGTATTTATTGTTTTATTTAAATCGGGCATCTAACCCGGCCTCACATCATGCTTTTGACGACATGCGTCTAAGGTCCTCTGAGAGACCCACAGCACAATCGAGTGCCCCCATCGATAACGGGCAGGGAGCCTCGCCGATCAGGCAGTATTAGCCTGATAAAGTTGTTAAATGGTAATCTGCAAACTCTTATCGGCTTAGTCGGTTAAAAAATGTTAAAGAACTTCTTCTTCTTAATTCTCTCCGGTACTTCCTTGTAAACATGACTACCATCTATCACAAGCTCCGCATTTTCTTCAAACAAATACACCATGTCATTTCCATACTTTGCTTGAATAATATCGAATGCTTCCTTCATCTTAAACGTACGATTGCTCGTATTATGAGCATCCGACGCAATAAAGTGGGTGAGATTTGCTTCAATTAATTTCAGAGAAAATGTCTTAATCTTTTTCCCGAAATCCCCACAAACACTAGCAGCTGTAACCTGAGTTAACGCTCCCTTTTCTACCAGCTGATATAGACGTTCTGGGCGTTCAATGATTTCCTGGTTCCTTTCCGGATGAACAATCACTGGAATAAGCCCCTTCGTCTGCAAATCATAAAACAACTTCTCCGTGTATCTCGGAACATGGCTAGACGAAAACTCTACCAATACATATTGTGTGTTATCGATTGGTAGGATTTCGCCTCTTTCATAGCCTTCAGCCATTTCCCCGTATATCCGTGTTTCCTGACCTGGAAGTACGTTTAAATCTATCTTTTCATCTAGTAATATCTTGTTTAATTCTTTGACTCTATCAATAATTGTCTGTTTAGGATTTTCATAACGGTTGTTCAAATGATGTGGTGTAGCAACAATCGTATGAATCCCTTGTTCGACAGCCTTCTTTGCCATTTCAATACTTTCCGACAAATCCCTTGCCCCGTCATCAATACTAGGTAAGATATGACAATGTACATCAATCATTGGTCACACACCTTTTCCAATAAACTGTTATTTTTCAACAACTTTTTTAATAGTATCACTTAGAGTGGGAGGAATTTGTCGAAACTTGTCACTTGGATCCATAATAATAATAATAATCACTATTTTGAACTTCTTTATGATTTAAAACCACACCAAGTAGCTTGCTTTGGGCATTTTCAAGCAATTCTTTTCCCTTTTTTGCTTGATCGATTTCTGTTTTTTCACTATACACAACCAAAATTGAACCGTCACACTGATTGGCAAGGATCTGCGGGTCAGCTACCGCTAATAATGGTGGGGTATCGAAAATAATATATTCGAATTCAGCCTTTGCATCCTCAATAAATTGTTCCATTGATTTTGAGCTTAATAACTCAGCAGGATTAGGCGGAATCGGTCCACTCGTCAGGATATATAAATCCTGCTCTCCTGTTTCAAGCACCGTTTTTTCAAGTGCCCTTTGCTTTGTTAATACAGTCGTAAAGCCAAACAAGTTATTCACACCAAAAGTATGGTGAACTGTTGGTTTACGAAGGTCGGCATCAACAAGTAAAACTTTCTTACCCAACTGTGCAAATGTAACCGCAAGATTGGCAGCAGTCGTTGACTTCCCTTCAGCAGGTCCTGAAGAAGTAACCATGATTGATCTTATTTCTTGATCAATCGAGGAATACTGGATATTTGTCCGAATCGTCCGGTATTGCTCCGAAATTGGTGACTTCGGATCGATCGCCGTCACAAGCTTACGACTTGCATCTTTACTGGTAAGTTTTTTCTTTTTAAGAGCCAAGTGTCTCACCTCTTACTGTTGATTTTTTAGTTCCACGACGTGCTGCCGCTTCTTCCATCTTTTGATCATCAATCGTTGCAATCACGCCTAAGATTGGAAGTTCTAAGATTTTTTCAACATCTTGTTCGTTTTTAATCGTGTTATTAAAGTACTCAAGTAAGAATGAAAGTCCGACACCAGCCATTAACCCAACAACGATCGCAATTGCGACATTTAATAATGGTCTTGGTTTAATTGGATTAGGGTTTTCAGTAATATCTGCTTTAGCTAAGATGCTTACATTATCAACATTCATGATATTCTTTATTTCTTTTTTGAATACTTCCGCCGTTTTGTTAGCAATTTGTGCGGCTACATCTGCATTGGGATCCTGAACCGACAAGTTGACAACTTGCGAATCCTTTTCACTGCCCACTGTTATCTTTCCTTTTAATTGTGCAGCCGTCAGGTTTAAATCAAGTTCTTCTGAAACCTTATCTAATATTGCCGGACTTGTAATGATTACATTATAGGTGTTAATTAATTGAAGGTTTGTTTGTACTTGATTCGAGTTGTATAAAGATTGTTCATCTTTCTTTTGGTTCACAAGAATTTGTGTAGAAGCTTGATAAATCGGGGTTAAGAAAAAGTAACTTACCACTCCACTAACAATTGCAGCAACTAAGGTTATCGACACGATTAATAGCAATCGTTTTTTTAATGTTTCAAGCAGTTCTTTTAAACTAATTGTCTCTTCCATTTGGGCCTCCTAAATATTACGATACAAAACGTTGTTAATTATATCATAAATTGTCATCTTTTTGGTTTTTTTGTCTAATTAATTATTACTCTATCTATTAAACACCCTTTTTACAGAAATTTGAAGAGCAAATGACTATTTGGCAGTAATTTCTTTTTTGTTAACTAGCTAAACTAATATGAATACTTCCTTGTAAATATTTGTAGATTAAAATCGAAATGGAGAAAATTTTCGATTCCCTTCTGCTATAATTGTTATGCAATCTATTTTTGGGGGTATCTATCGTTATGCTGAAATTTTTAACGGCATTATTAGCCGTCGGATTCCTTATTACGCTCTATTTAGGTCAATCCCATTGGGACCAAGAACGCCAAGCAACGGCAAAAAGCAAACCATTTCATCAGTCATCCACATCCAAGATAGATGATCAGAACCCTGAAGAACAGGAATTACTCAATCTCACTAGTAATTGGCCTGCCAACGCCGTAGATCAATTTAAGCAATCCTTAAAAGAGGACAAGCCGTTTACAATTCTCTTTGCTGGTTCTCCTGCGATTGGTTCTGAGACGGCTGGTTCTTTTCCACTCATTAAGGAGAAGCTAATCAAAACATTTGGCGAGCAGCATATCAAAGTAGAGCTCAAAACCTTTAACTTAACATCCACTCAATTTCTTTATCAGAAGAAACAAGCGGAAATTGCGGCAGTGAATGCAGATTTAATTATATTTGAGCCGTTTATTCAAAAGAATAATGGGGAAGTACTAATTAAAGATACCTTACAAAATACATCTGAGATTATTGATGACATTCAAGCGGACAAACCTGAAACAGCCTTTATCCTGCAGCCATCCTTCCCGCTTTATCAAGCAGAAATCTACCCACACCAGGTAGCCGAGTTAAAGAAGTATGCACAGGAAAAGCAACTTACCTATCTCGACCATTGGACAGCATGGCCTGATTCAAATACTGTAGCAATGAAAGACTATCTCCAACCTGACATGAGTGCCCCAAATGTAAAAGGCGACCAATTGTGGAGTGAGTACATACTGAAATTTTTAACTAACAGCAAGAACGAATCAGAATAATGAATCGCTTTTTATTCAGGTGATCGCAAGATCAAAGCTATTTAAAAACAGGCCAACCCTATTAAAGTGGAATTTAGTTTATTGTTTACCAGATGCAAACGTTACCAATATTAATACACTATATAATAGAAGAAACTAGGATTTTTTATCGTATTCTTCAACTAACAAAAGGCTGTCGAGTTTTGTTTCGACAGCCCTTTGTTTATATATGTGATTAGCCGACCATCAACTTTTTCAGGTCTGCTGTTAAGTCTGCAATTAGTTTTTCTGGGGTGATTCCATTCTCACTTTTTCCCGTTTCGTATGCCTTTCTCACGATCTCTGAGAAATTATCAACATTGACTCTATTAGTCCCCTTCTTCAACTCCACCTCTCGTCCTCCTTATGTTTATTATAATTCCTTATTTTACTAGAACCATTGCAAGATGTATATGTCCTTTTAGTAGGATTATGTTGAAATTAAGTGAAATTTGTAAAAGATTGTTTTTAGGTCTTTGGAATGATGTCAGCTGAAAAGGGGGTATAGGTTTAGGAGTATATTACTGGGAGGTTACTTCCATTCTGGCGCTAGTATCGCGGTGATTTTCTATTAAATTCGCTAAATTGATTGATAATTCCGCTAATATCGCCTTTTTCGCTATCAAATCAGGAAAGATTTACAATTTTTTCACCGAAACACTAGCAAACTATGGTAAAATTAAAAAAATGTGTAGAAAAAGAGGTGATTTGCTAGATGAAGAAAACCATTGTTCGCGCCTTATCGACAGCTGCCCTGCTTTCGACCGTTTTTGCAGGAACTGCCCTGGCCGATACATACAAGGTCCAAAAAGGCGATAGCTTATCGAAAATCGCTCAAAAATACCATACGAGTGTCAAAGATATAAAATCAGCAAACGGATTGAAATCGGATTTTATCTCCGTCAATCAAATGCTCAAGATTACAGTAGCTAGCAAACAGGCTCAAGCTTCACAGCCAGCCACTTACACCGTTGTAAAAGGTGATGCCTTAATTAAGATTGCCAACCGTTTTCACGTGACTGTTGGTGAACTAAAGCTGTGGAACAAGCTTGATACGACGATTATTCATATCGGGCAAAGGCTCACGGTGGCAGCCCCTAAACAGACAGCTACCACAGTAAAACCAGCTACGAACCCAACTACGCAAACGGTAAAGCCGAAAACAGTTGCAGCCAAACCGCAGACAACTACAACAGCGACCAGTGTCTATACCGTAAAAAGAGGCGACTATCTTGGCAAGATTGCTGGGAACCATAAAACAACGGTGAGCAATTTGAAGTCACTTAACAGCCTAAAATCCGACATGATTTATGTTGGCCAAAAGATTAAGGTTCCAGCCCAGAAGGCTCCAGTAGCTCCTGTGAAACCTGCCACATCGAAGCCGCCCGTGACGACCACACCGCCGAAAACACCGGCTACTTCACTACCTGTTGTACAGACGGAAGTGACGGATTATATCGTTAAAAGCGGGAATACGCTTGGGGGAATCGCTGGGCACTATCAGCTTACCGTCAAGGAATTAATGGCGCTCAATAAACTAAGCTCTGATCGACTTTTTGTCGGCCAAAAGCTGAAGGTTCCTGCGACTGCGACTGTGACTGTGACCGGGCCGAAGACTGAACCAACGGTTGACTCTGATTTCGCGCCGAAGATAATCGCGAGTGCCAAGAAACAAATCGGTGTTCCTTATGTCTGGGGCGGCAGTACTCCGGCTGGCTTTGACTGCAGCGGGTTTGTTTATTATGCTGCCAAGCAATCAGGGATGGAGATTAGCCGTACTTCAGCTGCAGGCTTCTATGACCGTACTTATTATGTCGATACGCCAAAACCGGGTGATATTGTCTTTTTCGAAAATACATATAAAAAAGGTATTTCTCATTTGGGAATTTACCTCGGCAACAACCAATTCATCCACGCCAATGATTCAGGCGTAATGATTTCCAATTTGCAAAGCCCTTATTACCAAGCCCACTTCGAGAGCTTTAAAAGATTTTATTAACAATTTTACATTTAGTCCGAATTTTTAGTTCTTAAGATTCTCAAAGAATACTAAACTAATAAAGCAATAGTAAATATGTTTTAATCATATCATGGTCAACTAAGGGGGCTCATTAATGGATTGGTATTTGAAAGTATTAAAGCAGTATGTAGGCTTTTCAGGACGAGCACGACGGAAAGAATACTGGATGTTTTATCTATTCAATGCAATTGCAATGATTGTCCTAACCGTGTTAGACCGAGTCTTAGGAACAGACCCATTTTTATATGGGCTTTATTCCTTGGCTGTCCTGTTACCAGGATTAGCTGTGACCTTCCGCAGACTTCATGATACCGGCAGAAGCGGCGCGTGGATATTAATTGCTCTGATTCCTTTTATCGGTGCGATTGTCCTAATTGTCTTTATGTGTATGGATAGCCAAGCCGATGACAACCAATTTGGGCCAAACCCTAAAGCCACGTTCTAGTTTTTTAACCGCCTTTTTATGAAGGGCGGTTTTTGTTTTGGAGGCATGAAATTTATCCTTAAAATATAAAAAAAGAAGTCCCTAAGTTTCAAAAAGAAGTAAGTATAAATCCAATAATATTTCATACTTTTGCTGAATTGGTAAATAATATCCTAGAGGTGACAGCATGGAAAAGGATAATCTAAAACTCACATCTTCCGAAATAGGGACTTTATGGGGAGAGTATGTCAATGGAACAGCCGTGGATATTATCAATCGATATATGTTGACTATTATTGAGGACGCGGCAATCAAAGCCATTTTTGAGGATGCAATCGAGACTTTCGGAATACAAAGGGAACAAATGGTTACTTTTTTAGAAAACGAGGGATTTCCAGTTCCGATTGGATTTACTGAATCTGATCTTTATAAAGGGAAACAGCGGTTGTTCACGGATATATTTTGCCTCAACTATTTACATATCATGACATTACATGGGCTGCTCGGACATTCCACTTCATTAGGCGTCTCTGTAAGAAAGGATTTACGGTATTTTTACGACGCGTGTGATAATGACGGGAAAAGAATGTATCATCAAACGATTGAGTTATTGCTTGAGAAAGGAAATTTTCAGCGAGACCCTTTATTTTATCCAGCTAAAAACCCTGAGTATGTGTCCAGCAACGATTTCTTGGATGGATTTTTCGGAAAGGGTCGAACGTTAACAGCGACAGAAATCATCAGTATTTCTTTCAATCTTAAGAAAAGTATTATGGCAAAAACTCTTTCCATCGCATTCAGTCAAGTCGCACAATCAAAAGAAGTAAGGAAATTTTTAGAGGAGGCCGAAAAAGTTGCGGACCAACAAATAAAAACGTTTTCAAAAATTATGCAAACGGATAATTTACCTGCTCCGAAGTCATGGGAAACAGAAGTAACGGATTCAACCGACTCTCCTTTTACCGATAAGCTAATGTTGTATCATATCGGTTTCTTGTTTCAAGCAGCCCAAAACTATCACGGAACAGGATTAGCCTCTGCCATGCGAACAGACCTTGTCGCTGCTTATGAGAAGACGATTCTAAAAAATCTTATGGTAACGAAGAAATGGTTTAATATTATGGTCCAAAATAAATGGCTCGAACAACCGCCTCTTGCACCTAATCGAAAAGAGATTGCACAAGAAAAATAGTAAGTTGTGCCTGTCAACCCCCGAAAAATCTTGATTCACTAGTTGTTCCACAAGCTAACCTACAAAGACAACTGGGGTAACTGGTGACGAAAGGTGCTAAGCTAAATGATAATTTTTGTCATTCACACATATAAGACCTGTTTTTTAACCGCTCTTTTACAAAGGGTGGTTTTTGTTTTGGAGGAAATCGTGAGATTTCCTTTGCAGTATCCAGGATTGATACACGCGAACAATTCAATTGCAGTATCGAGTTTTCTGAGTCTGGAATTTATCTCGAAGCCAAGGATTGGTCCCAGCCTCGCGTGAGGTATAGGAAACGAAGATCGAGTACATTTTTTAAAAATTTCCTGTCCGTACTGTCTGTACTGACCGATGTGGACACTCTGTCGATGATTCACACGGAGGCATCGATCGGGATTGGTGTTCATGCCTATTCTCCATTAGCCGGGGGATGTCGATAACGCAGGAAGTAAAAGCATCAAGACAGAATAAAATGGATAACCATTCCTTAGACGATGGTTATCCATTTCACTTAACTATTTTTTACTATCTCTTGCCGCTTGTTTCCTAGCTTTTTTACTTTGTGTCAGCTCGCCTCCAAATTCTGTATCTGCCTTATTACTTCCAGTATGGGGCTGATTTCGATTGTTATTACGGTTTGTCATTGTATTTCCTCCTTTGTCATCATGCGTAGATTTTCCTTGAAGTTTCAAATAAGCCACAGGTTGAAATAACATAGGAAGGCTCGTTTGCTTCCTAAGACATACATTTTTAGCAGCTAATTTTATAGTTCTTTTTTTCCATGAGATTTATTCTATAAATAAAATACAAAATTTCACATACGTATACATAAATAGAAAAGAGACTGCTTTTTAACAGTCTCCTTAGATCAATCAACAAGATAACGATCGATTTAATCTTATTTTTGGATATTTTCCCTCATAAGGGATGCTACTTGTAGATTATTTTGATTGGAAGTACTTTCAAGATGCTTGATAATCAGTTCTTGTCGTTCCTCAGGATGATTTTGACTTAATTTAGCTTTTGCTTCTATTTTTGTAATTTTTATTTTGAACGGTACAATTCCTTTACTCATTCCTTCGATAAAACTCGGTTCTACTTCTTTTAAATTATATGGACTATCTGGGCTTTCATATTTAATGACCATATCATTTAAAGAATTGAATATTATCTTACTATCTTCGATGATCTCCATCTTTCCATATACATGGATAGATACGTAATTCCAAGTAGGCACTGCCTTAGTGGTTTCATACCAAGAAGGTGAAATATAACAGTGTGGCCCGTGGAAAACCACAAGAACTTGTTGATTTTCAACATCTTTCCATTGTTCGTTCGGTCGTGCAAAATGACCATTTAAAGATCGTTCATCTTTATTTACGATCAGCGGAAGATGAGTAGCGTACGGTTCTCCATTATGCTGAGAAAACAAAGTTGCAAAGCTGTACTTTTCCATAAATTCATAAATAATATCTTCATCATCGATTTTAAAATGTTTAGGTATATACATAATGATTCTCCCTCGTTTCATCTTTTAATACCACTTAATGCCAATCTATTTCGTTTTAGGTGCCTGTGCTTATGTATATCTATCGAAACCAAACTATATTCATACGTTTTTTTACCCTACAAATAGTATTCATCCATATTATTAGCAGCAATCGACCTACAACTCTTTCTGTGTCATAGATACTTCTCCATTCGAATATCCGTCCACATTTTACCTTGCCAATATGTAAATTTTTCGATCCGGCCAATTTCTTTGTAGCCTAGCTTCTGATAGAGTTTCTGTGCTTGTTTGTTAAATTCAAACACGCCTAATTCAATCCGCTTCAGCCCTTGCTTCTTAATCTGTTCCTCCATATATTGAATCGCTAGATAACCAATCCCTTTGCCTCGTCCTTCGGATTCACCAATAGTGATTCCGATCCAAGCGGTCCCAGGCTCTTTTTTGTAGAGATAGTTTGGATCGACCACATAGTTCATTTCACCGATTAACTGGTCATTGAGATAGATAAGATAGATATGATGGTCTTCCAAGCGTTTGGTTAAGTCCTCCAGGGACATTTCATCACGACGTTCCATTTCCGATTGGTTTTGGTTCGGGCGAGTCAACGGAATTAATGCTGGGTCGTTTTCCCAACGATTAAACACCTCAACGATGTTTGAGGTAGGTTCAGTTAATTTTATAAAATTAGTCGTCATTTTGCTCTCCTCTCTAATTTGCTCTGTGATTATTCATCCTTTAAGATGGTGTTTGGATATGGTAGTTGATATAGCGTCTTCCTTTCCAGGATACATGATATAGTTTGACTTAGTTATGATTTTATCATCAATAACTATAAAATGAGGTGTATTTAGTTGAAAGTGATTGAAACGGAACGGTTGATCCTTCGCTGGTTAACGCAAGATGATGCCGCGTTTATTCTCGAGCTTTTGAATGATCCTTCTTGGATACGGTTCATCGGTGATCGAGGGGTGCGGACGTTAGAGGATGCTAGGAACTACATTGTAACGGGACCGATGGAGATGTACTCCCGGCTGGGCTTTGGTCTTTATATGACGGAGCTAAAAGATGAAGGAAGGACCCCGATTGGGATTTGCGGATTGATTAAACGCGATTCTTTAGAGGATGTCGATCTTGGTTTTGCTTTTTTATCAAGGTTTCAAACTAAAGGTTATGGTTTTGAGGCAGCTTCAGCGACGCTTATCTATGGAAGGGAACAACTGGGTCTGAAGCGGATTGTAGCGATTACCTCTGAGGACAATGATGGGTCATCGAGACTGCTTGAAAAGGTCGGAATGAAGTTTGAAGAGATGATTGTGCTCGCTCATGATCCGGAGGAGCTTAAGTTGTTTGGGGTTGATTTTTAAGTAGGTTTTCAATAGAAAATACCTACAGTTCATATTAAGCCGTTCTCATTTGGAGTACCCGCAACTATAAAAACATTTATAAAAGCAATGCTTTAGATAGCGCATTGCTTTTTTTATTGTTAAATCAACGTTCCTGTCAATTAATGTCGAACTTTTTAGAATTATATTTATTTGTTTATTAGAAAACATATATTACCATTGTACTATGAGCTTTAATTCTTTAATTCGTTAATTAGTTAAAAGCAAACCTTTCGAAAGACTGGGACGCAAAGCTACAGGTCAAAAGATAAAAGAGTTTATTACAGGATAAGTGATGAAAATGAAATATAAAGGAAGCATAACTGCGTTTATTCTTGTTCTAATTACTAATTGTTTGTATATAACCTATTATTTTTCTAGAGATGGATACGTTGATACTATTGAATTTATAGGTTTGCCAATAATGCTAACACTCGCTTGGTGGTGTGGTAAACAGTTTGACAAAGTGAAATTATTTATGGAAAAAGATAGGATTCAAAGTAAGGAATTACAAAGAATTAATGAACAGTTTCAAGTTATATATGAGAAATCGCCTATTGGTATTACTCTCTTGGATAAAAACAGCAGACCTGTTATGGCTAATCCAAAGTTACAAGATATGCTTGGGTATAGTGAGAAAGAATTACGAAATATGACTTTTGGTGATATTAGTCATCCTGATGATACTACTATAAGTTTGGGACTCTTGAATGAATTATTGGAAGGAAAAATCGACCATTATCAATTAGAAAAGCGTTATTATCGTAAGGACGGACAATTGGTTTGGGGTAAAGTAACTTCATCTCTATTTCCTGGAAAAAATGATGAATTATCCTATGTCATTGGAATGGTAACTGATATTACTGAACGAAAGGTAGCTGAACAGCACCTTATAGAAGCTTATCAAGAGATGGAAGATCTTTCGAATAGAGATGGATTAACAGGCATTGCTAATCGTCGTTATTTTGATGAATCTTTGATTCGAGAATGGAGACAGGCTGTACACTCAAGTAAACCACTATCGCTAATCTTGATGGATATTGATTCTTTTAAGGAGTTTAACGATACATATGGTCATATGGGCGGTGACGAATGCTTAAAACAAGTAGCAAGTATTTTAGAGAAGACCATTAAGCGACGAACAGATTCAGTTGCTCGCTATGGCGGTGAAGAGTTTGCAATCATTTTGCCGGAAACAGTTATAAATGATGCTTGTATTGTGGCAGAAAAAATACGCTCTACCGTTGAAGAGTTACATATTCCTCATGTCGGGTCTAATGTTAGTAAATTCCTTACAGTCAGTGTTGGCGCTGCTACAATAATTCCAGATTTTAATTCTAATCCAAAGGATTTAATCCGTGAAGCAGATAGGGCACTATATCAGGCAAAACAAAAAGGTCGCAATCGAGTTGAATCATATAGTAAATATAGTGAAAGAAAGCTACTCCCTAATATTATTTAAGTGGATTAGCTTTATTTATTTGACAAGTTAAAGAAGGGCTAAATGTCGCAATAGGCTCCCACATTGTAACTAAAGAACTCCGTTAGTTATATTGCGGTCCCCTTCTAATAAAAAAAACAGATGGGGCTATGCCAACTGTCTTAAAGGAACCTAATTTTCTTTCTGCGACCATTCCAAATTTTCACAAAAAATTGTCTGTTTTCACTTTTAAAGAATTTAATATTAATAAATTTCAACGGTGTCCAAATTTCCTTCATCTGATACAACGGCACACTATTCACCCACTTAAAATTTTTTACGCTACCATTATAATACAAAAATTCCAAAAATTAAATTATTTATACCTGAATAAATAATTAAAACATCTGTGACATTAGAGCACCGTTAGTTAGATTTTCTTATTAAACAAAGGAGACAAGCATACAAATTATACCAATATAACTTTGTAATGAAATTGTAATTTGGCTGTGATGTCACTGTTACACCTTCCTAGTATATTTAAACTATCAAATCACACTAGGAGGTAACAATCATGCTAAAGAAATTCATTCTAGCATTTGTCATTATCGTTTCTTGCGGCTCTTTGTTTGCTAACATGGGTGATAAAGCGGAAGCAGCATATTATAATTCAAAAGCAGTTTCGGTTGCAAAGTCTAATTTAGGAGTACCTTATCGTTGGGGCGGAATGTCACAATATGGCTTTGATTGTTCAGGACTTGTTAAATATTCCTATGCAAAAGCTGGAAGAACGCTAAACCGTACAGCGGCTCAAATGTTCTATGGAAACGGATATCGTATCTATAATTATATCCAGCCAGGAGATTTAATGTTCTTTGCTCCAACCAAAGCAAGTCGCCCGACACATGTTGCCATGTATATCGGTAATGGTAAAATGATTATGTCTTCTTCATCAAAAGGAGTCATGATTACAAGCACAAACAACCCATATTGGCATCCAAGATATATTGGGACAAAACGCGTTTAAAGACCATCTAGGAAGTTAACTATAGATAAGTATCAATAAGTATTAAATTTAAAAGCCTGTATTGATGATAACTAAGTTATCATCGATACAGGCTTTTTCTTTTTTAAACTAAATCCCCCGTTAGCTTAACAAATAGATTAATTATTTTGCATAAAACTTAATATTTTTTATTAGTATTTTTCAGGTTCTTCTAGCCTTGGGAGAGTTTAGTGTGTTCTTGCCCACTACGCTACCCCTAACTTAATGGCTTTTGGGAACCATGTGGAACGTAAAACGGTGGCACCTTAATCCATCCGCGTTTGCGCATTAAATGTTTTAATCTAGTTGCGAAAGCAAATTTCTCTGCTTGAAACTGAATAAACAATAAACCGACATCTGTACGAATTGATTCGGAAGCAGCACCAGCAGCACGCATAATTAAACTAATGATTTTTAAAGATAATTCGTTTGCAATCACATCATCCGTTAATCTAACACCAAGTGGAATACTGTTAGGGTCTGATTTTGGCATATCTTCAGGGGCAGGAGGTAACGTAATTCCTTCCTTAATCATGAAATCATGGAGCCGTTCCCTTTGACTGGCCCCTAGTTTCATATCTTCTTCAAGTATTGCTTTTAGTTCATCATCCGTCGTGGTATTAATACCTGCTTGAACAGATACTTTGGCTAATTCAAGTCCAGCTAAGTAAATCCAGCATGACATCACTTCTCCGACATGAAGAGGTTGGTCTTCGTCTTGAACTGTCAGTGATTTCATGGCATCCATGATTGTTTCCATTATATTTACCATGGGACTCCCTCCTGATCTGGTAGTAAACTATACATATTCTTTGTATAGAAAGATTTTTTATACAGGGAGTACTCACCAACATTTTGGGAATTTTGTCAAAAATACAAATTTCAACCTAAAAAAGTCGATTTCCTCTATTGATAAGGAAGTAACAAATTTATTAAAAGTTCAGTTCGCTATGCTCGTTTAATGGTCATTGTCTAATTAATTTTAATTCCTCCGTGAAGGGAGCAGGAAAAATCCTACTTATCAGTTTTACTAACAATGTGTTAAGTTTTATTAATTTTTCATTAGATGTAAATTCAAATATAATTAACGTAATGATAGGTATTAAAATCACTCTTTAATTTATATTTAAAACTCGAAATCTTTAGAGAAATATATTGTCGAAAGAGAGAGACATCTAGAATGGAAAACACCACTCATGTTTTGATTAATATACTCGCTATATTGTTCAATATCCTATTTCTACAATACACCTTATATAAAAGGAATATTGAGCAGCTTCAAATCGAAAGAGCGGTTTTCGTGATGATTGGTGTGATGATCGCAACGAACATCCTATTTCCCATCGAATTGGGAAACGGATTCATCTTTAACCTGAGTCTAATCCCTCTGGCTTTTGGGAGTTTCTATGCCATGAGATTTATCAGAGTTTGGTTTTTCCTCCTATTCCTGTTCCTTGTCCTGCGGTTTCTGGAGGGCAACGATTATTTATGGCTCACTATTTCAACGGTTCTGCTTTTTTGTCTACTGTTCACCCTGTTTCGAAACCGCTTTCAAATTCTTGCGATGAAAGAGAGACTGCTCTTTCTTGCCGCGTTCATGCTGTTTATCAGCATCTGGTGGTTGGCATGCGTGTATTATTTTTACCATATTTCCTATACCGCCCTTTTCTGTCTCGCTTATATTTTCAGCCAAACCGGTGGACTTTATGTCTTTGGCTATATTCTTGAAACCGTACGGCAGCAGCATGCTTTAATGAGCAGGGTCGTGAAAATGGAAAAAATGGAAGTGGTCAGCCACTTGGCAGCGAGCATCTCCCACGAAGTGAGGAATCCCCTCACGACGGCAAGAGGATTCATGCAGCTTCTTTGCGAGATGAAAGATGCCGATGAGCGACAAAAGGAATACATCAGTATCGCTCTGCAAGAGTTGGACAGGGCGGATAGCATCATCCGCGATTATTTGACGTTTGCCAAGCCTGCACCGGAAAATATGGAGGAATTGGAGATAAAGGAAGAAATCGAAAAATCTTTGCATCTTATCGAGCCGCTTGCCAGCATGAACGGTGTGCAATTGAAAAAGGAAATCATCGCTTGCAGCCTGAAGGGAAATAAAGGACTGTTCCAGCAGGTGTTGATTAACATCCTTAAAAACGGTATTGAAGCAATGCCAAACGGTGGAGAGCTGACGATTACTTGTTTTCAAAAAGATTCCACCATTAAAATCACCATTAAAGATGAAGGCATCGGCATGAACGAAGAACAGAAAAATCGGCTCGGGGAGCCGTACTTTTCATCGAAAGATACCAAAGGGACGGGTCTTGGTATGATGGTTGTTTACCGAATTGTTGAGACGATGAAGGGAAAAGTCAGTGTAACAAGCGAACAGGGAAAAGGGACAGGCATCACGTTACTATTTCCAACAAATATGGAGAAAGCAATAAACAAATAAAGCCGGATTTCCAGCTTTATTTTTTTGTAGGAATATTTGATCTCTTTCGAAAAAGAAAGATAAATTGGTAACACTTGCGCTTGCCAGTGGTTCCAGCATTCTCGATATTCAGATTTATGGTTACGAATTACCTTTTTCTTTTATATCATATAAAAAAACAGAATTATTAACTTATTAAAGGATCTGTTTAGTTTATTAACCATCTTCGATAACTTTTTCGAAAATTATAAAAAAGAGAAGGAAACAATGTTCCCTCTCCATAGCATTCTATTTTAGTATCAGTAATTTACTTTATTCTAATAAAATGCAGTCTACTACTCCTTAAAATAAAAATACTTAGTTTTTACAAATAATACTCAATCATTTTTGCAAATTTTTCTTTCAGTTTTTCTTTTATAGATAATTGATTGACGTCAGAGGAGGTTACTCGCTTTGAATTTTGGATGTCTTCATTGATGACTGGCTTTATTTTAGAAATAAAGACAGGGTCATGGATATAGCAGTTCATTTCTTCATTTAAATGAAACGAGCGCGAATCAAAATTTACGGTCCCTACCATCAATACGTTTTTATCAATCAAGAATACTTTACCGTGTATCACTCCCTTTTTATAACCGTATACTTCTATTCCCTGTTTTAATGCTTTTCGAATATATGGATACGCTGCCTCTTTAACTAACAGTGCATCCGAATGAGGTGAGAACAGAATTTTAACACGAACTCCTCTTTTTCTTGCATCCACTAATGAGTTCCAAATAGTTCTGTCATTTAGTATAAAATAAGGTGTTACTATAATGATGGACTCTTTTGCTTGATGAAACAGCATTGCATAATCTTGCCCAAGTTTCTCTCCGCTATAATATGCAGTAAATCGATGCGAGGTTGCTCCCTTTTCCTTTGTCGCGCTGTGTATAGGAATATGTTGCTCTGTGTTTTTCTTCCAGTCTAACACAAATTGATGTTCTAGATCTTGAACTCCTTCTCCTCGTATTTGAAGGTGATAATCTCTCCAGTGACCGAGTTTTACTTTTTCTCCTAAATACTTCTTGCCGATGTTAAATCCGCCAATGTACCCAATCCTTCCATCAATAATTGAAATACGGCGATGATTCCGACGATCCAAAGAAGCAAAAAGATAAGGTAAAGCAGGCTTATTGTAATACGTAAAATGCACTCCTGCTTTAACCAATAATTCTCTTTCCCTCTTCTTTAGTAAAATTCCACCCAGCCTGTCCACTGCATAATATACTTCTATACCTTCCTGGCTTTTTTGTCTCAATAAATCTAGAAATTGATGACTTACTTTATCATCAGCAATAGAGAAAAAGTTGATATACACGTAATGTTTTGCTTTCCTTATATCTGAGAATAATTGATTGTCTAACTGTTTCCCGTCCGTATACATAGTAATATTACTTTGACGAATCGGGTATTGGATGGGCTGCTGGTCAAATACCATCCTTTTTTCGGCTGCTGTTCTGTCAATATTACTCCAAGGAAGCATAACAAAACATGCGCCGAAAAATACAAATAGGAGTACTTGAAGGATTTTCCGTATCTTTTTCAGCATATTTAATCTCCTTTATATATTATCGTTTTC
This sequence comes from Neobacillus sp. C211, assembly GCF_051842875.1. Taxonomy (NCBI): domain Bacteria; kingdom Bacillati; phylum Bacillota; class Bacilli; order Caryophanales; family Bacillaceae; genus Neobacillus; species Neobacillus sp. C211. The sequence continues at coordinate 109,579 of NZ_JBPXRO010000018.1, forward strand.
ATTTTGTTAGTTTTTGTTATCGGGACAAAACTATCCCGTTAGCCCTCCATGGAGCGGAAGTTTCGCAATAATTGTTGTACTGTTTATTCCACTTATTATCAATGTTTTTTCCCATCCTGAAACTTTATTTAATCTATACACTGAGTTTACAAGGCTTTAATATTCAGATGATAGGATTGGTTTATCAACGATGAGGAGGCAGTATAAATGAATGTTCGTGCAATATTTATTGATATGGATGGTACACTACTAAAAGCCTCAAACAACATTTCACGCCGAAATATGGAAGCCATTTATAAGCTCATTAATCAGGGAGTCAAGGTTTTTCTAGCTACTGGTCGACACTATGAAGTAACCGCTCCTTACCATAAAGAAATTGGATTACGAACTCCTATGATCTGTTTGAATGGTGCCGCTATTCATGATGCAGAGACAGGAAGAGCTATGCAAATGAAAACCGTCCGACTGAACGAAGAACGATTCCACCGTCTGACCGCTGAAAATCCTTGTAATGTTATTATCCATACAGCAAATGGGCTTTATTGTAAGAAAACAAATGAAGAAATCGATTATTGGACAACAGTTGGGCAAATTCCGCCACGGTATATTGGAGATTTAAGACTGGCAAATTATCAAGATGTTCTTAAATATAGTGTTCGAACAGGTGGACCAAGTTCTGAATTATCCGCTTTGTTTAAAAAGGAAGCAGAAGTCATCAATTGGAATGACGGGTTTGAAATGGTTGCTCCTAATGTTTCCAAATGGTCTGCTATAAAAAGCTTACTTCGCGCATTTCGAATTAGTCCAAATGAAGTCGTAGCCATTGGAGACGGACCCAATGATATAGAGATGCTTCGTCATGTCGGTACTGGTGTGGCAATGGGGAACGCTAGCGAAGAGGTTAAAGCAGCAGCTGATTTTGTTACAGGACACCACGAAAATGATGGATTAGCTGAGTTTATAGAACGTTATCTTCATAAATCATATGAATCACATGTGATTTAAGGTTATTTAAAATAACTTTTTGTAATATAAAATGACAGGTGTAATCTATTTCGTTAGATTCATACCTGTCATTTTTTGTCATCAATATTTTATAATTAGATAGAAATCAATAAGGTTTATGTTCAATTAATAACACGATTTATATATAATACAATGTAAGAATCACGTGATCAGTACTCATCATAATCAGAAAGGTGATATTAAAATGGAAAATTTTTATCTGTTTGTCCTAATGTGTATTTTACTAATTATTTTACCCGGTCCTGATACTGCAATTGCTACAAAAAATACTGTCACCGTTGGGAGAATCGGAGGTCTTAAAACAGCTCTAGGTACTTGTTGTGCCCTTCTTATCCATACTTCTGCTGCTGTATTAGGACTTTCAGCCATCATTGTGAAATCAGCAATATTATTTTCTGTCTTCAAATACGTTGGCGCTGTTTATTTAATTTATCTAGGTGTTAAGACCTTATGGTCAATGAAGAAAAAGGAAGAAACAGCAAGCGTTGAGATGAAAACAAAAAGCCAGTTTGTAAACACATCTTGTTTTAAACAAGGGTTTATTACAAATATCCTAAATCCCAAAGTTGCTGTCTTTTTCTTAACCTTTTTGCCTCAATTCGTGGACTCTGGAAGCAATACCTTTATACCGTTTCTTATAATGGGTATAACTTATACTGTATTGACTGCCGTATGGTTTTTACTTTATGTCTATTTAATTAATCAGATTAGTTCTTTTATGAAAAAACCTAAAACACAAGATATTATTGAAGGTATCACAGGTACTATACTGATAGGTTTTGGTATAAAACTAGCTCTTGAAAAGACTCATAATTAGCTTATTTTTATTTATAAGGTACGACCCTTGATTTCCCTAAATCAAAGGGTCTTATTTTTTGCCGAAATAAAGTATCTTAATCAATCTTGCTAAACTAGTCGAGTAGAAGGGAGCCTTTCTACCTTGCTGTAAATTGTACTCCACCCTCCGGGGAGAAAGGTCGCCCAATTGGCGACTCAAACCCCCACAGAACCCGGCGTGCGGATTTCCCGCACCGGGCTCTTCAGAAATTGCTTCACAGTTTCGCGTACATCTTTAATTCCGAAAATGGAATCGAAAGTTTAGGACGCTCTAGAGGAAAAATCGACTTAATCTTATTGAACTTTTCCCACGTTATATAGCTCCCTGCCATCTTCCTGTCTACGCAGCTCAACAAGATGCAAAACTACAATTTACATGCAACGCACCCGATGGTTTCAGAAGAAATCTTTAAAGTTGGAAATCTAAATCATTTAAAGTCCCATTCAATATTTATCTGATTTTCTCCGCCAACTCTAAAATAATTCCCTCTGGACCACGAACGTAGCATAACTTATAGCTTTCTTCATATTGCTGTATCTCACTAAAGATTTCCGTGCCCCTCTTTTTCAATTTTGCAACAATAGCTTCAATATCTTCAACAGCAAAGCAAATATGTCGGATACCCAGCGTATTTGCAAAGGGTTGCTGAATATCTTTTTCATCTGATGGCGTGTAAAATTTGACTAGCTCTATCCATGCCTGACCATCTGGCATCCCCAATCCTACACATGCCGTTTTAACATCACTAAGCCCAACTATTCTGTCCAACTGTTCTCCATCCAATTCCCATTCCGCTTGCACTACAAGTCCTAAATCAAGAAAAAACGCTTTAGCCTCTGAAAGATCATTTACGTTTATACTCACATGATCTATTCTATTGATCTTCATATCTCATACCTCCTATGTTCCTGTTATTTTCAATACCTGTATTCGTGTAAGGTTTGTTTAAATTCTAATTCGCTTAAAACAGGAAATATCCTTCTTCAACAAACCTGTCAGTTAGTTTATGTACATTACTTCACATCTTCTGCAAGGGAGTAAATATCTTATTCCAACCCACAGCCGCCACAGTACCGTCAGATTTAAGACCGATTGTATGAGCATTACCCGTGTTCGTCGCCATATGAACATTACCAGCCGCAACCGCCACAATATCGCGCCAGCCGCTTACATCACATTGGCCATATTTATTATCACCCACAGCCGTCACCGTTCCGTCAGATTTAAGACCAACGGTATGACGACGACCGGCTGCTATGGTATCTTTAGGCCACCGTTTCACATTTAACGCCGCTTCTTTCGGTGAAATGTAATCCATGTTTTACCTCCTTGAAAACAAGACCTATTTTATAATAGTATCAATTTTGCTTGTCATACTAACCTGCACGGTAGTGGAACAAGCAAAAGGAGCCGCAACTACAACTCCTTGTTTCGCTCAAGCACC
>NZ_JBPXRO010000019.1:0-110216 GCF_051842875.1 Neobacillus sp. C211
GACCTCTCTATTATTAAATAGAGAGGTCTTCATCACCACTTGTGGAATCCTCTCTTATTTGTCAAAGCAATATGCTTTGCAGGAATTAGCACCTTTTAATTTTGTGGCTTCCATTTTCATATATTCGTTGGATTCCAATACATTAAAGCAGCATGAAACGGATATACGTACTCATATGTACCGTCTTTTTCTGACACATATTTATTAATAACGGTCTCCACTTCATGACCATTATAGTGCTCATTCAAAATCTTGGTGGTATTATCGCGAATCAATTGCTCATAGGAAGAATAGCTTTTCCTGCTTTGCAATTTTACGATTTTACAGTTTGCCAGAATTCCAAGCTGATATAGTGCATTCAAGATATGAATATAATCTCGGCGTCTTAAATTGATTTTATATCCCATTTGATATAGTTCCATGTAGTGAGGCTTTTCTGGACCTGTTGTCATTCCTGCAATTACTAGACGGTTTGCTGACTCATTCATTTTTAAAAATGCGTTTCCTATATCATACATACGGTAGTAACAATTGAATCCAAACACCACATCATATTTCGCTCCTTGTTTTTCACTTTCCCATTTATCTTGAATCAATTGCATATTACAGACACCTTTAGTAGCAGCCTGGGACTTTAAAAATTGCACAATACTTTTTGAACTGTCTATACATGTGAGCTTACGAACTTTATCAGCTATTGCAAAGGTATAGTTCCCCCATCCAGGGCCGATTTCCAATACATGATCATCACTATGTAAAAGAGGCAGAAGTTCCTCTTTTACAATTTGTGCATATGAATCTGGTTTATGCCTTATCTTTCTCTCCAGCATTGAAGACCAGAAGGCTTCTTCAGCCTGATCATCTTCTAATCGCTTCGGTATATTTCCATTATGATCAATCATAGATTCTTTCCATAACTCAATGTAATCATAATCTGTTTCTATTCCAGTCTTCATTCATGCCTCTCCCTGAACTATAAAATTCCAATATTTTTAAAAAAAGAATTATTTGTTTCCATATAACTGCTTGTGAGCAACTATAACAGCAAAAAAAGATTGTAGATTCTTAATTTACGTAATTTTACGGACGATTATTATAGAGGATAAAAGAGCTCTGACACTATAAAATTGTCAGAGCTTTTATAATTAATTCGTAGTATTTATTTCATAATTCTGTTTTTTAGTGTAAACGCTTATAAAGATAAATGATGCGACTAAAAAAATGAAAAGAATGACTCCCACGATTTCGAAATCTAGTTCTGCCCAAGGGTTAAAGAAAGTAAATGCCAGATAGAAGGAAACCCCGTATGCCAAGACGACAATCACCCAACCCATTAGTCTTGACGCAGCTTGACCGATTTTGCTGGACTGGTTCACCATTTTATAGACAATCATCGAATCAATTGTATCTGTAATCATCATTCCAAACATAAAAACTAGCCCTAAAAATAAAGGGGTATATTCACTTGCATTTCCTGCCGCCAAAGACCAGACGGCGGTTTGACTTACTGTCTCGGCAGCCAGGGCAAACAAAGCCCCTACTAAAATAATAAGAAAAGGATTTGTAGTCCCCTTCGCAATTTTTGGAATAAACTTTCCCTTTAGTCCGCTAAGTTGAAACTCTTCGTGATTGTTTCTAGTGCGTAACAGATTATACGTATTTAACGTTCCAATAAGGAATAAAGAAATAATCGACACCCATGATGCAAAATTATTAAAATAAGCTGGGAATGAAAAATTCTCTATCACCATTCCTAAAATACCTGCTGTTAATGCTACCATTCCTCCGTGACCCAATGAAAATAATGTCCCCACCCAACGTGCAAACGAATTGCCCATTCTCCAATTATAACGGGTTTGTCCATCAATAAAGGCAAGATGATCAGCATCCAACCCATGCCGAAGCCCCAAAACAAAAACAAGTAAAAACAGTGATACAGTTTCCATTTAAAAATTCCTCCCTTTTATAAACGGTTGCAACATAAAAAATCAATCGACATCATAAATCACTTCTCGTTCCTCTAGACTAAACATGTTAACCCCCTTTTGAAATCAAACTTTGCGAGTCTTTCAAATTATGATCTTTTCCTTGTTTTCATAATGAAATAAATTTATAGGAACACCCTTGAAAGCGAGTGACATTTCCCTAAATAAGTGTGAAACCACCTCATCACCGTTTGGAAGATTTCCATCTAGTAAAATTCCCGCGACCGTTCCACTGTGGGCGACAACGATTCCGCCCTGATAGCGATGGGCCAGCTGATCTAATAGAGGAAAAACAGGCTTTGGCAATATTTTTTGATTCACCCGTGCACTGAGGGTTGCTGCCTCCCCAATATAAGTTAAATTTTTCTCCTTAAACCCTTTTGTAACCAGATCATAAGCTTTCATAAATTGCTGTTGATCGTTCTGGCTGTACTCTTTCGGAACTTTATTAAATTCAATTGTGTTGATCATACCCCCAAGGTCGATACCAACGAGGATGAATGGGGGTAAGGCCCCAAAGCTTTCAATCAGCTGACCGTGAATATAGTCATAGACTACGACTTCCTCATACATTACCCCATCGGTAGGTTCCACTTTTGCGGCAATCATCGAGATCATTTCATTTGTGAGCGGAAGACTATAGCTGCCAGCAATTGCTCTTAATGCAGCAACAATATCTGCTGAACTGCTGGCCAGACCTTTACCAACTGGGATATTCGAGCGTATCTCGAGATCCCCGCCGCCTTTTACCCCAAACAGTTGGAATAACCATTCCCCTGCTCTTTGAGCTTTTACTTTTGAGTCTGCCACTCTTATTTCGTTAACGATTGGATCTGGAATAAACCTAGCCTCACTTCTTAAACTCGATATAGGCAGGGTGATTAAATAAGGGCGATCACCCATGATTCCTTGGACCAATTCTCCAAATGTTCCATTGCAGCTTCCTTTTCCTAGTTTCATATAATTAGACTCCCAAGGCCTTCAATGTACCGCAACGGTTCGCCCATCTTTGCCCGCTCAGAAGGTACACCGAAATAGAATCTTTACGAAACAGTTGCCTGGCCGTCAGTAAATCGCCGCCATGTCCAAATTTTTCAATGTAGACCATTAAAACTCAATTCCCATCACGGCAGGAATTCCTTCATTATAATAGTGCTTAACGGGCTTCATTTCGGTTACTAAATCAGCGCAAGTGATGATCTCCTCTTTAGCAGACCGTCCGGTAATGACCAGATGCATCCCCTTGGGGCGCTGCTGAATCAACTCCAGTACTTCTGTCAACGGAAGGACATCGTCAATCGGGAATTTATCAATTGCGAGCGCATTATTCAGTTCATCTAAAATGACAACATCGTAGCCGCCAAACAGTACCTTTTCTTTCGTTAACGCCCACGCTGTTTTTAGGGCTCCCCGATGTTCCACCGGTGTCTTCGTCCACGTAAAGCCGACTCCTGTCTGTACGATTTCAATCCCCAATTTCTCGAACGTAATTTTTTCTCCGTACGTTCGATCAGGCGATTTAATAAATTGAATCATGAGTACCCGTTTTCCCCGGCCTGCGGCACGAACGGCGAGCCCAAGGGCTGCTGTCGTTTTCCCTTTTCCATCACCGGTATAAACTAATGTAAGACCGCGCTTTGCTTTGTTTTCTGTTACCTCTTCCATCCGCTTTACTCCTCGTTACAGCCAGACTGTTTTTTCTTCAAAGGATGTCCGAGCCGGCACTTTCGCCTTTTTTAATACTTCTGGATCGGGATAACCGATAAACAAATTTCCGATAATTTTCTTGTTTTCAGGTGATCCAATAAACTCAACCATTCGTTGGTCGCGAACAAGTCCGACGCCCCTTGTCCTCCAAACCAGCCCTAGTCCCAATTCTTGGGCGGCAAGCCACATCGAATGGATTGCGCAGCATACGGCATATTCATTATCGGCAGAGGCCTCTTCATCGCCTGGAACCATGTCGGCTGTTACGACAATATGAACCGGTGTGGTTTTTAGCACTTTTAAGGAGCTTTCGATTAAATTTGGTTTGGTTGGAAAGCGTTCCTGTAAGTATTCATAGGCCAACGCCTCATATTGTTTTTTTGCTTCGCCTTTAATAACATAAAAGCTCCATGGTTCCCGCATCCGGTCATTCGGTGCCCATGTCGCTGCTTCTAATAAGCTATGAATCTTTTCGTCTTCGACCTCTCGTGCCGCATAATCACGGATTGCTCTTCGATTTTTGATTTCCGCTATAATCGACATTTTAGTCCCTCCCTATTCCTACTTCTTGTTTTTCTTCTGCTTCTTGAAACCAACGTAATTTCTCGCGCAGGCCGACCACATCACCCACCAGAACAATCGCCGGATGAGTAATCCCGGCTTCAAGGACCCGGACTTCGATATCCTTTAAACTTCCGGTCACCGTCTTCTGCTTGGCCGTCGTCCCCCATTGGATAATCGCGGCTTTCGTATCAGGGCTTTTTCCGTTCTCGATTAATCTCGAAACAATATAGGGTAAATTCCCAATTCCCATATAAAAGGCAATCGTATCGATTCCTTGAGCGAGGGCTGGCCAATTTAATTGATCCTCATCCTTTTCCGCTCGGCTATGGCCAGTGACGATCGCGAAGGAGGAAGCATAATCGCGGTGGGTCACCGGAATTCCGGCATAAGCAGGCGCTGCAATACCAGCTGTAATCCCCGGCACCATTTCATAGCGGATCCCATGTTCCGCGAGAATTTCCGCTTCTTCACCGACACGGCCGAAAATACAGGGATCACCTCCTTTTAATCTGGTGACAGTCTTGCCCTGACTGGCTTTTTCAATTAACAGCTCGTGAATTTGATCTTGAATGACCTGATGTCTTCCTGGCTGTTTACCGCAAAATATCAGCTCTGCCTCTGCCTTTGCATATTTCAACAGTTCCTCATTTACTAAGCGGTCATATAAAATCACATCCGCCTGCTGGATACACTCCATCCCATAAACCGTGATCAGCCTAGGGTCTCCCGGTCCAGCACCAACGAGATATACTTTTCCATTCGTCATCTTCTCGCTCCTTTCCTTCGTTACTCATTTGAAATTCCGGCTGATGAAAAGGTGGCCATTTCTTTTAGCATTAAGGTCGCTGATTGTAAGATAGGAAAGGCCACTGCTGCCCCGCTTCCTTCGCCTAGCCGTAAATCTAGATCAAGTAGTGGTTTCTTTCCTAATAACTGCAGCGCAATTTCATGTCCCGGCTCGACGGAACGATGACCGACTATCATATAATCCGCTGTTGTCGCACAGATTTCCCTTGCCAAAAGAGCTGCTACCGTGCAAATAAATCCATCTACCAATATCGGGATCCGGTTCCGAGCGGCGGAGAGCATTGCACCGGTCATGCCGGCTATTTCCAAACCGCCAATTTTAGCTAAGATATCGATTGGATCCTTCCGCTCAGGGTTTCTTTCCTTTAGTGCCCGTGTGATGACCTCTTGCTTATGACGGATTTTTTCTGTCGGAATCCCTGTTCCTCGGCCGACAAGAGCACCGATGTCCTGCCCGCTTAGAACCGCTGCGATCGCACTGCTTGGCGTCGTATTGCCAATCCCCATTTCACCAACAATTAGGCATTTGATTCCCTGTTGAATCATCTGTTCCGCCCGTTCATAGCCAACGGCGATGGCTTGTTCGGCCTCTTCTCTTGTCATTGCATCCTGCTGGCAAATATTGTTGGTTCCATAGCGAATTTTCCGATTCACAAACCCTTCAGTCTCAATATCTGCTGCGACACCGATATCGACCACTTCAAACATAGCCCCGATTTGCCGGCTAAAGACATTGATGGCCGCACCGCTGTTTAAGAAGTTCATAACCATTTGCACAGTTACTTCCTGCGGAAAAGCGGACACCCCTTCTTCGACCACGCCATGATCAGCGGCAAACACGATCACTCCAGGCGGTGACACGACCGGAAAGGCTTCAGATGTCATTTCCGCCAGTTGAATGGCTATTTCCTCTAATCTCCCCAAACTGCCCGGAGGTTTGGTTAACGTATCGATATACTCACGAACTTGCTGCCCCATTTCTCTATCGAGAGGTTGGATCGCTGTTTTTATGCTATTCATTGGGTGATCCCCCTTTTTTGGTAATCCTTCATTAATTGTTCAATGACATCGAGTTTTACATGTTTCCTAACATGTTCTGCCAGACGGTCAAACGCCTCTTTCCTCAATTGGTTAAAAGATGGGCGCTTGTGGATGGGCTCCAACCCCTTTTTGCGTCGGATCTGATTAAGCAATTCCTCGCGAAATTCATCATTATGAAATATCCCATGAAAATAAGTGCCAATGATGGTTTCGTCTGAAGAATGACAGCCATCCCATTTTTCATTCGTAAAAATAAGCCCTTGGGACGCTCCTTTCGTCAAGGTTTCACCCATATGAATCTCGTAACCTGTCACATGAAAATTTTTTCCGAAAAGATGCAACATCCCATTTGATAGGATCGTCGTCTTTTCTTTCGTAATGGTCGTTTCAATTGGCAGTAACTGAAGACCATCGATTGCTTGATGGAGCGACTCGATCGCTAACGGATCCTCAATTTTATCCCCGAGCATTTGATAGCCGCCGCAGATCCCGAAAAGAACGGTGTGTTTCTTTTTCTTTAATTCTGCTATTTTTTGAGCGATGCCGCTCTTTCTTAAAAACAGCAAATCTTCAATTGTATTCTTGCTGCCAGGGAGAATCACTAAATCTGGGTCGTGTAATTGATCCGCTCTCGTTATAAATCGGACATGACAATCCGGCTCGGCAAAAAAAGGGTCGACATCGGTGAAATTGGAGATTTTCGGATACTGGATCACCGCGATATCCAATTCTTTTTCGGTATTTTGTGTGGAGGTATATTGATTTAAAATCACGGAATCCTCGGCATCAATATTTAAATTTTCCAAGTAAGGAATCACGCCGAGAACTGGTTTACCTGAATACTCCTCAAACCACGTTAATCCGGATTCCAGCAGGCGGATATCGCCGCGGAATTTATTGATAATCACGCCTATCACTCGGTCGCGGTCCGCTGGTTCCATCAGTTGAAGGGTTCCTACTAAACTAGCAAACACTCCCCCTTTTTCGATATCCCCAATCAGGATCACAGGGGCATTCGCCATTTTAGCGACCCGCATATTGACCAATTCCCGATCATTGAGATTAATCTCGGCCGGACTGCCTGCCCCTTCAATGACAATCCGTTCATAATTTTGGGACAGGGTGGAGAGTGATTGTTGAATCAGTGTCAATCCCGTTTGAAAGAATTCCTGGCGGTACCTTCCTGCTTCCATATTCTTATATGGTTTACCATGGACGACAATTTGGGATTGGTTATCCCGGTTCGGCTTTAGTAGAATCGGGTTCATATCCGTGGTTGCCTGAATCCCTGCGGCTTCGGCCTGAACTCCCTGGGCTCTGCCGATTTCTTTTCCGTCCACGGTAATATAGGAATTTAACGCCATATTTTGTGATTTAAACGGAACCGTTTTATGTCCATCCTGAGAGAAAATCCGGCAAAAGGCCGTCACGACGACACTTTTGCCGACATCCGAATTAGTCCCTTGAAACATAAGTGGTAGAGCTTTAACCATTTTCTTTGAACTCCTTACATTTCTTCACCCAATTTTCCACAAGCTCGGGGCAAGAGCCAAAATGAAAATGGGTATAACCTGAAATTAAATTCCCTTTCCGATAGCCCTCCTGCTTAAACCCACGCATTCCTTTCGTTTGATAGGCCGGGTCAAAGTCTGTTCTCGGATGAAAGGTAGAGTAGTGAAATTCATGACCTCTTGCTTTCAGATTTCCCGCTAACAAGAAATTTTCTCCTTCTGCAGTGATTTCCCGGTATCCCAAAGCTGCTAGTTTTGACTGCATTTTCACCTTTCCGGGAATGATCCCGACCATTTTATAACTCGTTTCATCCGTTGTTTCCAACGATTCGGTTAAGTACATAAACCCGCCGCATTCCGCTAAGGTTGGCAGTCCTTTTGCAATGGCCGATCGAATCGAGTCCTTTACCTCTGTCTGTTTGGTCAGCTCTTCCGCAAATTCCTCTGGGAACCCGCCGCCGATATACAAGCCATCGACTTGTTCAGGCAGGCATTCACCCTTTAATGGAGAGAACTCGATCAGCTCGGCTCCGGCGGCTGCTAACATGTCGAGGTTTTCCTGATAGTAAAAATTAAAAGCGGCATCTCGTGCGACTGCAATTTTTACAGTTGCCTGCTCCACTCTCTTAAACTGGGATTCTTTTACCTTTAAAGGGGAAGCTTTCGCCAGCTCATATAAAGAATCTACATCGATGGTTTCAAGCACTAAATCACCAAGCTGCTCAAAAAATGGATCCAATTCTCCCCGTTCAACGGAGGGTATCAACCCTAAATGCCGTTCCGGAATCGAGAGTTCCTCGTTTCTTTTCAAATAGCCAAGGACGGGGATACCGCATTCTTGCTCAATCGCGGTTTGGACGATTTTAAAATGCCCTTCGCTGCCCACCCGATTGGCGATTACTCCGATAATATTGGCTTCCTCCAGAAACGTTTGAAATCCCTTCACAATGGCAGCCGCACTACGGGCCATGCTGGCACAATTCACGACCAAAATGACCGGACTTTCGGTGATGAGACTGATTTCGGCAGTAGAGCCCATATTGTTAAGAGGATTTTTCCCATCAAAGAATCCCATTACCCCCTCGATAACGGAAATATCCGCCCCAACACTTGCGCGGTTGACAATCTCTTTGACCATCTCGTGGTTGAGCATCCAGCTGTCAATGTTTCTTGACGTTCTTCCCGTGACGGCCGTATGATAGGTCGGGTCGATATAATCTGGACCGCATTTAAAGCCCTGGACGGTATAACCTTTTTTCCTTAAAGCAGACATCAGCCCAATGGTCAGAGTAGTTTTTCCGACACCGCTGCCTGTCCCTGCAATTACAAGTCGGCGACTAGACATTCTATTTCCCTCCTCTATCAATAGGGAATGACCGCTACTGAAATGGTGACATTACCCGATTTCTTCTTCATTAGCGCTAACTGTTCCGCACCGCTGTACAATAAGGCGGCCGGCTCACTGACACCGTACGCACCGGTATATTTAAAAACCGTTTCAGAAGGGTTCTGAAGTTCAATGGCATTCAATTCAGCTGGTGTGTAATAAATAAACTCCCAGCGGTTTTTATTCACCACTTCGAGCAGCCCCGCTTCATCCTTTTTTAGATCAATCGTGCAAACCGCTTTGACACTTTTTTTAGAAAACCCTAATTCCTCAAGCGTTTCGTCGATCACTGCTTCGATCTCCGCTGCAGTGGTCCCGCGGTTGCAGCCCATTCCAAGGACAATCACCTTTGGTCGATATAAAACACCATTATGTAAAATCTCCGTTTCGTCTTCGAATAAATTCCGATGGGTTACCACTAGGGCTGCATCTGGCTTTTGTGCCAGCGCTTCTTGGATCGATGAATACGGCTTAATATTTCCCGGGAGCGGGCGGCCATATGGCCACCAGTCTTTTTCGCCTGACTCCTGGACCACGGCGATTTTTTCTTCGTTCACAACCGAAGCGCTAACGGGCGTCAGCTTTTCAGCCGAGTCCCAAATCCAGCCAAACCGTTTTCCGAACAAATCAACCGCAATCGTTTCCTGAACATCTGACGCGGTGGTAATAATGGGGCGGGCCTTTAGGGCGGCCGCCACTTCTTTCGTTAGTTCATTAGCACCGCCGATATGGCCTGACAGCACGCTGATCACATGTTCGCCCTTATCGTCGATAACGACAACGGCAGGATCTGTTTTTTTATCCTTTAAAATAGGTGCAATCATTCGGACCACGGCTCCAAGGGAAATGATAATGATCAGCCCCTTATAGGCCTCGAAAAGAGAGGGCAGAAGAAGGCGAACGCTTCCGGTGAATAACTGGATGTCCTTGTTCCGCTCATCTCCTTTTTCAAACTTCGCCATATAGTACACATCGGCATGTTGAAACGAATGTCCCAGCTTGCGGGCCAGTTCGACCCCATGCTTTGTAATCGCGACAACGGCATAGTCACCCTTTTGCTGAATGACCGCCCTTTGTGCTTCTTGGAGCTCGATCATTACGACTCCACCCCCCGGCGGAATCCATGTGTAAATGTTTTGTCATATAGCTTGGAACGATAATCTTGTTCGTGAATGTTTTCATCTAGCGCCCAGCCAGCTAAGATCATCGCCTGTTTACGAATCCCATTCACCCGCATATCTTCGTCCAACCGTTCCAGTGTGGTCCGAACAATTTTTTGATCCGGCCACGACGCTTTGTAAACGACCGCAACAGGGGTATCCTTGCTCCAGCCAGCCCCGGTCAATTCCTTGACAAGCTTTTTCGTTAACGTCGCACTTAAGAAAAGCGCAATTGTGCAATGATGTTTGGCTAAATCTGCGAGCTTTTCAAATTCTGGCACTGGTGTCCTGCCTTCAGCTCTTGTAAGGATTACGGTTTGCGTTAAATCAGGAATCGTCAACTCGGCTTGCGCGGCCGCGGCGGCTGCAAACACAGAACTCACACCCGGAACAATCTCTACTTCGATTCCTTTCTTCCTTAACAAGACGATTTGTTCCATAATCGCCCCATAGACAGCCGGATCGCCCGTGTGGACACGAACGACCTTTTTCCCTTGCTGGATTCGTTCAGCCATGACGTCAACCATTTCTTCTAAGTGCATCCCGGCCGTTTTTAATATTTCGGCGGAAGGTTTCGCTTTGGCAATTAAGTCTTCGTTTACAAGAGAATCTGCATAAAGAACGACATCTGCTTCCTGAAGATGCTGAAGACCTTTTACCGTGATTAAATCAGGATCGCCTGGTCCGGCACCAATGATATAAAGCTTCATTTTCTCACCACCATTAATGTTAAGTATTCAAGCTCCGCTCCTTCGAGCTCATCTGCCCGCCAAATAATCTCTTCATCCGATGTTACCTTTGTGACGACTGAAGCCTTGTCAAGCAAATCTAAATCACGTAATACTTCAAGCATTAAATCAATTACCTTCGCTACTTTTATAAAAATGACACAATCATTGTCTTGAATGACTTTTTTCATCGTTTCATAGTCATCCCGTGCTGGAACAATCGCCACATGCTCATCTCCATCTGCCAATGGAATTCCCAGCCTAGAAGCCGCCCCATTGATGGACGAAATCCCAGGAACGACTTCAATCGGAACCTGCGGATACTTTTCCTGCATCAAACGCATCATATGAATAAACGTGCTGTATAAAAGAGGATCCCCTTCCGTTACAAAAGCGACATCCTTTCCCTCCTGCAGCTTCGCCCATACATTTTCCACGGTTTCCGTCCATTTTCTTTCCAATGTGGCTGGATCCTTTGTCATCGGAAAGACAAGGCCTAGCATTTCTTTTTCGTTCGGCTGAAAATAGACATCAATGATTCGATGGGCATAACTTTTGCTGCCCTTTTGTTTTTTCGGATAGGCAATCACTGGTGATTCCTTTAATTTACGAAACGCCTTAACGGTAATGAGCTCTGGATCCCCCGGGCCCACCCCAAGGCCGTATAATGTACCTAACATGTTTACTCCCCTTCCTTGCGCCATGCTTCTATAATGTAAATCGGATTTAATGCATCAAATCTTGTCAGATTCAAAATAGGCTTACTTCTGGATATTTGCGCAAGAGTAATGTTCGTCTCATATCCCCGCTCTTTAAACGCCATCATCGCTTCGGAAAGATTTTCAATCGTGACGGCATTTAAGACAATGCGTCCACACGCTTTCAAGCGGCTGCAGCAAATATCCAAAATGTCTTCCATCCCGCCTGCCGTCCCGCCAATAAAAACCGCATCCGGATCTGGGAAGGTATCTAATCCCTCTGGTGCTTTCCCGTGAACGAGTGTTGCATCCACACGGAACTTGGCTAAATTTTGCTTACAGTTTTCCAGGTCGCCCTCGTTCTTTTCGATGGCAAACACTTGTCCTTCCCTGGCGATTTTCGCTGCCTCAATCGCAACAGAACCTGTGCATGTCCCAATATCCCAAACCATGCTGTCTTCCTTTAACCTTAGGGCACTAATGCTTAGTGTGCGAATTTCCTTTTTGGTAATTAAGCCCTTATCCGGTTTGCGCTGAAAAAACTCCGCATCGTCAATGCCAATCGGCCTATGCGGGCTTTCCCCTTTTTTCTTGAGAATCACCACATTGAGCGGTGAAAACTCTTCATCTTTCATTTCATTAAGGGTAAACCAGCGGCATCGTTCCTTGTCACTGCCAAGGTTCTCTCCCACAAACGCCTCATATTCAGTCATGCCAAAGGAAAACAAATACTGAGCGATTTTATTTGGGGAATTTTCTGTGTCGGTTAAGATTGCGACCGTTTTTTTTCCATCCACCCGCTGGGCCAGCCCTTTTATACTCCTCCCGTGAACGCTGGTAAAATAAGCATCCTGCCATCTTTCTTTCATTCTGGCAAAAGCAAGCTGGATCGAACTTAAATATGGATAAATATCCAAATCGATTTTAGAAGATAAATAGCTTCCAATTCCATAGAACAACGGGTCTCCGGAAGCTAGAACCACTACGTTTCTCGTCTCCGACTGCAAACGTTCGACCAGTGAAGAAAGCCCGCCTTCAATCGCGATTTTTTCACCGGCGAATTCAGGAAAAAAGGAAAGCTGTCTCTTTCCTCCTATTAATAGTTCACTTTCATTAATCCACTTTTCGTACATCGGGAGCAGGCTGACTTTCCCTTCGTCTCCAATGCCGATCATTTTAATGGATGCCATTCTTTCGCACCGCCTTTCCTAACAAATCCCCCTTCATGGTATAAAGGGTGGTATCTATGTCGATCCCGCCATCGACTTCCTTTAACGCAGCAAGGCAGCAATGGTCGCTTAGCCGTTCGAAAAAGGATAGATGACCTTGTGCTGTCATCAAATCACCAACCTGTGATGCCGTATTGGCCGTTCGTATTTCCTCGACCAGGGCGGCATCCGCACCGGTACGGCTTGCCGCCTCCGCTAAAAAATCAAAATCTACCGGGGCGCTTTTTGAGTGGACCATCATGATCCCCATTGCTACCTTTGAGAATTTCCCCATCATGCCGACCATCGAAACTCTTTTTACCCCTTGCTTCTTACATTGTTTAAGGGTAAACCCGACAAAGTCACCCATTTCGATAAAAGCTTCCTCAGACAGCTCGGGGAATTGCTTCATCGCATTTTTCTCGCTCCGCCCGCCTGTTGTAATCACAACGTGCTCACAGCCACTGGCCCGGGCAACACTAATTGCCTGGATGATACTGGCCTTATAGGCGGCTGTGGAAAATGGAACGACAATCCCGCGGGTTCCGAGGATAGAAATCCCGCCAATGATTCCTAAGCGTCCATTGAGTGTTTTTTTAGCAATTTCTTCGCCATCTGGAACCGAAATAACGATTTTGATTCCTCTCGTAATCCCAAATTCTTTTAAAACCCCTTCGGCCGTCTCACGAATCATCCTACGGGGAACGGGGTTAATCGCGGCCTCGCCAACAGGAACGGGTAATCCGTCCTTTGTGACTCGGCCAACCCCAATTCCCCCGTCAAGGACGATACCTGGTTCATCGAGCCATGACACAGTGGAAACGATCAAGGCCCTGTGGGTGGCATCCGGGTCATCCCCCGCGTCTTTAATGGTACTGGCGGTGGCCGTTTGTTCCGTTATCTCACAGCTTTCTATCTGAAAGGTCGCAAACCGCTTGACGGGCAAGTAAATCGTTGATTCTGTTTGCGGCTCACCGGTAATTAATGCCGTAAGCGCCGCTTTGGTGGTTGCCGTAGCACAGGCCCCAGTCGTATATCCTTCCCGCAGCTTTCCTTTTGGTACTTCCTGCATGGGTTATCCCCGTTCAGCCATAATGGAAATAGCATTTAATGCGGCAACGGTCACGGTACTGCCGCCTTTCCTGCCAATATTGGTGATGAACGGGATATCGAGCTTGGCTAGTTCTTCTTTTGACTCAGCCGCAGAAACAAACCCAACTGGCAGACCAATGACAAGACCTGGTTTCGTTTCTCCTTCTTTAATCAGGCGGATGAGTTCGAGTAAGGCAGTTGGGGCATTCCCGATGGCAAAAATGCCACCGTCCGCTTCTTTGATCGCTTTTCGCATCGAAATAATTGCCCGTGTGGTATTTAACCGTTTGGCTTCTTGTACCACATCCGGGTCGGAAATATAGACTTTGATTTCTCCGCCGAATTTTTGAATTCGTGCTTTATTAGCCCCGCTTTGAATCATTTGAACATCGGCAACTACCATTTTCCCGCTCCGAATCGCCCGAATACCGGATTGAATCGCGTCAGGATGGAAGAGGACGCTTTTCCCGAGTTCAAAATCAGCGGATGCATGGATGATGCGCTGGACAATCGGATACTGCTCCTCAGTAAACGGGTGCTCCCCAATTTCTTCATTAATCATTTCAAAACTTCTGCCTTCAATCTGTTCCGGTTGGACGGTTAACGGTTTAAATTCGGTACGAAAATCCATTTCTCTCACTCCTGTATTAAAATAATTGTTCTGTTGTGACGGCTGGTGTGGAACCAATCTTTTGATGTAATTCTGTGATGACATCGATAAAATTAGCATAGACGGTGCCATAATTCAGTTTCGGGCGGCCAATAAGGATGACCTCAATCCCCAGTTCCTTAGCGGCTTCGACCTTTTCATCGACCGATCCGACTTTCCCGCTCTCTTTCGTCACCATTAAGGTCACACCATATTGCTTATATAGGGCTTTGTCGAACTCTTTTGAAAATGGTCCCTGGATCGCAACAATATTTTTCTGCGGCAGCCCTAGCTGCTCACATTTTTCCATATTATCCACACGAGGCAGCATCCTGGCGATCAAGCGGATGTCCGGGTTTCCTAATAGTTTTTCTGTGAAAATTTGAAGCGTCTTGCTGCCGGTCGTCAGCATCACCACGCCTTTTTTGGTTAATGCAAGCTCCGCTGCTTCCTCGTAGCTTTCGACGACTGTCATGTTGTCATATTGGAAAGTTTGTGACTCCCGTTCATACCGGATATAGGGGATTCCCGCCGTTTGGGCCGCCTTGATAGCGTTTTTCGAAGCTTCTTCCGCAAACGGATGACTGGCATCGACAACTGCTAGAATCCCTTTTGTGTCAAACAACCCCACCATGTCTTCATCCGTTAATCTTCCTACTTGAACAGGTATCCCTGACTCCCTTAATTCAACCGCTGCATTTTCTGTGACAACGGAGGCCAAGAGATCGAAGCCCTCCTTTTTTATTTCTAAAGCAAGGGCTCGTGCATCACTTGTACCGGCTAAAACGAAAATCATCCTCTATCTCCTGCCTTTTGCTCTGCATGTTCGTGATCATGGTGATGGTGATGGTCGTGGTCGTGGTGGTGATGGTCATGGCCGTGATCATGATCATGGTGGTGGTGATGATCGATATGTTCCATCACATTGAGACGGTATTGGCAGGTATCGCAGTTCATCTTCACCTCATCACGGAGGGCTTCTTCCACCCGATCGATTAAAATCGTCTGTAATTTTGGATGATAACCAAAATAGTCAGCCAACTGAAATTCAACCGTGGAATATTGATTTTGGATAGGAACCATCATATCTTCTAACCGTTTAATCAGGATGCCGGTGAATAGAAAGTAAGGCAGGATTATCACTTTTTTTGCTCCAAGCTTAATACAGCGCTCAATCCCTTCGTTCACAAGGGGATTGGTCACCCCCATAAAAGCAGGTTCGACGATTTTATAGTTTGTTTTTTCCCATAGTAATCTAGCAATTTTATATAAATCACTATTCGCATCGGGATCGCTTCCGCCCCGTCCTAACAAAAGGACAGCCGTATCGTCTTCGATGGATTCTAAATTCTCGCCAATTTCCATTAATCTGGTTTTTAGAATTTCAAATGTTTCCTCATGAACGCCGATTGGCCGGCCATAAGTAAATTGAACAAGTGGATATTTATTCTTTGCCTCATCAATAGCTGCTGGAATATGAATTTTGGAGTGTCCTGCCTGTAAGAGCATGATTGGAATCACGACAATATGGTCGGCCCCTTTCTCCACACACAGATCGATTCCTTGATTAACGGTAGGCCGTTCAAATTCTAAAAAGCACGTCTCAACCAGGAAAGAATCGTCCCAAGTCTTTCTCATCTCACCGATGAACTCGCGAACCTGCTGATTTCCCTCTTGATCTCTGCTCCCATGCCCCACAAATAAAATTGCTTTCAAAATATTTCCTCCCCTTTGTTTGTAACTGCCTTACCTGCCAATTGACCTAGACTTCTTCCCTTTACTCCCCGCAAACAGCCGCTTCGATTTTAAGGTTTGGTGTGATATCCTGGTACACAAAACCTTGAACCTCTTTGACCCGTTTAAAAAATTTATAGAAACGTTCATTTGGATAGGCCTTTTGTTTGTACTCTTGAACAATCCCCTCTATGACCCCGACAATTTGGTCCGGTGCGATTCCTTCCGCTACGATTTGGCCAGGATGTGCGGTTCTTCCAGCTGTCTTGGCTCCTAAAAATAAATCAAACGCCCCCTTACGGTAGACAATGCCAATATCTTCTTTTACGGCTCCATAACAGGCCATACCGCAGCCATTCACACCAAGTTTTAATTCTTTGGGGAGTTCCATGCCGCCAAGCCTTTCCTGAAGCTCATCGGCATAAGGAATGGAATCCTTCTTTTCTCCGTCACAAAAATCACAGGCTTTTACGGTTAATACGTCGCCAACAGGAGCAATCAAAAAGTTGGCCGCCGTTAGCTTTTCAACAATCTCATCAGGCCTAGAGGTTAAAATTTGCAGCTTCATAAAATGGTCTTGTGTGTATTCCATGACCCCTTCTTCTCCGACAATTTCGGAAAGAATGACCATCTGATTCGCGGTAAATTTTTTATTGGCGACACCAGGGCTGACCGCTACCTCAAAAATAGATTGAAATTCTTGCTTCACCATTAAACCTTGGGAAGGTCCATCGTTCTCACCAAGGATCATTTGCAAGGCTTCCTCAGCCAGCTCTCTTGGCGACTCTTTCATGGAGGTTGGGGTGACTAGTTCCTTGTTTACCGGTTTTACATCTTCCATTTGCTCCAGTGCCCATGGTTCGGCTTCCTTTTGCAAACGTTGATGCGGTTTCAACGGCTGTATTGCCTGATTTAATGTATACTTCCGCTGATAACCGCGCGGAGTGATGATCAAGCCGTCGTAGAAAAATGTGGAAGAGTTGCCAATTAAAACGGTGGTTAACATGCCAATTTCATGTTCGAGCATCTCTTGTAAATTGGTTAAGACGATTTTTTGACTATCACGGTAAGCACTCTTTACCAATCCTACAGGGGTGTCTGGCGAGCGATATTTTAGTAGAATTTTTTGAGCTTCCATGATCTGCCGTGTTCTTCTCCCGCTTTTTGGATTGTATAAGGCAATCACAAAATCAGATGAAGCGGCCGCTTCGATTCGTTTCTCAATCAAGCTCCAAGGTGTCAAATGGTCACTTAAGCTGATCGTACAGGCATCATGCATGACCGGCGCGCCTAATAAAGCAGCACAGGAGTTGATGGCGGAAATGCCAGGGACCACCTCCACTTCTACCCCTGAGTCTTTTTTCCAGCCTTTTTCGATTAGCACTTCGTAAACCAGTCCTGCCATTCCATATACACCGGCATCACCGCTTGAAATGACGGCTACTGTGTAACCGAGTTCGGCCTGTTTCACTGCCTCCTGGGCCCGGCTCACTTCTTCTGTCATTCCTGTACTAATGATTTGTTTTCCAGCTATTAATCCCTTGATTAGATCAACGTAGGTTTTGTAGCCGATGATGATATCACTTTCTTCGATGGCTTCTTTTGCCCGGCCAGTGATATGTTTTTCATCACCAGGGCCAAAACCAATAACCAATAATTTGCCTTTCACACTATTACGCCACCTTCCAAAATTTCAAACTAGAATCCAGCTACTATCCGCTGTTACATCTTTTCTTTAACCACTTTTTGTACTCCTTCGATGCATTCCGACCCTTCTGGCGGTATGAATCCTGCTTCGGAATATTGATAGATCGCATGCTCCTGAAGGCAATGACCTTCTGCCAGATGACGCTTTACAATCGTAGTTCCCACTTCTGAGGTTACGTTTTTATACCAAGTCCCTGACGGATAGACGATGGCAACGGGGGCATCCTTACATCTCCCATTGCATCTCGTTCTTGTTGTATGTATGAGTGAATCTAAGTTTAAATTGGTGATTTCATTCCGAATCGCTTGTGTCGCTTCCTCCCCACCCTTTCTCATACAGCTGCTGCCGTTGCAAATAAAAACATGGTGTTTCGTCCCTTGTAAATTCCAAGTAGTCATGTCACACTCTCCTTTTCGTTTTTTACGTAAAAAAAGCACCCCTATGGACATAGAGGTGCAAAATATACACACAAAAAAATAGCGATGTATGTTCAGCACTTCTACCTATGTTCCCGTAGGTTGATGGAAGTTATTAGGTAAAGGCAGGTCTCCTGACTTAGGTTCATCATTTCATTGCGTCTTCCCGAATTCCTTCAGTGACATCTGCAATGAACTCCCCATACAGTGGC
The DNA here is from genome assembly GCF_051842875.1 of Neobacillus sp. C211. Classification (NCBI taxonomy): domain Bacteria; kingdom Bacillati; phylum Bacillota; class Bacilli; order Caryophanales; family Bacillaceae; genus Neobacillus; species Neobacillus sp. C211. Next base: position 18,608 of record NZ_JBPXRO010000019.1, read on the forward strand.
GGGTACCGTGACGGATTTAAACCGTACTTCCCTATTAAGCACATATTCGTGCACCTATCCTAATCTATTCAATTGTTAAAAAGGCTTGTTCCTTCTAAAGCTAAACTATGATAATTAAACATGATTTAGAATCATCAAAACGAAAAAATCCGTTCAACATTAGTTGAACGGATAAAACGTCAGCACAAAGAAAGATAATAAATAATCCTTTTTGTCAAACGTTCCATCTTCACAACCCCCGAAGAAATCGAAACATTAAAAGTTAAGACAGGTCTCCTGACTTGTGTTTCTTCCTACTTTAGACCCTTCCCGAATCGTCAATAAAATAAACGGTTCAGTGGTTTGTCTATTTCGTCCACACTCACAGTTGCGGGGACAGTTCTGGCCTTGCACCAGATTCCCTATTAAGCCCTAAGGCATCTTAACTAATTGTTAACAAATTCATATGTAATTTTAAGAGATAATATTTATACTAGTCTAACAAATAGAATATATCAAGTGCTTTTTAAATTCCCTTATATTATTTTAGGGGGGCGGCATAGCTATCGGATTGCTGGATACCTACAACAATCTACAAAGATATGGGGGCTTTTCTTCCGATTGTCTGCATAGAATGTAGACAAGGGTAAGTGATCTCTCAATGAAAATAGTTAACCTGGAGGGAATAACCTAATGCAATTTATTGAAGATGTTAAAGACGTGAAATTTAGTTTTTTGGAAAAGCCGCCGGCGTCGTCTATGACCTATGCCTTTGTTTATGTTAATAATCACAATGAATACTATGCAGTTAAAAATGGAGAGCGTTTGTCACGTAGTGAATTGCGGATTGGCAAATATAAAAGGGTTTATACAGTCAATATGCAGCAGCAAACCATCACCTACAAGGAAGAAGTCCCAGCGGCTACAAGAGGAAGAAGGTTTTCTGTCAATTTATTTATCGATATTGCCGTTGAACACCCCGAACGGTTAATTCAACAAAATGCAGGAGAAATTGGCAACATTTTTAACAATAATCTACCCTTCTGGGTGGAGTCGGAAGCAAGATTTTATCCTATTGAAGAGGATCTGAGTTTTGCCCGGCATATTGAAGAATTTTTTCAAACCTCGCCATTAGTCAAGGTATTAAGAGAGGCTGGTATTATTGTTAGAAATGTTCGTGTTTTAATCCGGCAAGGTATTCGGGACCAGCGTCATGATGAGGCGATCGCCGATTTAGACCGGAACGCAGAACTATCTGCCTATCAAGAGGCTCTGGACTTGGAGGAAGCGCGCCGGATTTCGGCCTCGATTAAAGAAGCCCTTCAAGCAGGTGATTTTATCACTGCAGGGAAGCTTGGAGAAAAGAATGAAATGGCAAAGCGGTTAGTGGAATCGGAGTTTAGCCAAAATCAAGCCTTCAAATATGAGGTAAACAAACAACTTTTAAACTTGATCAACGATCACTCTATTGACCAGTTTGAGGCAGAACAAAGATTAGCCAAGCTAAAAAGGCTATTCCCCTATCTCCCCGTCAATCTGGAAAACATCAATAGAAAAAAACAGATTTCTGGTCCAAGGAGAGAACTATTATCCTATTTAAATAAAGGAGATTAGCGATTGTGGAATCCATTTTAAATCAGCTGTTTTGGATCTGGTCACTTATTTCTGCCCTGCCGGAATGGATCCGTATTTTTTTGGCTCTCTTTGTGCTCCTACAGTTCGCAAGGCTGATTTTGTTGTACATTATTCCTCCCTTCTTAAACTTATTGTGCCGTTTGTTGAAAAAAATGCTTTATCTCATTTCTTACCCAATCATGGCACTTCTTTGCACAATTCAAAGAAGCCGGAGAGAAGCAGGAAAAGCTGGCATATCTGTTTGGATAGATATCATTGAAGGAATGTTTGCCTGGTTCGAAAGTTTTCTCAACAACATGATTCAGCTTTTAATGAAACGGAAAAGGAATAAGACAAGGATTAAAAGATGGACCTTCTATTCTGCGTCAACTTTAGTGATTTTGCTTACTGCAGCAATGATCAACAATCCAAATGAGTGGTATACACAAAAATGGAAGAAAGCTGAGATATGGTTAAACCAAGAACCTGTACACATACAAGCATCCTGGGCTTCCCCTGATCCAAAAGAATTAATTTTAAATAAGAAATACGAAGAAGGCGGAAATATTCGTGTAGCTCCCACACTTACCGCACCCCGCCTATACACTATTACAAATGGAGAAATCATGCACTTTTTGAATGAAGAACAAGTGGATTCCAAAGGAATTAAGTGGCTAAAAGTTCACACCGCAAACGGGATCGAAGGCTGGATTTCAGCCTTGATTGTCAGGGAAAAATAATAAATTGAGAGGATTATTTACCGACTTAGTGTCGCAACGAATGGAACAATTTCCGAGATTTTTTGATCCTTTATCCAGTTCATAGAACAACCTAGATAAGGAGAGTGGACCCCTATGGGAATAGTTCCCTCTCCTTTTAAATCTTAGGAATTCAAAAACAAAACAGAAGAAAATTTTTTAAGTGCATCTTTATAATTTAAACAGGGGAACTTCCTTCAATACAAAAAACCCACTCCTTATTTGGAGAGCCGTTTTCTGCATGATTAGGTTTTAACATATTGTTCCTGCCAACAGCAATAATGAAAACACCATCAATAAGTCATACTATGGGAAAGTTTGTAACACACAGGAGGTTTCATTTATGAAATCATTCTTTATATTTGTTTTTCTTCTTATACTGAGTATAGGTTTTGCTGTTGCAATGGACTTGTTTTTAGGTCAGACAATTTCTCAATGTTGGCAGAACTTAAATAACCCGTTTTGGTTGATGGATTCAACGGAAATATCCTCCTCTTTAATTTTAATTTCAATATGGTTTTTAAAGCCTATGATTATGTTTGTGAAAAAGAAAATTCATTAAATATCTCGTAATCGTTGACTAAATTTTTTTCGAATCACAGCTATAAGCAGAAGGAATGCGGGTATGATTTCTCCAAAAAGAGGAAATATGGTTTTGAGTGAGAAGTTTCCCTCCTCCAGATGTCCTGAAAAATCAAATGCGATCATACTAGAAGAATAGAGAATGATGATTCCGATAGGAGCTACCATTTTCCTATAATCTTGAAGGTTAAATAAAGCTGTTGCCCCCATAACAGCTGCATAATAAAAAACAGCAATTTTGAAAAAGTTGCAAATAATTAACGTTAAAATAACAATTAAATCTAGATGTTGTATAAATTCCCCAATGTTTATTTTACTTATCATTGTTAACAATGGAAATGATGAGCGTCCTGCAATGTCAGAACCGAGTACAGCTATATCAAGTGCGATTGTATAGCTTAATGTCAAACCACTAAAAACCACTGCCCAAAATCCCATTTTTACCCCTTGTTTGGCGCTTTGCAGCAATGGAAATAGCATCGCAAAGCAAATCATTTCTCCAAAGGGGAAAGATAATGTTTGACTATAAAATGTTGTGAAAACAGGCTTCCATCCGTCACGAAGTATGGGTAATAAGTTATTTATATCAATAACTCCAGAATATATGAGAAGAAGGTTGCTTATTAGCCCTAAACATAAAACCAGTACCAAATAGATTTGAGCTGTTCTGACTAATACTTCAATTCCTTTATAAATAACATACGCGATCGTTATAATAATCGAGAGGTTAATAATCAGCAATGGTGTTTGATCTAATATGGCGCTCGTGAGAATTTCCCCCCCATCTCTCACATCTCTAGATGCACCATAGATAAAAAAAAGGATATACAGTAAACTTAACGGCCATCCTATATATTTCCCTAAAATAGTTTGAATATAGCTGATAAGTGGTTGCTGCGGATATATTCGAAAAAGAGAACGGTATATAAAAAAAAGGATGATTCCACCTGCTGCTCCAAAAAAAATTGCCAGCCAAGCATCCTTCTTAGCCTGTAGCCCTAAACTAACGACAAGAGCCGTACCAAAGTTAAACAAAACAATGAGAGAAAAAAATTCCCCGGCACTAATTTTTGCTTTTTCCATCGTTTACATTTCTCCATTCCGCTTTTATCTATTCCTTTTCACTGAAAAGATATGGGATTGATCTCATCCCAGGACGTCTGATTCTCGTTTCGACATGAACTTCTACTTTGGATTTTGCAAAGATGTTACTCCAGTTCTTTTCTATTTTTTTCCATTCTTGTTTATTTGTTCGTTCTAATGCTTCTCCAAAACCAAAAATATCCGTGTGATTTCTTTGTGCTTGTGATATTGCGTTCTCTACTTCTTTTTTCGTTTCTTTCGCCCATTTTTTTTCTAACTTTCTAATTTCTTTAGACTTTTTTAGGTCAATGGCACACAATATATGTCCAATACTGCCCTCTTGTTTAATAAACAGCTGAATGGTAGGAATACGATCTCGACTGCTGGCTTTAATTTTAGTTTTGGACCTTCGAACTTCAATACTAAGTCCCTTTTTTTTCTGTTTACAGCCGATACTGACAGCAGACCCTCTCAGCTTATTATTAATCACTGCAGCGCCTCGTGCTGTTTCACCATTCAACCATCCAACTAGCTTGCCGTGTTTAAACATAGCTAGACCGCTAATTTTTATAATTGTGGCTGGTGTGGTTCTTCTTATATCGGATTCCTTTAATCCTGATTCGGCATGTTCAATCAGTTGAACTCCACTAATAGCAGGCCCGCCACCTTTTCTTAATGCTCCCCGTATCACCTCATCCAGTTCAATATCGTAGCCTTTAGACAATTTTTTGACCATTGTGTCTAGCTTCCCTTTTATTGCAAATGCTGGGACTTTTTCTATAGGTGTAAGTGTTTTAAGGACTTCTTCCGCTTTAGCATCTTTAGCTATGAGTAAATTTGACGTTAAACGACCTTCATCATCTCTTTCAAAAAAATCTAATATACCGTGTATACCTTCTTTTGCTAGGTCTTCTCCGATTACAATAATGTTTATATGGGAAATCATTAGCTGTCGAGGTGTTACTTCTGCCGCATTGCGAAGTGCTTCGAATACCGTAGAACCAGAACTAATGTAAACTGAAACAGGTGTAGTTCTTCCTGTCCCTGTTTTTCCCGAAATTTCTGTTGGATTCACAACTTCATACGAGACGCGATATTCCTCTTTTCCTTTTGTTTTATCTAACCCTATGGCCATTACAAGAGCTATTTTATTTAACTCACGCTGATCCCAACAACCCGTTAGGAATATTGTGCATACACATAATAAGCAAAAAAGACTGAAAACCGTACGCTTCATCTGCATTCCCCTTTGCTTTATTTCCTCGATTCACTAGCCGATGATTTGAGTTCATCAGTTTTTGTATTCACTGCATTTGTTTGATTATTCAAACGAGAGTGTGCTACGTAAGACTTGAAAGGAGCACGAATCACGGTATCCTTTTGACCTTTCCAAGAAAAAGGCGTGAAAGGGGCCAGATATGGAATACCAAAGGAACGTAAACTATTCATATGAGCGACTAATAAAATCAACGTTAACGTCAGTCCGTAAAAACCAAGCAGCGCTGCTATGACCATTAAAGGAAAACGAATCAATCTCGCGGCAATGGTCAAATTGTATGCGGGTATCGCGAAACTCGAAATCCCTGTTATAGCTACGACGATTACCATTAATCCTGTGACAATCCCTGCTTCCACAGCGGCTTGTCCTAATACAATCGCTCCTACAATCGAAACAGCTTGTCCGACTGCCCGAGGCATACGAATGCCAGCCTCACGTAATATTTCAAATGTAGCTTCCATAATCACAGCCTCGATCAAGGCAGGGAAAGGAACTCCTTCTCGTTGAGCCATAATATTAATGAGAAGAGAGGTTGGAAGCATTTCCGGATGATAGGTAGTAACTGCAATGTAAAAGGATGGTCCCAGTATTAAAATAAAAAAGCTTGTATATCTAATTAATCTCATTAGTAAGGCAATATCAAATCGCTGATAATAATCTTCCGATGATTGAAAGAACTGCGAAAAAACAGTTGGTAAGATGAGAATAAACGGAGTACCATCAACTAATACGGCTATTCTTCCTTCCAATAAGTTACCAGAAACTACATCCGGCCGTTCTGTATTATATATAGTTGGAAAGGGAGTAAAGGTTCGATCTTGAATAAGTTCTTCAAGGTATCCTGATTCAAGAACAGCATCAATCTGGATATCTGTCAGCCTCTGTCGGACCTCCTGTACAAGCTCATTACTAACAATTCCCTTTATATACATAATTGCTACATTAGTCTGTGAAACCTTTCCGATTCTCATCGTTTCTAATCGTAGCTGTGGACTTTTAAGATGTCTCCGGATAAGAGCAATATTAGTTGTAATGGATTCGTTAAAACTGTCCTTAGGTCCTCGTATATTAACTTGCGAAGTCGATTCTGTAATTGGCCTCCACTGACCACCTCTTGTACTGCCCGATATAGCTTCAGCATAGCCATCTATCAAAATGATTGTATCGCCTGACAAAATGGAAAAAATGAGTTCATTCCAATCTTTTAGACTATTTACTTTCCCAATTGTTAAAGCATTATTTAAGATAAGATCGAATACATGATTAGAATCTATTTCTAATTTACTGTCTGCCGTATCTACCATTAACGATCGTATAACATATTCGTTAACAGATTGCTCATCCGTTAACCCGCTTATATAAACAACCCCAACTGGAATGCTTGGAGTGCTCCCAATCTGAAACGAGCGAATAACGAGATCAGGGCTATCACCAATTTCTTGTTTAATTTTATGCAGCATAGTTTCTAAATTAGGCTCGAGTGAGTATCCTTCTGTATCAGATATCAGTTTATTTCTTTGCTCTGCCTTGGAATGTTTATTTTTATTTCGCAGGAATTTCATACCATTTGAATACTCCTATTCATCATTTTCATATAACCTATTATCAGTTTTACATATTTAGGTTATTCATTAAATATTTTCTATTTATTTTCATACTGGTATGAGTAAATTGGAAACACAGTCGTAGACGTCCCGTTCCTTTCAAAGAATAGCAAAAGAAAAAGGCATTATCTCAAACATGTCCCGGAAAGGAAAATGCTTGGATAATGCCGTCATTGAATCCTCCACTCCACTATAAGATAGGAAGAATTCCACTCGAACAGGGAGCATAAATTGGTGCTTTTTCATTGTCTCACTTTAATAGGACTGTTCAATTAATCCAGGAGCTTTTTTTATTAAGTAAAGGGAGCTTAGCAATGTTTTTATTTTTCCTAAATTCTCAATTCCACATGATGGTCGAGTCCGTCATCTCGTAATTCCACAAATGGTCCAGCAGATTTTTCCTTTTTAGAAATCGGAATTTGCACACCATCAACTGTCAACTCACTTTCACTGTTACCAGAACCATTCTTAACGTTAATGTGGTAACGAGTTTTCCCAAATCGGTACGTAGCCGAGAATCCCGGCCACTCACTTGGAATACGAGGATCAAGATAAAGTCGAGTTTCTCGTCGCCGAATCCCTAATATCCATTCGATACCGGCCTGATAAAACCAACCTGACGCACCCGTATACCAAGTCCATCCTGAATGTCCCTGATTCGGTTCTGCCGTATACACATCAGCAGCAATTGCGTATGGTTCACCTGTATATCTTCTTACTTCTTGGTCGGTACGAGTATGCGTGATCGGATTAAGCATCGTAAACATCTCCATTGCTTTTTCACCGTTACCAAGCTGACACCAAGCGATGATGCCCCAAATAACTCCATGAGTATATTGGGCACCATTCTCCCTGATTCCTGGTGGATAACCTTGTATATATCCAGGGCTTGGTTCGGTCTGATCGAAAGCTGGAGTCAACAGCCGAACAACAGCAAGGTCCCGCTCGACGAGCTCCCGGTCGAACGAGTTCATTGCCTGAACAGCACGATCCATTGGTGCTGCACCTGAGATTACGGACCATGATTGAGCTATGGCGTCGATCCGACACTCCTCATTTTGAATGGAACCGAGCCATTGTCCTGCATCGGTAAAAGCCCGTCGGTACCACTGACCATCCCAGCCCTGCTCGTTGAGAGAGTTTGTTAACTGTTTGCGCATTTTCTGGAATGATTCCACCCGTTCAGAATCCCCACGCAATCCGCAAAGTTCGGCAAATCGATTCAGCACGTCACAAATAAACCAGCCGAGCCACACGCTTTCGCCTCGTCCCTTCACACCAACCTGATTCATGCCATCATTCCAATCTCCCACTCCGATTAATGGCAAACCATGCTCACCAATCCGGCCCAATGCCCGATCGATCGCTCGCAGGCAATGGTCGTATACCGTGCCCGTTTCAGAAGATCGTACGGTCGGTTCATAGCGTTCGTGTTCACCCTCAGCAAGCTTTTCACTCATTAGAAACGGTGCGACTTCGTCCAAAACCGTTCGATCACCAGTATGCTCGATGTAACGTGAAACCACATACGGCATCCATAATAAATCATCAGAAAACGTCGTTCGGATACCACGTTCAGTTTCTTCATGCCACCAGTGCTGCACATCCCCCTCAATATATTGGTGGGAAGCGTGGAGCACAATTTGTGCTCTTGTTTTTTCTGGCATCGTATGCAGGAGTGCTAGTGAATCCTGCAATTGATCGCGAAAGCCAAATGCTCCTCCAGCTTGATAAAATGCAGTTCTTGCCCATATTCGACAGGCAAGTGACTGATATAATAACCACCCGTTCAACAAAAAATCTGTTTCCTTTGACGGGGTTGACACTTGAATTTGGCCTAAATGATGATCCCAAAAAGCAGTAAGCTCCTCCATCGCTTGATCACAAGCGGAAGGTTGGCTGTATTTCTTAACTAACTGTAAGACGCTCTTTTTAGAGTCGTCGCAGCCTAACAGAATATAGACAATCTGTTCTTCATCTGGCTTTATCGTGAGCTTAGTCTGAATCGCACCACAAGATTCGTAATGCGTGCCTGTCCGACATGACAAACCAACACGACCCATTCCCGCTGGATGTTCCATGCTTCTATTTCGTCCAATAAATTCGTTGCGGTCCGCCGTCCACGTAAGATCGTTTGAATAGTCAGGGCCCGTATCAGCACCTTGCTGCGGATATATCCCCAAAAATGCGGTTGCATCACGGAAGGTTTCTTGATATGTGTTTTTGGCGATCATGACCCGCTCAGACTCAACCCATTCGGTCACAATAAATGGTGCATTCGCTTGTCGTTGAACCCCTAAAACCCATTCGGCATAATAGGTAAAAGAAATTTGCCTTTGCTCCGCAGTCTTGTTTTGCAGCTTCACCCTGATGATTTTCACAGGATCCTCTAATGGTACGTATACCAGCATTTCGTGTTTAATGCCGTTTCTTTCGTGATCAAACTTTGTAAATCCTTTGCCATGCGTTATTTTATATGGCTCGTTTGAATGGACTGAGGATGGTGCACCTGACCACACCTGGCCACTTTCTTCATCTCTTAAATAGGCTGTTTCCGTGGGTGGATCAAGGACGGGATCATTGGACCATGGCGTAAGCTTGCATTCACGGCTGTTCCCCCACCACGTATAACCCGATCCCATCTCGGAAATGAGACAGCCAAAACGAGGATTGGCCAGGACATTAATCCACGGCGCCGGCAAGTGATTTCCATTTTTGATCATGATCCGGTACTCTTTTCCATCGGGGGAAAACCCGCCCCAACCGTTAAAAAATAACCAATCCTTCGTTTCCTCTTGGATTGTTTGCCCAGAAAAAACGTACTTATTTTTAGCAGAAGGCACCGGCTTAAGTTGTTCCGGCAACCTATTCTCCGTTTCAGCCTTAGGCAGTCCATTTTCTGATTCAACCTTAGGCAAGCGCATTTGCGTTTCTAAACTAGCTCCACCTGCGCGGAACTCAACACGAGCTACTGCCATTAACAATGCTTTGTCCTCCGCAGCCAATTGATTAGAAGCGATGACATATACACCAGATAAACCTGCACCAAAACGGTCCACTCCATGTTCTGCCGACTGCTGAAGTGCTTCTTGCAAGAATTGTTGATAGCCTTCCTCCGATTCGTTAAGGAGAACAAGGTCGAATAAAAGACCTAGTCGCCTGATGTATTCATGACCTGTTAATATTTTAACCACGAACGGCATTTGGCTGCGGTCTTCAATTCGGACGAGGACGATCGGTCGATCCCCAGATACCCCAAAACTCCAAAGTCCAGACTGACCTTTAGTATTGATTGAAATACTTTTCCCTCGGCCCTTCTTGAGCGGGGGAGTATATAAAATATGACCTGCCAGCCTTTGGAAATTAGTTGCCTCTTTATTCGTTAAATGCAGATTACGAATTTCAATCTGTCCTCGGTTCCATGATAATTGAAACGCCCGTTCCACTGCTTGATTAGGAGCAAACTTACGCACAATTTCGATCGCATCTTCCTTTGTCTCACTAACCGAAGTAACGGCAACTAATCGAATTTGCTTACCGGGTTCAATGCAGATCCGCCGTCTCATCACAAAGGCTGGATCGGCCACCGAACCAACCTTACCACGAAGGCGAGTCCGAATTCCTTGGGGATTGGAGAGCCGATAGCCCCGGCCAATAAAGCTAGCGCGGTCTGTTTCAAATTCAACCGATCCAAGCGTATCACCGTCCACCATGAGTGAATGTGCTGACCAAAGTGTCTGGTCATTCGCTTCACGAGGTCTTCGGCCAGCGATAAGGCAGCCTGATTCCGCATGGAAAGCAGTCCGAATAAACAGCTTGCTAAAGGCAGTATGGGCAATATCTGCGATGGGATTGGACAAAGCTAGCTCAACAAAAGTAGTAACCTCCAAAACTTTTGCTTCTACACCGCTATTTGTCAATGTTATTCTACGCAGCTCCGCATTCCATTCTGATGAAACGCAAATCTCCATACTTGTCTTAACCTCTCCATCCTCCCGCATATATGTTGCACGATCTAATCCAAATTGTACGCGTTGTTCCGAAGAATTTACTCGGCATGGTTGGTACGACGCTGACCATAGTTTATCTTGGGAGATATCCCTAATATAAACATAGCTCCCCCATGGATCCATTACCGGGTCTTCGCGCCATCTAGAGACTAATAAACCTTTGTACTGGCTAAAACCACTGCCGGTATTCGTTACCACTGTTGTGAACGAACCATTTGAAAGAACGCTGACCTCGGGAACCCTTGTGTCAGGTGAAATATATTCTCTTATGGTTTCAACATCCTGAGCGCTTTTTGAATAAGGCTTGTGCACACGTCCCAAAGCTGGATGCTTAATATACTTAGGCGTTTTAGGAATCCGTTCTTGTAAGAGCAATTCTGCTGAACGTATTTGTTTGTTCCGATGGAATCTCTCTACCATTGTTTTTGGCAGTAATAGGTTCGCCAAAGTTAGGAAGCTCATCCCTTGATGATGGGCCATAAAACTTTGAATCACCTTATGTTGCTTGCCATTAGGCAGCCGTTCTTGCGTAAAATCCATTGCTTCATAAAAGCCATATTTTCCTCGACCATTTAACTGTTCTATTTTTTTCAAAGAATCCAAAGCTTGATCCTTTGCAAATGGCAGAGCCATAATCGTGGCGTAAGGTGCAATCACCAAATCTTGTTCAAGTCCCCGTTTAAATCCGAGACCCGGAACACCGAAGGCCCTATACTGGTAATTCATTTGATAATCAAACGCATAATAGCCTGACTCGGAGATCCCGAATGGCACTCCTCGCTGGTGTGCGTATTGAATTTGGCGATCAACAACCGCAGCATACGTCTTTTCCCACAATGTACTTCGATAGGTCCTCATTAACAGCCATGGCATTAAAAATTCAAACATGGTTCCAGACCAGGACAAGAGGACGGGCTGTTTCCCAACTTTTGTCATCGTTCTTCCAAGTACATGCCAGTGGGACACAGACACTTGACCAAGCGCAATCGCGACAAAGCTAGCAATTCTTGCCTCAGACGCCATTAAATCATATAGGACCTCATCCTGTATATTTCGATCAGCATGGTATCCTAAGGAAAATAGCTTAGCTCTATGATCAAATAGTGGCCGGAAATTGGTTTCTTCAATCAATTTTTCGATACGTTTAAGCAACATTTGACCCCTATCGCGCCAAATAATACTTGCCTTCTTACCATTTCGTTGTCTCGAGACATCTGGTGCGATTTCTTCGGAAAAAGCTGTCTGCAGCTTATCATTGTTATGAAAGTGGTAAATCGGAGTTTCCTTTTTATCATAGGATTCCAGCCACTCGGCTAAGCCTTCTTTTACCGTAATAAGACAGCCGACTAAATTTCCTGAATCAACGGTTGATATATACCTTGGCGATAACGGGTTCAGTGTCTCTGTATCATACCAATTGTATAAATGCCCTTCCCACTTTTCCATCCGCTCAAGTGTCTCCAATGTACGCTCCAACCGCAAAATTAATCCAGGGGTATCAATAAACGAAAAATCCCTTGCCGCTAAAGCACAGGTAAGATACATCCCGATATTGGTAGGAGAGGTTCGATGCGCCACCCCGTTCGGCGGGTCCATTTGCACATTGTCAGGTGGCAGCCAGTTTTCTTTTTCGGTAACATAATCTTCATAAAAAGACCATATTTGCTGAGCCAGGTTCGTCAATTCTTCGAGCTCATCTTCCGAAAAAGCCATATGTTCCTGTGGAGACGGCTGATCGAGCCACCTTATTACTAATGGAGCACATACCCACATCACACTTAAGGTAAGCCCAATGATTTGCACCACTTTATTTTCGTTAAATAATGTTGCCGCCAAAAACAAAATACAAAGAACATACCCTCCCCACATGCCTTGGAGTAAAGGAGTCCCCTTCCGTTCGCTATTGCGATTCACTTCATCTGATGAAACCCATTCGAGCAATCGTTTTTTTGAAAACATTAAACGGTACAACGTTCTAGCAATGGCATCGAGCAAAAGGACCATTTGAAACGGCAGGGTAACAATCCCTAACAAGACTTGAGCCCCCGTGTTTAAAACACTACGCAGATTCATGAAACCGATTTGAGCGGTGACAAGCTGGCGAAGAACCGGCAAAAACCAAGTTGCAGCCACCAAAGCTAACCAGCGTAAAGGTGAACCCGGAAGGATCGTGACTGCTAAAAAAAGGATGACAAATAATGACGTAGACAATAGACTCCGCCGCATATTATCAATGATCTGCCACCGAGTCAGCACAGACAAATCGACTGGCAGCAGTTCACCTCTTCGGTTATACATTCTTGGCAGCAACCATAGTAATAGCTGCCAATCTCCTCTTACCCAGCGATGCAGCCGCTTTTGAAAGACGATAAACTTTGTTGGATAATGATCAATTAATTCAATATCGGAAAGTAGGCCAGCCCGCAGGAAACTGCCTTCAAGTAAATCATGACTCAACACCCGGTTATCCGGAATCCGTTCACATAGCACTTGATAAAACGTATCAACATCAAATATTCCTTTTCCGGTGAAAATCCCCTGACCTAGCGCATCTTGATATGGATCAGAAACTGCAAACGCATATGGATCAAACCCTGGATCTGTTGACCAAAGACTGGCAAAGCGCGATTTCATTGAGGCCTCATGACTCATACTGAGTCTTGGTTGAAGCACCCCGTAGCCCTCTATCACTCTTGTCTTTGTATCATTTAGGACCGGCTGATTATAGGGTAGATGCAGCGTCCCAATCATTCGCTGTGCGCTTTCAAGTGGAAGCTGCGTATCTGAATCGAGAGTAATGATATAACGCACATCCTGAAGTATAGTCAAATCGGCTTTTATTAAAGCAAAGCTGGTATCCTTTCTCCCTTTTAGCAGCTCTACAAGTTCTACTAACTTTCCTCGCTTTCTCTCCCATCCCATCCATACACCCTCAGACGGGTTCCATTGCCGCTTTCGCTGAAAGAGATGAAAGTTTGTGTTGGAATAGGTATTTCGTAATCGTTCAATTTCTCGTTTGGCGGCTGTTAAAATGATTTCATCCTGTTCGAGAGACTCTGTCTCCGCATCCTTGAAGTCGCCCAATAACCCGAAGTGAAGATTGGAATCCCGATTCGCCAAATAATGCAGTTCAAGCCGGTCCGCCAACTCCTTTACTTCTGTTATCGATGTCCAGATGACAGGAATCACAACCATCGTTTTCGCATCATCGGAAATTCCTTTTGAAAAATCAAATCTCAATAATGGGACTGGACCTTTGACTCGTTCAATGAACCAATGAGCTGAAGTAACTGCCCATTCTGTCGCTGGGAACAAGAGAATTCCTAGAATAGCAAGCCATTGAAGCGGTGAAAAAAATTCATCCCAACCTATCCAAATCGAAAAGCCAATCAAGAAAACAATGAAGTATACTGCTAACATATTAAAATACGTCCCCGTGGCTCGGCGCATTAACCCTGTTTCTGGGAGAGCTCGTGGTTTACCACACATTTTTAATGCTTGTCTCAATAGCATATTGCCCTTGGGATCTAATAAGTAATAGGCAACAAATAATTGCCGATTTTTCTCCTTACTATTTCTCTCGCTAAGTTCCTTTCCATTTTTATCGGCTAGTACCTCGCTATTTGCCGGTTCTCGCGGTGCCTCAGCTGATCGTTCCTCTCCATATTTATCCGCAAGTTCCACTGCCTGTGATGCCACAAGGTTTTCCGGCAGATTTAAACGTCTCGCTAGCTGCTCGACCCTCTTTCGGAGAGTTTCACGACTGGAGAAGTCCAATTGCGCATAAAAGCCGGTCTTCTCTTTCCTTAGTGATTGTTCAACTATGCTAATTTGCTCAAAGGTTTCCTTCCAGTCCCAGCGAGAAAGCTTACGCAAGCTTGTGATCAGGTTACCTGTCGTCACTTGCAATGCTGCTTGGAGCTGAAATTCATATGACAATATGTGATCCAGGCTCTCTGGTCCATTCTCCAATTTGCAAATAAGCCATTCACCGACTGTTGCTGTATAATCAGCTCGTTCGCGCAGATGTTTTACCAAATGGACAATCATCGGTCCAGAAAGAGGCATTTCATGTCCAGCTTCCTCTATTACTTGCTTCAGTTTTTCTGGTGTGATCTCCGATGTCTTGATACCAGAAAGTAACTTCTCAACCAACACACAAACATCGCGTCTTTCCTTGACTGTATCCATGATTTCGGCCAGCCGACGAATCAAAGCCACCCTCATAATAAGCGGTACAGCCCAAACTTCACCCAATGTCAATACGGAAACTTCCTGATATGACTGGAGATAGGAAATATATGAATCCATATCCAAATGCCCGTCGTTAAATTGAAGATAGTCTGTACAAATAGAAAAAACTCTGGAATCCCCCGTTTTTTTAAGGTGGGGTAAAGAGTTAACAAACTTCTTTGTTAAATTTTGGTTTACTTCAAGTACCTGTTCTTCCAAAAATTCCGCGTTATCTAGTAACCACTCTTCAGCTGGCTGTGAACAGGATGAACGATTATCTCTTAAGTCGTTAACAAAGATGCGCAATTTCTCAAAGTCCGACTCATTTGACCGTAAAAAGCGAGCTGATGTCTTTCGGCTTATGAAAGGATCGTGGGTTAATGCAGTTTTATGCGCTTCTTCTCTTAGCTGCTCTTTATTAAAAATCATTATTTTCCTCCCCAAAAAGCATTTTTTACCAAGGTCTTATACTGATAAAAATTGCCCATTTTGGCTGGAAAATATGCAAAATGGTTCCAAGGAGAATGTCAAGAGCTGGAATTTAAAAAGTGCAATATGAAGGTTTTGTGAACAGGACGGAATGGTTTCTGATTGAAAGTTTATTGGGGGTAGCTCGAACAATTATAAAAGTTCGGCTTAATTTGTTTTATTGATAACTAGTATTTAACGAAAGAGATAGCGACAATAATTAAAAGGATGAAAAGCACCACGATTAAAGCAAAATTAACGCCATAACCATCTGACATAATGTATCACCACTTTAATTAATAGTTAGATAGAACATCGTATGTCAGATCATTAAATATCGAATTGGACAAGAACAAAAATTTACATATACTTAACATAAAAAAAGCTATTTGCTTGCTGCACAGTTCGAGGATATTTTGCTTATTCATAGTTAGGACAGGGTCTATAGAAATAAGGAGAGGAACGCTTTGCGTTCCTCTCTTTTTATTAACATCCATTCGTCCCAGTAGGAAGCAATCCCAGTTAAAAAAGCATTTCTTCTTTTTCTTTTCCGTCTTTTTTATTCACTTTTTTCTCTTTTTCTTTTAATACATAGCTGAGTAAGTCTAGTACAATACGGGCTGCTACTTGTCCGGTCATGCCCGTTGGATCATATGGAGGGGCAACTTCTACTAAATCAAACCCGATTACTTCTCCTCTTTTGGAAATCCCTTCAAGCAATTCATTAACCTCATCGTAGAGGAGGCCGCCTGGAGAAGGTGTACCTGTTCCAGGCGCAATTGACGGATCGATTCCGTCAATATCAATCGTTACATAATATTTTTCGCCGGCAGGAATTAGCTCCAGCACTTCCTTAAGTCCTATCTTTCTCATCTGACGCGGAGATAGTATCACGCTGCCATATGTTCTTGCTGCTTCGACGTCTTCTTTTTTGCTGCTGCTGATCCCGCGTATGCCAAACTGAAATATTTTCTGAACATGATCCAGCTCAGATAAGCGGCGAATGCAATTTCCGTGAGCATACCGCATTCCTGAGCGATGATCCGCCCAGTCTAAATGGGCATCAATTTGAATCACATGAAACGGACCTATGTCTTTAAGTCCTTTTCCAACTGCTGCTGTGATGGAATGATCGCCGCCTAATACAACCGGCATAGCACCTTTGGAAATAATTTTTCGGATTGCTTCTTCTGTATTCTCATGGCACTGCATAATATCCCCGTGTACCATGTCTACATCACCGCAGTCAACTACTTTCCATTCAGGCCCTAGATACATAATATCGTTTTCAATATCATAAGCACCATCCAGACCGAAACTATATAATGTAGAACCTTCGCGGATTCCTCTAGGGCCCATTCTTGCTCCTGATTTCCATTGTGTACCCATGTCATTTGGCACCCCGATGACCGCCACATCTGCGTCAAGCTGGTTCAGGTTCGCACACATTGGGTATTTTCCAAAAGTACAAATGCCTGTAAAAGGTAAATTTAGAAACTGTTTTTCATCACGATTAGACATTCATGCTGCCTCCTTCTAGATATTCATTCTCGCTTTTTCCTAAGGCAAGTTATCTGCCGGTGGGCCAGTTCTTAACCAAGGATTTTAAATTTTGCTTCTATATACACAATTAATTTTCAATTAAAGTTGTGGTTTTCACCTCATAGGTCTTTTGAAATAAGTTCAGATAGTCTTCTTTTGTCAAATCTCTTGAATTCGCCTGTGTACACAAATGTTTAAAGGCTCCTTCGGCTAGGAAAGGGAAGTCTTTTGGATTTACATTGCCTAAATCTCGGAAGATAGGAATGCCGATTTTATTTGCCAGCTCTTTTAACAACACAACACCCTCGTTCGCCGTTTCTTCAACTGTTTTTCCTTCAGGATTTGCCCCAAGCTTGATTGCTACCATGGCGTGCTTTTCTGGATTTGAAGGAATATTAAATTCAAATACATGTGGAAGAAAAATAGAATTCGCCACTCCATGTGGAGTATCATAGAGTCCTCCAAGTGGTTCGGCCATCGCATGTACAGCCCCAAGATCAGTGTTATCAAAGGCGATACCTGCAACTAAACTGCCCAAAAGCATATTTTTCCTAGCCTCTAAATCATGCCCATTTTCAACTGCTAATGGAAGGTTTTTAGCTATTAATTCAATGGCATATAGTCCCAAAGTATCTGAAAGTGGTTGAGCAACTTTGCAGGTATAAGCTTCAATTGCATGTGTAAGTGCATCCATTCCTGTAGCAGCTGTAATCGATTTAGGCAATGTTAAAGTCAATTCAGGATCGACAAGTGCCAGTTTAGGAGCGATTTTCAAATCTAGTATCGCCTCCTTCTGTTTCGTCACGGTATCGGTAATGACAGAACCTCTTGTAACTTCACTACCGGTACCTGAAGTTGTCGGAATACAAATTAGTGGAGGGATTTCTCGTTCTAGTAAATTTACGCCGTAACGTTCTCTTAGCTCTCCTCCATGTGTAAAAAGTGTCCCAATTGCTTTGGCAGTATCCATTGAACTTCCACCGCCGAGACCAATTAAAAGATCGATGTTCTCGTTTTTAAACTGTTGATAAGCACTCTCACAATCTACATCTTTTGGATTAGGTGATATTTCATCATAAACAATATAATTGACACCTTCCTGATCTAATGACCGTGTGATTTTTTCCAAAATTCCTGTTTGTGCAAGTCCTTTATCGGTAATAATTAGGGCTTTATTTCCACCTAATTCCTTAGCCCTTTTCCCAATATTCTTTACTTTTCCATTCCCAAACTCTATAGATGTAGGCAGATTAAAATGAAAGTCCCATAACATAATGAATTCCTCCTATTTTTTTAAATATTTTGAATTTAATGTTGATATTCTATTTTTAATTAATTGCTAAACCAATCAGTTGGCTTAACATCTAAATTAATATTGATTTGTTTTACCTCAGTAAACGTATCCAAACCAAAGGTTCCTAACCCGCGGCCAATTCCGCTCTGCTTGTAACCTCCCCACGGTGCTTCATTATAGGCAAGGCCATAAGCATTAACATAGGTAATTCCGGCTCTTACTTTTTTAATAACCCTCAAAGCTTTGGCGCCATCTTGTGAAAAAACACCTGCTGCAAGTCCGTATGAAGTATCATTTGCCAGCTGGATTGCTTCCGCCTCATCTTTAAACTTTTGAACGACAAGAACTGGTCCAAAAATCTCTTCCTGAACAATTCTCATGTCAGGATTGGTGTCAACAAATATTGTTGGCTCAAAGAAATAACCATTTTCAAGCCCGTTGCTTGTGATACGGTTGCCACCGCAAGCTAATATAGCTCCTTCGTCTAAGCCAATTTGAATATATTCAAGGATATTCTTCATATGGTCTTCACTTACAAGCGGACCCATCTCGGTAGACGAATCATCCCCAGGGCCAACCTGAATCTTTTTCGCTCTTTCTACCAATCTAGCAATGAACTTATCATGAATGCTCTCTTCTAATAGTAAACGGGATCCCGAATTACATACTTGACCGGCATTGGTAAAAATCCCATTCAAAGCATAATCGATGGCTGTCTCAAAATCTGCGTCAGCGAAAACAATATTTGGCGACTTGCCGCCTAGTTCGAGTGAAATGTTTTTAATATTTCCTGTTGCTGAATTCATGATGCTTCTACCCGTTGCTGTACTACCTGTAAAAGAAATCAGATCCACCTTTTGGCTTTCCGCTAATTCATTTCCTACTGTTGAACCACCTCCCAAAACTAGGTTTGCAACACCAGCTGGTACCCCCACTTCTTCCATGATCTCAAATAATTTGTAAGTGGTAACTGGAGTGATTTCAGCTGGTTTAAATACAATCGTATTTCCCGCAGCAAGCGCAGGGGCTATTTTCCAAGCTCCCGTCAACAATGGAAAATTCCATGGAGCGATAAGTCCGCATACTCCGACAGGTTCCCGAATAACCATGGCTTGCACAGGATCGGCAACAGAATACGTTTGACCATTTGGCTTTGTCACTAACCCAGCATAGTATCGAAAGCAATTCACAGTATCAGCAATATCAAACTCTGATTCTTTAAGGGGTTTTCCCGTATTCTTTGTTTCAAGTTTGCTAAGCTCGTCTGACTTTTCTTCAATCTTATCCGCTATTTTAAATAAGTAGGATGCACGTTCAGATGCCGGTAAGTCTGACCAAATTCCGGAGTCAAAAACTGTTCGTGCAGTATTAATCGCCATTTGGGCTTCTTCTCTACTTCCATGCGGAGCCTCAGCCATAATTTTACCGTTTGCAGGATTCACAACATGACTCTTTTCTCCGCTTAATGAATCCATCCATTCACCATTAATAAACATTTTCAACTTCAGCATTTTTACAAACCTCCAATATATTATTTTTTACCTTACCTGTTGAGGGATAACCTCTCGATCAATGTCTTGGACATCTTGTGGAATTATTTCTTTATCAAAATGAAACTCAGGAAGTGGTTTGCGGAACCATTTCGTCATATAGACAAGATAAATCAAGCCGCATGCCATCCAGATGCCCCCTAGAATCAACGCATCCATTTCTAAATGCGACCATAACCATATCGTAAACGCTGCACCAATGAGTGGTAATAATAGGTACCGAATGCAATCCATAAAAGAACGCTTATGATTTCTGATAAAATAATGGGCGATTACAGACAGATTTACAGATGTAAAGGCAATTAACGCTCCAAAATTGATAAACTTAATAACTTGTTCTAGGGTTAATAGAATTGCGAGTAAAGAAACTACGCCAATCACAATGATGCCATGTGACGGTGTTTTAAATTTAGGATGAATGTATCCAAATATATTTTTGGGTAATACGGAATCTCGTCCCATCGCATATAACACTCGCGATGCGCTTGTAATTGCAGCGATTCCTGAAGAGAAATTACCAATAATCACTGCTGTAATAAAAATGGACTTAAATAAATTTCCTCCGACAAGTACTGCAATTTCAAGGGCTGCAGAATCAGTATGTTTGAATGAAATACCCGGACTCACCAATTGTGCTAGGTAAGAAGAGCCAATATACAAAACTCCGATAAAAAATAGCATGATAATAATGGCTCTTGGAATCGTTTTTTCGGGATTGATTGTTTCCTCTGATAAAGTGGTGAGTGAATCAAAACCAAGAAAACTAAAACAAAGAATGGTAGCACCTGCCAAGATAACGGACAAGGAAACATCTGCATCAAACAAGGGCTTAATTGAGAAAAGACTACCCGTCCCTACTCCTTCTGATAAACTTTTGAAGGTTAATATCCAGAAAAGGCAAACAAAAATGACTTGAGCAATAACAAAAATTTTACTAGTTATTGCTGATATCTCCACACCTAGTATGCTCGGAGACACTATGCTTGCAGTCAACACAATTACCAACACATAATGCGGGATTCCAGGAAATACAGCGCTTAAAAAGACAGTGGACATCAAGCAGGTAACCATAGGCGTTAACAAATAATCCAGCATAATCGTCCAACCGATAATGAACCCAACCTCAGAATTAATAGATTTTTGCGTAAAGGAATAGGCTGAACCTGAGATCGGGTAGGCTTTCGCCATCTTGCCATAGCTGAGAGCTGTAAAAAGTATTGCTAGAAAAGCAATAAGGTATGCTGTCGTAATAACACCTCTTGAGGTAACGGCAGCAATTCCATAGGTATTAAAAAACACCATGGGGTTATTCCATGCAATCCCTAAAAAAACAACCTGTGACAAAGTAAGTGTTCTTGCAAGCGCTTTCTGTTTCATAACTCAACTCCCTCCGTGTTAATAAATTTAATTCTTAGATGATTTAAAAGATTTCGTATTTTTATTATAAACATTGTTGTTACACAAAGGTCAATAGGTGTATTATATTTTATAGGGGGGTGATTTCACTGAAAATAAAGGAAAAATTAACCATTGGCGAAATGGCGAAATTACGAGGGGTAACGACGGAGACCTTACGCCACTATGATAGGATTGACCTATTCAAACCGCAATATGTCGATCCTGATTCGGGGTATCGCTACTATTCTATTTTTCAATATGAAGTTTTAGGGACCATTAAAGAGTTGCGGCAACTTGGGATGAGTACGGACGAAATAAAGGATTATTTTAATGAACGTAATTTTAATAAGTCCTTGGATATTCTGAAAACTAAGCATACGGAACTTGTGTCAAAACTGGACGAGTTACATGACTTGGAGGAAAATATTCGGGGGAAAATTGGATACTTGGAGCATGTAGCGAAAGAAAGGGAACTTCAATCGGTGTTTTTCCGCGAAATAGGAAGAAGGAAGTTAATTACCTTAAATGAAAAAATAAATAATAATTTGGAACTCAGTTATGCTGTTATAAGGTTAGAGAATATGCTCACCGAGAAGACACCAATTTTGGCTAGTAATAGACTAGGCATTATCATCCAGGAAGCGGATCTTAGAGCGAAACGATTTGAAGAACCATCCATTATTTTTGTAGTGGCAAAAAATAAAGAAAAAATACCTAAACAGTGTCAAATGACGGTTCCTGCTGGGTTATTTGCGTGTATTCGTTATAACGGGGAATTATTATGGAATCGAAGCGAAAGTTTGAGTAAGATATTGGAATATCTTGATGAAACCGGATATCACATAACCGGCGATGCGCTGCAAATTATGCACGTCGATATTACAATCACAGATAAACCAAATGAGATTACATTCGAAATTCAAGTTCCAGTTCAAATATAGGGTCGGGGGGACAGGAACCTCGTCCCGCTAGCTTAAATCTGGAAAGAATACTCTGTTAAACTGCTTCTTTAGTCGAAAAAAGAAAAGCCGCCAGGAATGGTAGCTTACTTCTTTAAATATTGCACTCATGAATTTAATTTATTCAAATTAACTCGTCTTGTCATTTTTTTTAGCCTTTAATCGTTTTAATTTTCTTTTATGGGTTCTTATTGCGGTTTCCTTATCTTTTAAACTGGTAGTAACTACTCCATTGCTTTCTACTACCACCAAATTATTAATTCCGCTTTGATAGTTTCTATAGGAAATATACATAAATATCATCCTTCCTTTACGAATAATATCATTTGCCTTTCCTTAATTTTTTGCGGGAATTCATCCGGTTACTTAAGATAATTCTAGTCTTTATTTTTTTAGTTTATATTAAAAAGCAGTAAAGTTTCCTTTAATTATTTCTTACAAATTGACCATTTTAAAAGGTAAACAATATACGTCAACTGCTTATTTAAATTCATAAAGTCTACTTAAAATCTATTTAGCTTCTAATTGGAGTGATTATGATATATAGTTTCTTTGAAAAAACAATGGCTGAAAGATGGCTAGGGATTGGAATCGGATTTTTGATTGTAGTGGTTGCATGCTTAATTAAGCAAAAACATATGTTAACTATTACAGGAATTGCTGTCCTGGTGGGAGGATTCTCCTTTGAGGAACTATGGTTAATTCTGCTAGGGATCTACATTGTAATTGCGTCCATTATTTCTCATCGCAGCGTCATACGATTGGCTGTATCTTAGTCCTTTGTAAAGTGCTCTAACATGTTCGCTCCTTTCGTTCCGTCCTTCTCAACCGTAAGGTTGATACTATTACTGCGGACTTGCACCGCCTAGTTAATGAACATGCCTAGCACACAGAAAAAGGCGACCTTCATGTTGAAGAATCGCCCTTATAACCGTCCTTTAACCACAGGTTTCATTTGTCTTCATAACTAAAGAATCTAAAATCCGCATAATGCTATTTTTCTTTTAAAGACTATTGTTGATTTTCTAACCAATTTTTAAAATTATTTTTACATTTCATATTTTTTCAAAGCAATGACTGCATTATGCCCGCCGAACCCAAATGAATTGGAGAGACCTATTTTGAGATTTGTTTGTCGGGCTACGTTCGGTACAAAATCTAAATCACATAAAGGATCGGGTTTTTCTAAGTTGATAGTGGGAGGAATAATACCCTCCTGCAGGCTTTTTGCTAATGCAATTGCTTCAACTCCACCAGCTGCTCCTAATAAATGACCTGTCATCGACTTATTTGCAGTAACAGGTATTCTGTATGCCTGTTCGCCAAACAATTTTTTTATAGCTATTGTTTCAGATATGTCACCTATCTTTGTACTTGTTGCATGAGCACTAATCATATCAACATCATCAATAGAAATGGACGCATCCTTTAAAGCCATTTTCATTGCAAGATAAGCTCCCCTACCTTCTGGATGAGTGGAAACCATGTGATATGCATCAGAACTAGCACCGTATCCAATTACTTCAGCATAAATTCGTGCATTTCTTCGTAAAGCATGTGTTAATGATTCAAGTATTAAGATTCCTGCACCTTCAGACATTACAAATCCATTTCTATTCGAATCAAAAGGACGACTAGCAGCACTTGGGTCATCATTCCTTGAAGATAAAGCAGTTGCATTTTCAAAACTGGCTAATGACAATTCTGTTACGGCTGCTTCAGCCCCTCCAGCAAATGCTATATCAGTGATACCATACCGAATAATTCTGAACGCCTCACCGATAGATGTATTTCCAATTGCACAAGCGGAAACAGGTGCCATGGAAGGTCCCAATGCACCATATTTAATACTTATTTGTGCCGAAGCCGCATTTGCAATCATCGATGGAACCAACGTGGGGCTTACCCTTTGCGGTCCTCTTTCTCGAAGAATATCAATATTTTTAGTCAAAGTCTCAATTCCACCTATTCCTGAACCAACATATACACTAAGACGCTCTAAATCGATTTCCGTAATGTTCAGTTTGGAATCGTTCCATGCTTGTTCAGCTGCAACTAGAGAGAATTGACAAAATCTGTCCATACGCCTAGCTTCCTTCTGACCAAGTATATCTTCAGCTCTAAAATCCCTAACTAGTCCAGCAATTTTGGTTTTATGTTTACTAACATCAAATGTATTAATGTAAGAAATTCCAGATCTGCCTTCGGTTAAATTCCTCCAAAATTTTTCAACATTGTTTCCCAAGGGTGACACGACACCCATTCCTGTAATCACAACTCGTTCCATATCTATTCCCCCTCGTAAAGATTATCTATATTTTCACACTGTATTTATCCTATTACAAGTTGTTGTTTATCATAGTATAATTAGTAATATGATAATCGTTTTAAGATAGGAGTAATGTGAACATGAATAGCAAAACTAGATTAGAAGCCCTATCCGAATTTTTAAAGTCAAAACGTGCAAATATACAACCTCATACAGTAGGAATACCAACGGGAACTAGGCGGAGAACCCCAGGTCTAAGGAGGGAGGAAGTCGCCCAATTAGCAGGAGTTAGCACTACCTGGTACACATGGCTTGAACAAGGGCGAGATATTAAGGTCTCGTCTTCTGTACTAGATTCTATAGCATCTGCTCTACATTTAAATAACGATGAACGAAAGTATCTATACGATTTAGCTTTAGAAGTAAACACAAATGTGTATAAAAAAGAAGTTTTACAAACAAAAATTTCCCCTTCTTTAGAAAAAATTTTAACAGAATTAAAATATTGCCCTACTCTGATCACAGACCGACATTTCCAAATCGTTGGTTGGAATCCTGCTGCAGCCTATGTTTTTTTGGATTTTGAACAAATTCCCATTGAACAGAGAAACTTAATTCGCTTAGTGTTTACTAGGAAAGAATTGAGGTCTTTAGCTGTCAATTGGGAGCATTTTGTGAAAGGCTTTCTTTCCATCTTTCGGGTTTATTATGGACAACATATGGGGGATGAATGGTACACTCAATTTCTCGAAGAAATGACTAATCTTAATCCAGAGTTTCAGTCCTTATGGCAAGAAAATCAGGTAAATATGGCTCCCGAAGTATTAATTGAATTTAGACATTCCAAGGCAGGTAAAATGATTTTTAATTTAACTTCTTTACAAGTTCATGGTAATACTGATTTTTGGTGTAGCATTTATACTCCTGTCGAGGGTTCCTCTACTGAAGAAAAATTAAAGAAGATGATGAAAAAAGGTGAAAAAAGTTAAGTTTAGAGCTGAAAGTAGTC
Organism: Neobacillus sp. C211; assembly: GCF_051842875.1. Taxonomy (NCBI): domain Bacteria; kingdom Bacillati; phylum Bacillota; class Bacilli; order Caryophanales; family Bacillaceae; genus Neobacillus; species Neobacillus sp. C211. Next base: position 44,239 of record NZ_JBPXRO010000019.1, read on the forward strand.
CTAATTAGGGGGACTAAAACCTCCCCCTTTTTTTGTGCCATTTGGCATCAGGTTTTTTCCGCTGCCGCTGATCTGTTTTTAAAAGAAATTCAGGCGAAATTTTCAAAAGTAAAGGAAAATATTTAAGAAAAGCAAATAAAAAGGATGTCCCAAAAGCTGGATTTCGGGACATCCTTGATCATATCTTCATATTTATCGCTTACACAACTTACATTGTGCTGATATCAATCACAAATCGATACTTCACATCTGAAGCTAATACGCGTTCGTAGGCTTAGTCAATTTGGTCAGCCGAGATTACTTCAATTTTAGGAACAATATTATGTTCTGCACAGAAATTTAACATTTCCTGAGTCTCACGGATGCCTCCAATCATTGAACCTGCAAATGAACGACGATGACCGATCAATGAGAATACGTTAACTGACAACGGCACCCCATTTGCCGTGAGCAGTATGGATGTCAGAATGACATACGCCTGCATATTTAATTTCAATTAGAACATCCAGAATACAACACAAACCATAAAATGGAACTCATAAATCATAAATGCTACTATTATATGACTGCATTGGATGCAGGAACGGAAGATATTCATAAAAAAGATAAAATAGGGAGTCCTATAATAAATTAAAAAGTGCATTAAACCGTTTCCGGAATAATGCACCTATTCGTTCTACTATTTGGACTAACCTTTACCATTAAACATTTGATATTCCTAGCATCTTTAACTTGTCACGAGCATCGGAATTCCATCTGTAAGTTTTAATGTACTCCATTAACAAGCTGCTTCATCACGTTTAACTCCGAAGAAAGCGCCAAAAACCATTCCTTATCCCCTGTTGATAAGGCCAGGTCTAGGAGAAATTCAATTTGTGCCTTGTTGGTTACATTAGAAACAGGCATCTTTTTAACCTGTTTACTTAAAATAGGTATGGTTTTACCAATCGTTTGATTATTGTCACTTGTAACAACGGTTACCTTTACTACTCCTTCTATACTAGACAGTGATTCAATATAACCAATGATTAATTCGCCATCTGGTGATTCTGCCTTAATCCAATCACCTGTTTTTAAAATGGTATTATTATTGGAGAACATACTTTTTTCACCTTCTTAATTTTTTTGTTTCATCTTAGAATATGCCAGTTATAATTAATCTGTAATTTTTTTATTACATTTTAGCTTAAGAAGTATACGGCCACATACCTGTCACTGACGCTTATTAACAAGATCAACAACCTCTTTGATTGTATAATCCTTTAAATATTCTCCCAGATGTTCTTCCGCACCGAAGAAAATGCTACAGAGTACTCTTTGCATATTCGCCCCTACAATACACTTTTCATTTGATTCAGGACACTTCGGCTGCAGAGCACCTTCTGAGGTTATCTTATATATATCCCAAAGATTTACTTCACTAAGATCTAGCTCAAAAATAAATCCGCCGCCAGTTCCCTCTTTTGATTTAATAAATCCATGTTTTTTTAACAAACTTAGCACTTTTCGAATGCGTACCGGATGGACGCCAGCACTTTCTGAAATGGCATCGCTAGTTGACATGCGGTCCGGCTGAAGCGCAAGAAAAGATAAACTATGAATGGCAAGGGTATAATCACTATTCATGAGCTTGCCTCCTAAGGACAATAACTTCTTTCTACTATTACATGTATTGTCTGCATCTTTTTTTAAAATTAACAACTGTAATACTAAACATTACAGATTAGCTAGTCAACCATTTAGCTTTCAATGTCCGTGGTAGGCTGGTTTTATTTAAATATCCCACTGCTTTTTGACTTGTTCTTCTGCTATCCGTTTAATTTTTTTCCATGCCATATCTTTTTTCACTATCACATTGGTATGGTAATTTCGATCTTTATAATTTACTGTCACGAATACTTCAATCATCCGTTTTACCTCCTTTAAAAACATATTTACACATTAAAGATGATCGTCCTTCTTTTCAGTTCCAGGGTTAGTTTAAACTGTTAAGACTTAGAATTTTTTCCTTATTGTTTCATATTAATTAGCCGCCTTTTGCAATTCGTTGTACAAATATGAGCGAATTCTACGGGGCAGAAAACTACGAATTTCATCCTCGTTATATCCCACTTGTAATCTTTTTTCGTCCAGGATAATTGGCCGACGCACCATTGTGGGATGCTCGATTATTAATTTGTACAATTCATTAAGCGGAAGAGATTCAATGTTTACGTTTAATTCTTTGAACACCTTTGAATTCGTTGAAATAATTTCGCTAGTCCCCTCTTCTGTCAAGCGAAGAATCGATTTAATCTCATCGACAGTAAGGGGATTAGATATTATGTTTCTTTCCATAAAATCAATTTGATGTTCCTCAAGCCAAGCTTTTGCTTTTCGGCAAGAAGCACAGCTGGGTGTTGTAAAAAGAGTCACCATACTTTTACACACTCCTTACGTATATTTGGCAAACATATTTAAATGTAATAAAAAATTTTACAGTTACTATACTGTAAGTTTAATCATTACAGTTCATTTTGTCAATTGTAAAGTTTTGGATTAAATATAATATCTATATAAGAGACATTTATTTTTTCATAAGAGGTTGTATCGCCCTTAAGTAAATGCCTATGTAAAAAATGTGGAGAATAAATTTAATAACCGTGATATGAAGTGGCTTAGGCATTCTATCTTTTAGCGAAATAAATTCAACAAAAATAAGCGTTAATCCTTCTTGGATCAACGCCCCCCGTTCCTTTCACTACAATCTTACTTACTTTGGTGATATCCACTTTTCAAAGGAAAACAAATGGTAAATGTGGTTCCTTGGTTCAGGATACTTGCCGCCTCAATGGTTCCACCGTGATCCTGAATAATTTTCTGACAGATGGATAGCCCTAGCCCGGTTCCATCGGATTTCGTTGTATAGAATGGACTAAAGATTTTTTTCAGATCTGCCTCTTCTATACCTACACCCATATCACTAACCTCAACAACCTTTCAATAATCGATATATAAGTTTGAAATGGTTTTTTCGTACATTAAAAAGACCACCTGATCGGCGGTATTTATCTTCAATTTGGTATTATTGGTAAATCACCATATATTTTTTCTATCTTCATAAAAATCCCATCCGTCATTTATTTCTTGATAAACACTACTTATTTAAAGGTATCTATTCCTTCTTTTTGTTGAACTAACCCGCGCTTTGTTAGTAAGAAAACGTTCCTTCCTATTTGCAGAAACGCCCCCTATAGTTTATGTACACTACTTCACAATCTTTGCTTTCATAATAAAAATGGTTACCGAAGCAACCATCAGGATTCAGATAAAACGTCAATAAATATAGTAATAAATTATCTATGGGTTCGCTCTCCCATAATATTACCTATACGGCTCAATCCTTTTTCTGCTGATAGAATCATCTCATCAAATAACTCCTGTACTGTAGGAATATTGTTGATAAGTCCGATTACTTGTCCAACCCATCCGAAACCTGCTTCATTTCCATCATAGATATAGCTGCAATTAGCTTTTCCGCTGATTATATCTTTCAGGTCTTCATAGGTTGCTCCTTCCTTTTCACGTTCAATAATATCGAGAGTAACTTCGCTTTTCAGGACTCGTCCTGGTGAACCCAATGTTTTCTTTATAATCACTGTATCCGTTTCGTTTGCATTAACGATTGCCTGTTTATATTTCTTGTTTGCATGTACGCACTCTTGAGTGGCGATAAAGCGAGTCCCCATTTCAATTCCTTCTGCCCCAAGTGCAAAAGATGCCAATAAACCTCGTCCATCGCCAATTCCACCACTTGCTAATACTGGTATAGATACAGCATCTGTGACACGAGGAATAAGTACCATTGTACCAATTTCGTCACGTCCTAAATGTCCTCCGCCTTCTTGTCCAACCGCCATTAAAGCGTCAGCTCCTAGTTCTTCGGCTTTTTGTGCTTGTCTAACCCCGGATACAAGTACCAGTGTTCGAATGTTTTCTCCTTTAATTCGTTCAAAAACAGGTTGCGGGTTAGCTCCAGTTATTGAAATTGCTGGTACCTTTTCCTCAATGGCAACTTCCAGCAAGTCCTGATATTTACCGTCGTGTCTTGCAATAGCAAAATTTACACCAAAGGGCTTGTTGGTAAGTGTACGCACTTTACGGATTTCCTCCCGAAGTCTTTCAGGTGTACCTAGCGTTGCCGCAGTAATTTGTCCAAGTCCTCCTGCATTCGAGACTGCAGCTGCCAGTTCAGCATAAGCAAGGTAAGCAAGTCCTCCCTGTACAATTGGATATTTAATTCCAAAAATTTCTGTTACTCGTGTTTTCATAAATACTCCCACTCCTTTTCGGTGTTCCATGTTATGAGATTAGAAATTCGACACAAATGATAATTAATCCTGTTAAGCTCCTAAAAAAGGGAAGCTCTTGTTGGGGTATTCTGCCCGTTGAGCCGTGCAAATTTATGGCCCTTAGCTATCCCAATGCTGAACATTTAGTTAGTTTTTCTTTGATAGTGATCTTTTTTTGAAACGGTAGCATTTTTGCCTAATATAACAGAAAAGACAACAATCACTGCTATTACAAGAGTAAAATATGTAATGGATTCATGGAGGAATACTGTTGCAAATAGGATCATCAAAACTGGTTGTAAGTATTGAATCTGACTAACTCTTGCTATTCCGCCCATAGCCATTCCGCTATACCAAGCAACATATGCTAGAAATTGACTAACAACTGCAAGATAAATAAAACTGACCCAAGCTTGTAAAGGAGCATGAAGCATTTCAGTTGTAAGGCTTAGCCAAACTGGAATAATGAAAAATGGAGCACCGATCATAATCGCCCAAGCAATCACTTGCCAGCTACCTAATTCTTTCGATAATCTCCCACCTTCTGCATAACTAAGTCCAAGTATAATCACGGCTGCTAGTAAAGCTAAATCGGCAAATTGTAATTGACCAAACCCTAGATGAAGGGCATACACAATAACAGCTACAGAGCCGATTATACTTGAAATCCAGAATTTGAGAGAAGGGACTTCACCAGCTCTAAACATTGCAAATCCGGCTGTGGCTAATGGTAACAGTGCTAATTCCACAGCTCCATGAGAAACAGGCAAGGATTCCATTGCCCAAGAAGTGAGGAGCGGAAATCCTAAAACTGCACCAACAGCAACAAAAAGCAGACTTTTAAATTGGCGAGGAGAAGGGAGTTTTTCTTTTCGAACAATTAATACAACAGCAACTAAAATAGCGGCAACAACTGTTCTTCCTAACCCGACAACCGTGGTCCCAAAATACTCTACTGCAATTCTAGTAGATGGGAGCGTTAAGCTAAAAAAAATAACACCTACTAATCCCAACAATAATCCAAATTTCTCTCTGGTTTCTCTCTGCATCTTATCCTACCTACCTTTTAACTTCGTATTATATCTGTACCATTTTCTGCTTTTCTTAAAAAACAGTTCTGATATAATTAAAATATTAATAGGTACACACAATAAAAATAAACCATTTTTTTACCCATCTGTACCGGTACAGTTGAAGGAGGATAAATGTATGAGCACAAAATATATCGAGATAATGGAAGAAATTAAGCTTCGGCTAGCAGATGGGTCGCTTATTGCAGGGAGTAAACTCCCTTCTGTTCGTCAGCTATCTGAGCATTTTTCATGTAGCAAAAATACGGTCATTAAAGCATACGAAGAACTAGAAAAAGAGCATTTAATTTATTCTGTTCCTAAAAGTGGCTACTTTGTTGTGAATGAATTTCAAAATACGACGAATGAAAATGACGTGATTGATTTCTTGTCTGCTGGTCCAGATAAAAACGTTATGCCTTATATTGAATTTCAACATTGTATGAATCAAGCAATTGAACAATATAAAGAAGAGCTTTTTACATACTCTGATCAACAAGGGCTTTACTCATTACGCGTACAGTTAGTGAAATATTTGCAGAATCTACAGGTGTTCACTCAACCTGAAAGAGTAGTCGTTGTTTCTGGCTCACAGCAAGCCCTTAATTTATTAGTTTCAATGCCGTTTCCAAATGGAAAAAACAATATTCTAATTGAGCAGCCTACATATTTCGGATTCATTGAGTCCATCAATCTGCAACAAGCTAATACTTTTGGAATTGAGTTATCGATGGAAGGCATTGATCTTGATCGTTTGGAATACATTTTTCGAAATAATGATATAAAATTTTTCTATATTATCCCGAGATTTCACAATCCACTTGGACATTGTTACTCGAATGGCGAAAAGAAAAAAATCGTTGAGTTAGCAAAAAAATACGATATATATATAGTGGAAGATGATTTTTTAGGGGACCTTGACCCAAATGCAAAATCAGATCCTTTATTTTCTTTTGATCCTTCCGGGAGAGTGATTTATATTAAAAGCTTTTCGAAAATTTTCCTCCCAGGGCTAAGGATTGCTACAGTCGTTCTTCCTACATTAATGATTAACAATTTTTTACGATATAAATTTAGTTCGGATTTTAATAGTTCAGCACTTTCTCAAGGTGCACTAGAAATCTATTTAAAAAGTGGTATGTTTAATAACCATCTCAAAAAAATAAAAGAGGTATACCATTCTAAAATGCAAATCCTTCAAGAAGCCTGTGAATTATTGCTACCGGCTAATACTCATTTTTCAAAACCGACTTCAGGATTCTATCTATCCATCAGTTTGCCAGAGAATGTGACAGCAAAACAGGTAGTTCATATGCTAAACGAGCAGCATATATTTGTTGATGATGCCGCTAGAATGTTTTTGCCAGAATATAAAAAGGAAAATCTCCTTCGATTAAGTATCTCTCAAGTGAACGAGAGTCAAATTAAACTAGGGGTAGAGCGATTGGCTCATTGTATTGCTTTAATTAACAATAGAAAAAATCATATTACTCCAAATAACTTTTTACTCTTTTAGTTGTAGCCTTGAAAAATTAACTTTATAAACCTTGATAATAGAGCAAATAATTTTCAAAAGGATATTTTTAAGCTTTTTCGAGTAAAGGATGTTTTTGTTAACTAAAGGACTGCCTCCGGAATCCCGTTATTCAACAAAAGCACCCTTTACTTTAAGAACACTATTTCACAATCTACTCACCGTATAGTAATTTATTAAAAGCTTGATAGCCACAGGCTTAGTATTCTTTGCTATAATAAAACACAGATAATTGTGGTAGGATTGAGGTGAAATCAAAATGTTTTGGACTCCATTATTTGAAAACGATGTACCAGTAGCTCTCTTCTGCTCTTAATGGAGTGAAGGTGACTACATCTCTCCGTTAGGGGCATTCACGACCTAAACAAAATACGGAGGGTACAAAAAAATGAAAAACACCTTATTAGGTTCTTTATATTTAATTTTAGCTTCGAGTATTTGGGGCGGTATGTACGTTGTTGTTAAAGTTGTAGTATCGGTCATACCTCCACTGGAACTTGTGTGGATGCGTTATTTAGTTGCGATTGTCGCACTTCTCTTGTTTGGCTTCATAACAAGACAAAAATGGCGAATTGAAAAACGTTATGTCTTAATAATCATAGCCATTGGAATTATAGGTAATGCCATTTCAATTGTTGCTCAGGAAACTGGTACTATGCTATCCACAGCACAAATGGGAGCCATTATAACTTCTTCAACACCAGCATTTATGGTTATTTTTGCTAGCTTAATCCTTAAAGAAAGGATGACCTTAAAAAAGGGAATCTCCGTTTGTTTAGCGACAATTGGAGTGCTTCTCATTGTTGGAATTAGTGATGTGAATATGTCCAGTACACTTGGAGGTATTGCACTACTTATTGCAGCTTTAACATGGGCACTCATGTCTGTATTTGTAAAACTTTTGCCGAGTGATTATTCACAAATTGTGGTAACGACCTATTCAACCTTGGTAGCCCTAATCGTGTTGACCCCTTTTGTTATGCCACGCTTACAAGAAATTAATATCTCTCAACTGACTCACCCGACCATTTGGGGAGGAATATTGTATTTAGGTATTGTCTCAACAGCAGGTGGATTTCTACTTTGGAATCGTGGTTTACAAATGCTTAACGCCTCAAGTGGAGGAATATTTTTCTTCTTTCAACCCGTGGTTGGAACATTACTTGGATGGCTTATTCTAGGAGAGACCATTGGTGTAACATTTTGGATAGGCTCTCTTCTAATTCTCACAGGTGTTTTATTCGTTATCATTGAGAAAAAATAGTATTAAAACCCCCTTCAAATTCAGTTGAAGGGGGTTTGCTTCATTTTTCCTGATAAAAAAGTTCTCTGTTGTTGAACTATCCTGCCACTTAAGTCCAACAACAAAAATACTTCTGCAACGATCATCATTTTTAATTAACAAAGCACTGTAAAATAGGTAATTTTTTGCAAAAAAAAATAGAGCTTATAGCTCCTGTTAGTATCAGCTCCGCCTGCGCTGAATACCGTGATGACCACTATTGCCATCCGACCTAATTACATTATATTTGTAAACGCTTACAATTGTAAAGGTATTTGCTCAGTGTCTACAAATAAAAAAAGGTGGCTTGCTACGACGCAATCCTAATTTCAAGTACATTTCTTCACAAACTTAACTCTTCCCTTTAGCCTACCTTCATCCGATAGGTTAATTTGTATCAATTATGGTTGGTACAGTAAATTATTTCTAAGAAGAACCTAAAAAAAGCCCTATCTTGTAGGGCTTTTTTTGATTGAGACTATCCCAGTTTTAACGTGTAAGTCTATTGCTTGAATATGTCTTTTAGCGGCTACTTTCTAGATTATGCATCTGTTTATTATGAAGAACCAAGTAGTTAAGCCTTTTTATTTTTATTTTTAATTTAACTAAGCATTTTTAGCGTTAAGGAGTCTTTTATTCGCTACATAATGCAGTATCGTGTAATGATTTTCTCTAATAGTATAGATTGGGCTTTTGTATTTCGCAAAAGCCCTGACACCTTTTGGATTTAATCATATTTTGTATTGAATAGATGTAAAGGAGGTTATTAAATGGATGGTGTAGGAGCCGGTGGAGGTTTTGCCTTAATCGTTGTCTTGTTTATCCTGCTTATTATTATTGGAGCGTCCTTTATGGGCGGAGGATATGGTGGAGGATTTTATTAATTAAATAATACTGATTGAAAGGGGGATATTTATGTTCGGTTATGGAGGATTCGGCGGCGGCTTTGGTGGCTGTGGTGGCTACGGTTACGGTGGCGGCTTTGGTTATGGCGGAGGTTTTGCCTTAATCGTTGTCTTGTTTATTTTATTAATTATCATTGGAGCAACTGTCTTTTATTAATTAAAAGCATCCAACCTAATTTTTTTCAAATAAAAAAGCCCCGTTTTAGGGCTTTTTTATCTGGCTTTAATGCACCGAACGCATAATAAAGCACTGAGGAAGTAAAATGTATGGCGGTATGGCTGATGCTCACTTCTAGCTTATGCACTAGTTTATATAAAGCATCCATCAGATTAAGCCCTTATTTTATATTATAATTTCTATACCTAATACCCCTAGGGTAATCTACTGTTAACTAGCCTTTGTAGTTTCCTTTTTATATGTAAAATTCTTTAGTGAAGTGGAAAATCCTTGTTCAACTGCTAAACTGCCCGTTAGCTCGATAAGATTTTAACAAAAAAAGGCGTTAATCCTTCCACACGTTAGCTTATGTTTTTAAGTTGACCTTTTAACCCATCTAACTTTTTATTAATAAAAGGGTCGATATCTTCAGGTAATTGATTTAATCCAAAAAATTTTGCTTCTATTCCTTGTTTAATATCAGGTGTTAATTCTCCTTCGTATTCAGTACATATATATCCAATTGCAACCGTGTGGTACTCATCGCCACTTTCCTCGACTCGATTTATTAATTCCTTGCCTGAAAAGACACCAAATAATTTTAAAGCCATTATCTTTATTCCTACTTCTTCTATGACATTTCGTGTAATACAGTCTTCAACTGACTCATTTAACTGTAATATACCACCAGGAATTCCCCAAGTGGCACCTGAATATCTACTTAATAAAATTTCTCCATAATGATTAATAATAGCTACACTTGGTCGAACCATTATCAGTGGAGAATTCCCAATCATTACTCTCATATCCTCACAATAACCCATAAATACCCCCAATGATAAAATTTCTTATTAAAATGAGCGTAACTTTTTTACTTGATGTTTATATGTATCAAAGGAGTAACCTACTCCTATTAGACGGCATTTGTCATCCACCTTTTATGCAAGTTACGGAGGAACTACCTCCTACATTATTTAATTCAATTAACAAAACCTGTAGTGTGTTTTCGGTAATCAATACTTGTAATGCAATGTTTTTAATTGGAATATTGTATTTTTGAAAAACCTCTACAGTATCTCCCCAGACATCAGTAATTGCTTTGGAAGTCATATTTGATTGAATTACCATAAATATTAACCTCCTTATAACTTCATATTACTATTTTTTCTAAAATTATCCTGCTCCATTAGTCCAACAACAAAAAGACCTTTGCAACGATCATCATTTATAATTAACGAAAGCACCGTTAAATAGGTGATTTTTTTCAAAAAAAACAGAGCTTATAGCTCCTGATAGTATCAGCTCCGCCTACGCTGAATACCGTGATGACCACCATTGTCATCCAATCTAATTACATTATATTTGTAAACGCTTACAAATGTAAATGTATTTGCTCAGTGTCTACAACTAAAAAAAAGGGCTTTCTGTAACGCAATCCATTTTCAACAAAAGCACCCGTTAGCCATCCATGCAGCACAAAATCAGTGCTGCACCACAGAGATTTGATAAAGTCAGGTTCACTTTACAATGTTTCTAAGACTGAAAAAGAGCATCCATTGATGCTCTTTTTTGGGTCTTTCCACTTATTCATTATGTCTACCCGCTACTTATTCAGCGGGTATTTTGCAAAAGTAGAACCACACCAAATTCTCTGCGTTATCAATCAAGTGAATCAAAGCAGAAGTCAACCCATGCAGAGAAAGAACATCATAAAGTTTACGATATATATGCTCAAACAATCAACCCTCGAATGGACGATTATCTGTCCTACGTACTTGCCGAATGGAGAAAGGGTAGGCAAATTTCGAATAGACCGAAATTTTTTGCCGGTGGGTGGAGCTGAAATATCCGTACCGGATACAGCAGAATGGTGAAGTTAGCAATAAAACAGCGACAGGCTAGAACTTTATTTTCTCATCCTAGGCTACCACTGTTTTTATTGTTGGGGCTTGTCAAAATAAGCATGGTCGTTTTTTGTCCATCAACCGTTTAGGTCAAAAACTGGGGGGATTGGAGAGCGTGCATCTGCCAAAAGGAAACAACCTGTTCCGTATCTGCCACCATTCCAAAATAGGTATCCACGGTTTTTAAGGTCATATCGTGTTCTTCCTGCGAAAAAGCCGCACAGGCATCTTTCATGAGCACGATTCGATAATCCAGCATAAACCCGTCTCTGGCGGTTGATTCCACGCAAAGATTCGTGCTGACTCCTGTTATAATCAAGGTTTCGATTTTAAGAGTTCGCAATATGGACTCCAGCATAGTATGAATGAAGCCGCTGTAACGATGCTTCTTCACAATGATGTCATTCGACTGCGGCGTAACTTCGTAAAATTCCGCTCCCCAGCTCCCTGTCTGGCAAATCGGGTTGACTCCATCCGGAAAGCGGGAAAGCCAAACCTCGGAATCAGTCGACTTATCATGATTGGTCTGCAAAAAAATGATTGGAACGGAGTGCTCTCTTGCCGCATCCAACAAGCTGCGCAAGTTCGGAATTATTTTTTTGACCGCGCTGACATCGCTTCCGCTTTTGGCAATTGCTCCATCGGGATGGCAATAATCGTTTTGCACATCCACGACGATGACGGTCGTGTTTTTCCGTTCCAAGTTCTTTTTTAATTTTTCCAACCTTTTCACCCCCTTTACCATGCTTATTATTCCAATTCGATACCACAAATATTACAACATGCACATTAGGTCTATTCACCCCATTAAGGTGAGATTACCATTCGCTCCCCAAAAAACCTAATATGTCAATAAGCAGGTAAACCAGAAAACATTTGAATCGATAAAATAACTTTGTGAAGAAATGTACTGATATGAACGAAACTGTCAATGCGCCCTACCCAAATTGATTTTGGTTTCAGTGTCTGGGTAACTCTAAGCATATTGATATTAAAAAGTTAGAAAATATTTTTTATGAAGGCGATTTTGAGCTTATATGAAAACAGTGATTTACGGTCAATATTCCCCTTGATATCAGCACATATTGGGGTGTGAAGTGCACGTGGAAGGATTGTCCTGCAATTACAGATAATTCCTGTTCTATTTCATAGCTATGCTGATGGTTCACAACGTTGTAGAATAAAATATTGTTATGTATTTCGGGTTGATGTAGAGCATGATCTAGCTTATTCCCTGCTCCAACCTTTCCTTACATACCATATACAACAATTTTATCTAAATCAATGAGCCCTTCCCTCACCATTGGTGCAAGTGCAAGGATTGTAGATGAGGAGAAAAACCCAGGATTTGCGACAATTCTCGTACCCTTAATGTCATTTCGAAATAGTTCGGTTATTCCATAGACCGCTTCTGCTACCAAATTCCATTGGCTATGCGTTTTGCCGTATACCCGTTCCAATCCTCTTTGTTTTTCAATCGAAAGTCAGCATTCGGCCGGTGCGGTAGCAGGTGCTGGCGCGGTTTCGCGCTTTCTGCGGCTGACGGCAACACCGACAGCGCTGATAGCGAGACATACGACCAATATCCATACAAGCGTCATGGCGCTCGGACCCAAGCTCGGACCGCCGAAAAGCAGGTTCATGATCCCCTCCAACGCGTAAGTGGCCGGCAAATAGTCGCTCACCCGATTATAAAACGAGCCCAGCAGCTCGCGCGGTACAATCGCTCCGGAAGAAACCAACTGTGTCGAAAGCATGAGGATGTTAAGAAACATGCCCGCGTTGCCGAACAGAATCAGGAACATTTGAGCGAAAAACATGAATGCGAGTAACACGAGCGACACGAAGTCCCACATCGCTGCAAAGCTGACGACGGATTGCCCGCCGAGCAAATGAACCATCGTCGTACTGACGAGTCCGATCACCACCGCCGCAATAACGTTGAGCATTACTCTGGCGCCGAATGCGTTCCACCTGCCGTATTGCCGTGAGATGATATTGACGGAAATCTGCAGGTTCTGCGCCTTGATCATCGATCCGACGAAGTAAGCGAGGACGAGCATCATCGGCACCATCTGGTTGTGCATACCGTTCACTTTGTTGTACGTCTGTATGTCGGATGTGACGCGTTCGGACAGTCCTTGCGCCATCTGATGTGCATGGGCGGTCGGTAAATTCGGGCTTACCTGCGTCAGTTTCGCTTGCGCTCCTGCGGCAATCGCCTGCTTATTGGCAAGCGCCGTAACGTTGCCGGCAACCGATTGCATAATGCTCTTGATGAGTTGCGGGTTCGATTCGTTCAAGTAGTAATGGATTTGCGCCGTTTGACCTGGAGTTTGCAGCTGCTTGGAGAAATCGGATGCCAGATACAGCACCATCTGCACGTCTCGGTTGTTCAACTTCGTTTGGGCGGCGGACAACGAATCCATCCTCTCGATTCGGAAAGGCAGGTTCCCGGCAAGTCCGTCAGCGATGTTAGACCCGAGTCCTTGATCTTCGTTAACGATGGCGATAATCAAATTCTTGGTGTTGTCGGTAATTCCGTTGTAGCCTGTCATCCATACGATACTAAAAATGAGCTGAAACATCAATGCCACAACAACTCCGATAATCGTCGTGGGCTGGCGAAGCAATGCGATCATTGCATTTTTCATGGCACATCTCTCCTTTTGTCATAATTAAATGTCTGTATTAATTAAACGTGTGTTTAAAAATGTACTGCTCATTTCGAAAAATTGAAGGTGCTCACCTAGAATGCGCTCGACATCATATCGTTGAACTGGGTCACAAAAGCGCCTTCGTTCGGGCCCTGGTTATTTCGAATCATTTTCGCTTCTTCCACCAGAACCTCGTCTGTATCCGTACCAAGTACATTCAACGTTGCTTCAATAAATTGCGTAAGCGGCATCGCGTGCGGATTGTTGAGATTCATCAGATCCGTTTGAACCCCCGGCGGCGCCATTTCCAGTACTTTTACCGAAGTGTCTTTAAGCATGTACCGTTGAGAAAGCGAGTAGGAATGGAGTGCTGCTTTCGTTGCCGAATATACAGCGGTCATCGCTAGCGGCACGAATCCAAGTACCGAAGTCGTTTTGATGAGGGAAAATTAAGACATGTTCATCGTAAGCCGCGGCATACGAGACAAAAATCCATGCCCCGAATCCGGATAAGTGTATATACACCTTTTTGATGAAAAAAATTAATCTTGCCTGTTCAGCTTAACGATATCAGACAATTGACCAAGCAAACCTTTATAACGGTCATCGCCCATATAGTCTCGAATACGGGTTTGCGCTTGTTCCCATAACGGCAGCGCACGCTTAAGAAGGTCCCGGCCGTCGGGTGTCAGAGCAATAAATCGTTTCCTGCGATCCTCCCCTTCCGTGATCGACACCCAGCCTTGTCTCTCAAGCGGCTTGAGATCTCGTGGCAATGTGGTCCGATCCATCAAAAGAATTTCGGAGAGAGATGTAATGGTGACAGACCCGGCCTGTTCAAGTGCCATCAACAATGACAACTGTGTAGACCGAAGCCCGACTGGTCTTAAATATTCATCATATAAACTGGTAATGAACCGGGACGCCTTTCTTAAATTCAAGCTAGCGCACTCAGCTGCAAAATCGGTCGTCCCTGAAAAATCTGCCGTTGAATCTTGCTCTCTCATAATTTTCACCAACCTTTTCTATAATCAAGAAGATATATTCCAACTGTTGAATTTTGTTCTCAATTACGAGTATATACACGTATTTTGTCGATGTCAATCTTTATAATCATCTTAAACCTTAACAATCACCTCTATTTGTTTACATATTTGTAACCCTCATTTATAAACCTTCCCTTTTAGTCGAATATTCAAAAAGCCACCAAGAATGTAGCTGCAGGATCTTAAACTCTTGCACTCGTTACTTTAAGTATAAAAATTCACAATAATTCGAACAAAATTGACCAAAATTCTATCTACAAAGGGAAAAAAGAGGGATATTAATCTCTCAAAAAAAGGTTAGTGTAGAATGTCATTTTTAGTATCAATAAAAAGTGTACCATCCTTCTGAACCTCAGCATAAAACACGTCCGATATAGAATCTATACCTGATAGTTTTAATTGTTTTTCTAACCATATCTTATCGAGATTTAACCTTTCTAAGTTCTCTTCCTTAATTTCACCATCGGAAATTACAGAGGTAGCAATAGGGAAAGCATTATCATTATTCTGTTTAATATTCACGTCACTCTTTGTCAAAGGCAGCTTTGGTTCTTTTTTCATGACAGAAAGAGTTCCATCTGTTTCAAAAATTGCATAATCTACATCTGATACAGCAAATACATTTTTTTTACGCAATTGTGTATTTAAAGCGTCAAGGTCTAAACGAACTTTACGAAGTGCTTCATCCATTATCTTGCCTTTTTTTATAAGAATTACTGGTTGACCTTCTATTGCATAACGAAATTTTGAGGATTTTAAATCCAAAAATCCAGTGATAACCGTAAAAGCACTCCAAGCAACTAACGCTATTAACCCATTTGTGATACTTATTGATGGGTCTATTGCAAGGGAAGCACCTAATGTACCAATTGAAATAGCAGATACAAAATTAAAAAAGGTCATTTGAGATATTTCTTTTCTTCCCATAAGCCTTGTTAAAGCTATTAATGCAATAAAGGCAATAGCAAGCCTAAGAACTAATTCCGAAATTGGCATAAATAAACTCCTTTAAGTTAATGATATTTTTTTATGTAATCCCTTTCCAACCTATTTAATTTATATTATTATCCATTTGTTATTTTGTATTATGAACATATTGTGCTATTGATGGCAGCACGATCTTCAACATAAGCACACGATAGTTTAAGTGGAATCCTTCACAATCACTTCTACACATTAATATAACTCCAATCCCTAATAAGTATTGTTCCAGAATCCGGTAAAATACAAAAAGACGCCTTCTTATTCAAGAAAAGCGCCCGATTGTGAAATATCGAAAAATATAAGGAGCTGCAAAAATGTCTCCTTAGTTATTTTACTAAAGCATCGAGATAGTTAGGGTTTAAACGTTAAAATAATATTTAACATATCAATTAGTCCCTTTACTACAGTCTTATCTATATAGAAAACTTTTTAAATACCAACACGGCATTATGTCCGCCAAAACCAAAACCATTAGAAATAGCATAGTTTATTTTTGTCTTGGCTGCATGATTTGGAGTATAATCTAAATCACAATCCTCATCTGGTGTTTCGTAATTAATAGTTGGAGGAACTATATCTTCCATAATACTTTTGAGTGTTATAACAGCCTCAATCCCACCAGCTGCCCCAAAAAGATGTCCAGTCATTGATTTCGTGGAACTTACCTTTAAGTTATAAGCATGAGCACCAAAAACACTTTTAATCGCTTTGGTCTCTGATTTATCTCCTTCAGGGGTGCTTGTCCCATGCGCATTTATATAATCCACATCAGTGGATTTTATATTACCCATATCTAAAGCCAATCTCATCGCATTTGCTGCTCCGGTGTAATCAGGGGAAGTCATATGATAGGCATCTGTTGTGGAACCATAACCTACGATTTCTCCTAAAATTGTTGCTCCTCGTTCTCTCGCGTGTTCATACTCTTCCAGGAATAAAACACCTGCTCCTTCAGACATGACAAAGCCATCACGCCTGCTGTCAAATGGGCGACTTGCCTTTTCTGGAAAATCATTAAAAGTAGACATTGCTCTCATTCTTGAGAACCCAGCAAAAGCTAATGGATTAATAGGAGCTTCAGCCCCTCCAGCTAATATGCCATCAGAATATCCATGTCGAATATTTAAAAAAGCCTCACCAATTGCTTGATTCCCTGTTGCACAAGCAGAAACAGGTGAAAAGCTGGGTCCCTTAAAACCCGTTTTTATAGAAATAACTCCCGACGCCATATTACTAATCATCATAGGAACCATAAATGGAGAAACTTTTCTTGGTCCTCTTTCAATTAAAGCTTTATGATTATCTAATGTAGTATTAATCCCCCCAATACCGGAACCAATATAAACCCCTAATCGCTCCTTATTAACATTTTGTAAATCTAGATTCGCCTGTTCTAAAGCTTGTTGAGCAGCAGCAACAGCATATTGTACGAATAAGTCATATTTTCCTAATTCTTTTTTATCGAGATATTGCTCTGCGTCAAAGTCGGTAATATAACCTGCAATTTGGGTGCTAATATTGTTAAAGTCTTCAGAATTAATTTTTTTGATTCCTGACTTACCTTCTTTAATATTAGCCCAGAACGCTTGAACCGTATTTCCTAACGGTGAAACGACTCCATATCCTGTCACTGAAACTCTTCGTGCCATCAACAACACTCCTCTTTCATTCTTTTTCACATACTATTTCAAAAGATCTTTAAGTTGTTTCAATAATTTCGAAAAGAAATTATCTCCTAATACATGCTTATATTGTAATCCGCCTTTGGTACTTGAGATGAGAAGAACTGCTAATGCGTCCAAATAAAATTCGGAACTTGTTTTAAAAAAAAATAACTTGAGTTTTTCCTAACGGATGTCTCAAGTCATTTTCCATCTTCTGGTCAAATGGACTCAAAATCGACGTTTGCTACCTCTATATAACCCGTTTTGGATTTATCTCGACTTATCGCACCTTCGCTAGACGCGAGCTTTAATGTCAATTTGTACCGGCATAGATTGCTTTTTTGACCTATAAAAAAGCGAGCAGACAATAGCTATACCTGCAATGACCGTCATTCCCCAAAAAATATTCGCGTAAGCATTGGGGAGGGGGAGATTTTTCTGCAAGGCGATCGAAATGCCAGTAACGGCAACGCTGAAGGCTCCGCCTAAAAATTGCAATAGCTGGAACAAGCCCATTCCCGCGCCGGTCTGCTCTTTAGGCACAATGCGCGATATTTCATTGGATACGCTGGTAGTCAACGAGGAGAAGCTGATGCTAAGCAGCATGTAGCTTGCGACAATGGCATAGATTGAATGTACGGCCGTTAAGGCGAACAGGGCGGCAGCCAGAATAAGCAGCCACGGAGCATAACGAAATAGTATGCTGTTGCCGAAACGGTCTATCATTTTGCCGATCCAATTGGACGCAAGCATCGACAAGATAGCCCCGGGGAATAGAACTAGACCCGATTGGCCCGGAGTTAAGGCAAACAGATGGGCCAAAATTTGCGGAATAAGAAACAGCGTCACAAAGCTGCTCATATACGCCATGGTTCCGAGCGCGTTCAAGTTCATATACGGTTTGTTGCGAAACAGCGCCGGTTGGACGAAGGGATTGTCCGTGCGATGGATTCGCAACCAGAACAAGAGTAGAGCCACCAGCCCTACAACAAGCATCACCCAGAACCTGCTGGTCAAAAACAACAGTATTCCCGTAGTGCCCATTCCAATCAACACGGCTCCGGCTATGTCGAAGGAGCCCTTCTGTGCTTTCTCTTTTGGCAGTAGCCGATAGAAAACAGGAACGAGCAGCAGTGTAATTCCCGTAACGAGAAACAAGTCGTTCCAGCCGAAATATTGAATAATGGAGCCCCCGATGACTGGACCGAGGCCAAGGCCGAGAGAGCTTGCAGACATCACTGTAGCCATCGATTTACCTCGCCGCGATAATGGAATGTAGCGGGTGAGCAGCACGATTCCCAGAGCAGGTACAGAAGCGGCCCCTGAAGCTTGTATCAGCCTGGCGATGAGGAGCAGGATATAGTGATGGCTGAAAAAACCAAGAACTGATGCCGCGCCAACGGAGAGTAATCCGATCGTAAACAGCTTCCTAATAGGGACGAAATCGGATAATCGGGAATAAGTGATGGAGGAAATGGCGAACACGATCGAGTAGCCTGTCACTATCCACGATGCCGCAACCGACGACAAGTCGAAATCTTTTGTAATTTGGGGCAAAGCCAGGTTGAACATCATCGTATTCATAACAACCAGGATGACGGTGAATCCGAGCAGCGGGATTACCAATCCTTCCTTGAAAGCTCCGGAGACATCTGCCGATGAATCGGGGAGTGTGGATTCGTTTTTCATACATATTACCTCCTTAATATCATAATGTCCTTGCCGTACAGACAGACATAAGAATACATAAAATAAAATTCGAAAGTTCGATTATTGGTTCCTAACCTTCGGTAGCTGCTTTGTATCCAAATATCCTGTGTGTAAGTATCGATTCTATATGTTATTACTTCTTTTAATACCTAATTGCGGGTAGAGGGAAGAAACTCCTCCGGAAAGGCCCTGTTGTAAATTCCGAGTTAGATCATCAGCAACAATCTCGTAGAGATCAGCTTCGATTCCATCTATTGCGATTCTTGCGATGTCCTTTGGATCTGACTTAGGTGCTTGGATGTTGGCTGTCATGTCCGTGTCCATGTACGCTACGTGTAGTCCGGCAACCCTAACGTTATTAGGGGCCAAATTTAAGCGTAATGCATTCGTCATTCCCCATGCAGCGGATTTCGCAGCCGAGTACGCACCTGACTCACCTATACTGGCCCAAGATAACGCGGATAGGATATTCAGTATCGAGCCCCCTCCATTTTTTTCAATAATTGGAGCGAAAGCGCGAATCATAGATATTGTGCCGAAAACATGAGTGTCGAATTCCAACTGTATATCGTCCAGCTTACCTGTAAGGAGAGAAGCACCCGTTGAGGAACCGCATTGTTGATCAGAAGGGTCACATCCCCAGCCGCTTCCGCCGCAGCAGTTACGGATTGGGGATTTGTAATATCGAGCTGCAGCGGAATAGCGCCCGGTAGATCGATTGATGCCGGGTTCCTCGCTCCGGCATATACTTTGGCTCCCCTCGCTAGAAGTTCAAGAGCTAGATGCTTGCCTAAACCTCTATTTGAACCACTGACAAGAGCAACTTGTTTAGAAATATCCATTTTTCACTACTCATTTTTTGAATGATCGTTCTTAAACTGTGAAAAAAAATCTAAACTACTTATGTGTTATACAAACTAAGAGCCAGAACGATAAAGAATGATCGTTCTTAAATAATTAGATACAGTCTTTACAGCACAGATATACTTTAGTTCATTTAAGAACGACCAGTCAACTATTATTTTTCTTATGCATTATCACGGACATAGCTACCTTACATACGTCCTCTAACACTTTGCGATCAGTTGCAGTTTTGGCCAGTACAAATAGACCATGCCTTGTATTTACTAAAAATCGAGCTAGTTCGCGTACGCTTAAATTGTTTTTGATGACACCTGCTTGCTGAGCGCGCTGGAGAAAATTAAAAAAATGTGTCTCCATTTCGATTGTATAAGCTTCAATGCGTGAAGAGATAATAAGGTTAAAAGAACCAAGTTCCATTGCGGTATTCGCAATAAAACAGCCCCTTCGTTGCTTTTCATTACTCATAGCGATATCAATCAACTCGGTAAAAAATCGATCCAATATTTCTTTTGGTTCTCCGGACTCCTCCAAAATAAGGAAGACCTGATCCTTATACAGGTTGTGGAATCGATCCAAACACATTAGAAATAATTGATTTTTATCCCCAAACGTATCGTAAAGACTGCCTCGGTGAACCCCCGTATGCTCCACCAAATCTTGAATAGATGTTCTTTCAAACCCTTTGCTCCAGAACAGATCCAGAGCTTTATCGAGTACGGCCTTTTGATCAAACTCTCTTGGTCTCGCCATATCTACTCTCCCCCCTCATTTTAACGCAATTGCTTTGTTCCCTTTGCTTACGATACAGTTTAACAAAAAATTTATGGAAAGAGCAATTAATCTAAATCAGTCAACTACGGCATAATAGATAGATGGTTGTATTTCACCCCTTGGATGGGAGCATATCAATTTCTTAGGCGAATACAAATTCAATAGCTTTAGTACAATATTTCACAATCTTGCATTCTTGGATAAAAACTATTCTTCCACGTACTTAAATTTTAGATTAGAAGGTTATAATAACTTTGCCTTGTGAGTGTCCAGTAGAAACTTTTATTAATGCTTTGTTAATGTCATTAAAATTATAAACGTCTGCAAATTAACGTAATTCAAGCGTCAAGCACTGATTTTCAGGATGAGCCCAAAACGGCACAAACTTTTATAATATTAATTACTAAGACAGCTGTTTCCCACGATGTCTAATTCTTAACCCTATAAGCTATATTTACCCCTATTGAGTTTTTAATTCTTTCATAGTAGGATAATCCGTTTAACCCACGCTTCCGTTACCACCAAAGAATGTTATACGGTCTGCTTCATTGAAAGGAACCCTTTTTTGAGACGTTCTACTAAATCCGGATTAGCTAATGACCATACACCGACTGGTACCATATCAGCAACGCCATTATCAATATCTACACTACTATCTACTAGAGCTCGACCAGCTCGATTGACTAATAATGGATTTGACCAAATTGAACGAATTTCATGGAGCCAATTCTTTTACAAGATGGAGATAAACTTCAGGACCTTGTTCACCTTCTTCATTCCCACCAAGAGGTGTCCCTGGTGAAATACGAAAGCCTGTTCTTTCTGCTCCAATTTCTTCAACGATTGTTTTCGTTATTTCGATAGCAAAGCGAGCACGATTCTCTATTGATCCACCGTATTTATCCGTTCGTTTATTAGAATTTATGTGCTCCTTTTATTTTTTAATTTTGGTACAACAAAATGTCTTCCTCCTCAAAACTACGCAAGTAATGATTTCCTTAAGGGGAAGTTTCGGACATAGGCAAGTCTCGCAATATGGGAATGGTCATTCTAAAAAGCACAAAAGAATGATCCCTTCATGGAGAGAGCTTTAAGTAAGGAAGGACTCACATACGAGAACGACCATTCTAAAAAACACAAAAGAATGATCCCTTCATGGAGAGAGCTTAAGCAAGGAAAGACTCACATACGAGAACGATCATTCTAAAAAATACATAAGCAATGATATTTTCTTAGGAGTAAGCTTTACTACAGCTCAGACTTACTCATATAGGAACTATAATTCTAAGAAAAAAAATGATTATTTATCTAAAAGTTTTATGGATAAATTGGCTATACGGTGTAGTTTTTCTTTGGGAATTGAGGTTCTTGTCATTACCCTTAACCCAACACATACAGTATGAAGATGTTCC
Organism: Neobacillus sp. C211; assembly: GCF_051842875.1. Classification (NCBI taxonomy): domain Bacteria; kingdom Bacillati; phylum Bacillota; class Bacilli; order Caryophanales; family Bacillaceae; genus Neobacillus; species Neobacillus sp. C211. Next base: position 66,530 of record NZ_JBPXRO010000019.1, read on the forward strand.
GCCAGTTCGCCGGCATCGTAATCTGAGGTAAATTCTCCCTCCTCCTGCCCCCACAGAATAATATCCTTGAGTAGCTGCTCTGATAGTTTGAACGATTCAGTGGACTTTGAATCCACATCGGCATCGCGCATTGCCAATTCCACCGCCGAATTCACCATTAAACAGCCTGATGGTGAGTTCTCTTCACCATATATCATGAAACTAAAAATAAACTGAAGAGCCTCCACTGCAGTCTTGGAGCGTTTTACTTCTCCCGTAAGCTCAGCACTGACTTTATCGTGAAATCGATCCATAGCTTTCAAAAAAAGCGTATGTTTGTCGCCAAACGTGTCATACAAACTTCTGCGATGGATTCCCATATGCTCTACCAGATCGGTCAAGGATGTCTTCTCATAACCTTGTTCCCAAAAGAGCTTCATCGCCTTGTCTAATACTACGTTCTCTTCGAATTCTTTACTTCTTGCCATTCTAAGTTCCTCCTCTATCGTCAATATAACATTTTGAGAACGATCGGTAAATAAAATAAGCTCATAATACTTATTCCAAATATTATCAAATGTAGTAAAACTTATTCAGGTTCCAAACTTTCCAAATGGTGTCCTGTCAATTTTAATGACAGATGTGGTCTTGAAAAAAATCCAAGGTCATTTTTGGGGAATATTTTACGTAAACATTATATATAGACGTTAAAAGGGGGAGCTTTATGGCGAATAGAACATTAAAGCTATCTAACGTAAGTATTTACCAACATAGAGCGGGGAATATAATTGTTACACTAGATAACAAAATTATTGGCGGTGTAAGTAGTGATCCGAATAGTGTACGGTACAACGAAAAGTTATTTAATACATTTAAGGCGTTATTAGTTGCAGAAGGTAAATGGCTCGCATAAATTAACCGGCTTGCAAAATTGTAAAGTGTTCCGTTTTGAGGTGCTTTTCTGAAATTTAAAGCCGAAATGACAAAAGTTTAGACATAGCAATAGATATATTAAAACCTAAAAACTCGCCGCATATGAACTGCACCCGAATTGTTGGACACTATCTAACAATTAGGGGTGCATTTTTTATGGCTAAATTTAGTGCGAAGGATAAATTAGCGGCTGTCCAGCGCTACTTACAAGGTAATGATAGTTATCGTACGATTGGGGCTTCCATTGGGGCAGCATCTTCTTTAGTAATAACTTGGGTGAAGCAGTACGAAGAAAATGGTGTAGAAGCGTTTGTAAAATCCTATACAAGTTACTCAACACAGTTTAAACTAGACGTACTAAAATATATGAATGATTACGGGACGTCGCCGAATGAAACAGCTGCTATTTTTAAGATAGCTGATCCTTCTTTAATTCGAAAATGGAGAAGGCAATTCGAAAAACATGGAATTGATGCCCTCGAATCAAAGAAAAAGGGGCGTCCAAAAAACAAGGAAACATTACAAAAAAAGACAAAGCTCAAGTAGTGTTCGAACTAAGGATTGACTTTCCTTTAACAGCGTTACTAGGACTAGCTGAAATTCCACGGAGTACCTACTATTTCTTGGTAAAAACATTCAATCGTCCAGATAAAGATGCCGAATTTAAAACATTGATTCAGGCTATTTATCATGAACATAAAGGACGTTACGGATACCGTCGTATTAAGGCTGAATTAAAGAATCAAGGACATAAGGTGAATCACAAAAAAGTCCAGCGATTTATGCAAGAGTTAGGCTTAAAAAGCATCGTCCGTATGAAAAAATACCGCTCGTATAAGGGGGAAGTTGGTAAAACCGCACCGAATATTTTGGATCGTAATTTCGAAGCAGAAAATCCAAATGAGAAGTGGGTTACCGATATTACAGAGTTTAAATTATTTGGAGAGAAACTCTATCTATCTCCTATATTAGATTTATTTAACGGTGAAATCATAACCTTTACGATTGATTCAAGACCAAGATATTCACTTGTTAAAAACATGCTGGACCAGGCAGTTGAACGACTAACTGATAAGGGCAAGTTGCTTATTCACTCGGATCAAGGGTGGCATTACAGAATGCCCCAGTACCAACATGCACTAAAACAACTTAACATCACGCAGAGTATGTCGCGTAAAGGAAACTGTTACGATAACGCAGTAATGGAGAACTTGTTTGGTATCTTAAAATCAGAATTTTTATATACACAAGAGTTTGAAGGTGTTGAACAATTTAAACAAGAATTAGCATTTACATCGATTATTACAATAAAAAACGAATTAAGACAAAATTAAAAGGTTTGAGTCCGGTGCAATACCGTACTCAAACCCTAGTAGCTGCTTAATTAAATTACCTGTCTAACTTTTCGGGGTCACTTCAATATTGGTGAGTTTTCTTTATAAGGCCGATGAAGACCAAATCCCTTGGGTAAAACAGAGAAATAGGTCTTCATAAAGGCGATGAAGACCAAATCCCTTGGAAAAAACAGAGAATGTGGTCTTCATAAGGGTGATGAAGATCAAATCCCTTCGGAAAAACAGAGAAAGTGGTCTTCATAAAGGCGATGAAGACTAAATCACTTGGGCAAAACAGAGAATGTGGTCTTCATAAAGACGATTGGATTGTCAACACTAAACTAGACAATTTCATTAAGGTGCTCAAGTTTATAATCAATCGCTTATATAGCCAAGTGTTCCATGAATTGGTATGTGATTAAACCAATGGACATAGTCGTGTAATTCTCTTGTCAAATCTTCTAAACTATTAAAATGTTGAACTTTCACAAACTCTGTTTTAATGATTTTGAAAGTTGCCCCAGCTACGGCATTGTCATATGGGCAGCCCTTCATGCTTAATAATCGCTGTATTTTAAACGTCTCTAATGCATCGTCAATCAGTTTGTTTTTTAACTCATTTCCACGATATATTCTTCTAGATTTTCACTGTATTGTTCTTTGGTTGTACCATTAACCCCGGTTGCCTTCTTATTAGGAAGTTCGAAATGACATTGAACAAGAAACTGATGCAGAAATATAATATAGAAGAACAATAAGGGGTCTTTCAAACGAGATTTCACTTTACCTTTCGTAAAAAAAGACCTGCGTTGTATATTAAGCAGACCTTGAACTCTAGCACCCGTTACTTTAAGTGTAATCGTTCACAAAGACCCTTACCAGCTCTTACGACTACACAAAGAAGTAATATGTGCAAGATGATGTCTACCGTGCCAAGCGTAGATTCCTATATTTTTACCTACTGAAACTTCCCCTGAATCTGGGTGTATAAATGTCTTTTTCATATCCGCAGGGCTTAGACTACGTAAAAGGTTTGTCCAGCGTTTGTGCAATGCTTCGAGCAGTGATAGTGAAATATCAATTGGCAATTTATAATCAGAAAGTTCCGCCCATTTCGTTTCGTCATATGGCTTAATTACAGGTTTTTCTTCCGTTAGAGCCAATTTAAAGCGAACGTAGGCATTCATATGGCTATCCGCAAGGTGATGTATTACTTGTCTAAGAGTCCACCCTCCTGAACGATATGGTGTATCAAGCTGTTCATTATCTAAGTCTTTTACAGCATCTCGTAATAAACTTGGTAATTCTTCAATCTCATTTATCCAGTCCTTTGTAACACTTTTAGTAATATCACCATCAAATTGAAATTTTCCAATTGGATATTTCATATCCATCTACTACTCCTCCTATAAAATCCCTTGAAATTTTTTTGGTTAACTAAATGAAATGTATAAAATATAATTCTATATCATTTCTTAAAATCCTTTACAGCTATATATGTTCTTTATACAGATAGGTAAGGGTTTGAAGTTATCGCTTTCTTTTCCCCCCGTCCACACCAGTACGTGCGGCTTTCAGCGCATCATTTCGCACAACTATTGCTCCGTTAGTTGAACAATAGGTCATTGAGGCATTTTAAATTCAAATCGACCTTTGAAGATTTTTAATTGGTTTTTGACATCTTCTAATTCCACATAGGATGTATGTGCGTACTGAATAATTTGCTCATCGTTCATCTTAGCATTAATAAGATTGCGAATTATCCTGTATCTTTCGTTAACCGCACCTGTTGCTTTTCCAAATTTATAGCCGTCATCCCAAGCTTTGTCATAGCACTTTACACAGTGTAAACATTCTTCACGACCTTCCTTGACGAAACCGCTTTGAAATAAGAGGGCAAGTACAGATAAAGAAATTACCATTATTTTTTTGTAAGAATACATTTAATTGCTCCTTTGATATGCAATATGGGGCAATGCAGCATAACATCTTCTACCCATTACTATCTTTGAAATTTCAATGGTAATTTCTTTTTTATCTGTATCTTGGCTAGCATAGAGCATTCTAACTAAAGTTGAGTTATACCCTTCTTCCTTAAGCTCCTTTTCCACTAAAAAAATGAATTTAGCCTTTTGTTTGTAAGTTTTAAGTGAATCTAATTTATCATTTTGAGTGGAAATGCTAGCTTTAGCTTTTGGAGTATGTTCAAAAACAACTAGTCCACCTAACAAAACGAGACAGCTTACCATAGCCCATAAAATTTTTCTCACTTGAATTCCACTCCTTGTACTTTTGGTGTCTGGTATAAGTTTATGCATATCCAATACTATCCATTTTTGTTACTTATCAAAATTGATTGTTCAACTAAACTGCCCTTTAATTGAACTAAAAAAAGGATGCCGTAGCACCCCCTATTCTTTCTTTAACATAAGCACCCGATAGTTTAAGTGCTATTGTTCACAATCTCTTTTACACTTAATATAACTCCTTATATAGGGTTAACTCTTGAATATAAATTTTTTTAGCAACAATCCTAATGTAATACCAAAAATGATGGCACAGAAAATATGAGAATAATAATCATTGATGGGTCTAATATCGATATACTTACCTTCTATTAATGTTGTGAATAATAGTTCACATACTAACCAGGCAAATAAACTGCCTACGGCCGTTTTTATAACTAAATGGCATGAACCAAACTTTTAAAGTAAAGTAAGACTGCAAAAACACTACTAACTAAAAAATCTACAATTAATCCTATGGTAAATACAGGTCTGTTAAATGTAATAATAAGACTTGCTAATTCATAAATACCAAACTTTCCAAAGCCAAAATGTGCAAATATCCTCGAAACAATCTCTCCTGGTATTGTTGAAAGTACACCTAATATACCTATTCTTAACATCCTATCTTGGATCATATCATCATTCCTTAATCTTAATGTGGACAAATATAGTATTTAATTTATATATAATTTTATACTTAATAAAGGTCGACACCTTTATATTTGAAATAAGGCACCTCATTACAGGATATTAATAATTGCAAAAATGGACTTATTTCTTACTAAAGCCCCTATAGTTTAGTGAAATGATGTACTATCATTTCTGGAGCGACCTTTTTTTCACTCTTACATCATCGATGCAAAAGGATACACTTCAGTGAGGATAAATCCCTAAGAAAAAACCTGGAAAAAAGAAAGAGAAATATTTTACCACATATCTACCCAATACTTGACTTTGAAGTTCCCAAAATAAGCGTGAATTCTTAAAATAAGCCTTAATCCTTCTTTGATTAACGCTACCCGTTAGTTGAACAAGAAGTACACAATATATTCGAAATACGCAGTACAATAATTTATTTTTATATAGTTCCATCCTTGTCCATTACTTTACGATTCTTACTCACATACAATGTACCATCTTCTTATAAAGGTGGTGATACATATTGAATTCTGAAAAAAATGAATGTAAAGATTGTAAAAGTAAGCGTAAACGAAAAAAATCAAATCGTTGCAGAGGATGCGCATGTGACCAGCTTAGAAAATTACAAACACTTACAGAAGTAGATGTTTTCCTATCTGGAGGAACCGTTCTTGAAGATGTAATTTTCGTAAGCTTTGACCCAAATAATTGCTGTGCTTTCTTTAATGATAACGAGACAGAACCAGGATCAGTTCTTATCGTTGATTGTCAAAAAATCCAAGCTATTAGAATCGAAGCTGATTAACAATATTGAGAGGGATTCTAAGATGTTTTAGAACCCTCTCTTTTTATTTCCTTATGTCACAGTTTGTGTCAAATACGACGTTAATGAACAATTCCTTCCTCAACTAACCTGCTCCGTTAGTGGAACAAGAAAAAATGGCTGCCGCAGTAACCTCTTGTTTAACCCAAGCATGTGTTAGCAGTAAACCCCTATTCAGCAAAAATATTTTTCTTCCTATTGTTTTCTGCAAACTGATTAAAACGCTTATCATATCCAAAACTTCTTTTAACCAAAAAGTCTTCAAGTATTTCTGGATGGCTTATCGATAAATAATCTTGGAGTTGATTAATAAAATCGTCTAAAGCCTCAATAAATTCATTTGTATTAACCACAAAACTAAACCTTTCAGGAATCTGTCTTGTACCGTCATACCATAATCCTTCATATTTAAGGTGGAAAAATATATGGATTCCCTCTTCATCTCTATAAAATACAAATTCAGTTTGATATCATCGTGGGTCATAATAATAATTTCGTGAAGTTTAATTTGTTTTAATCCAAAATTTATATCAATAACGATACTAAATAAAGGAAAATTAGCATGTTCATGGGGATGAGTAAACGCACTGCTTTCCCATCCACTATGAACGATATACTTTGCCATTTCACTGTCTTTTGTCACCCGGTTTAGCTGCTTCGATAAACTGGATGGTAGTGGAGATTCCTACCTAGGTTTTTCCATATGCATTACAGGCTACCGAAAAGGCATGGTCTGCTAAAGCATAAATAACTGCTCCGTGAACCGTTCTATAGGCATTTACCATATGGTTTTGCACTTCAAGCATTGCTTCTGCAAAACCTGCCTCAAATTTGGTTAACTGAATGCCTAAAGACTGAGCATACATCGTTTTTAACTTGCTTATAAATTTGTTCGTAGTGTTTTTCATAAATTTGATACTCATCAATTTTCTTCTTCACAGATACCCACCCCTTTGATTTATTGAATGATTTCAATTTGATTAAAAAAACATTTGAACCATAATCATGTAGACAATCGTTCCCCCAGCTATCGAAAGGAGCATATTTTTCTTCCAAAAATGAAGAAGTGCCACTACCGCTACTCCAATAAATTCAGGAAAACCATGACTTCCGAAAAGTAAACTTACATCCTTAAAACAATAAATGACTAAAACTTTTTTTGATAAAAATCTTTTTACTTGAATAACAAAAATAAATCCTTCATTTTTAAGTTTTTAAAAAAATTGGATTCATAATTTCGAAATTGATCAGAGAAGGAGTTGTAGCCCTCCTAGTCACTTCTTTTACTGTGGCAGATGCCCCCCAACTTCTTCTACACCTCTTTACCGACTTCCCGTGCAGTCTCATTAGCAGTTTCTTGGATTGCTTCATCCTGTTCTGCATTCGTATTCTCAATAACTGTTTCTTTACTTGTAATCTGTTTTGTTTCTTGTGTATGGTTCCTGTTCTTTGCCATATTGAAACATCTCCTTCATTAAATTAAATAAGCACTCACAAGTGGAGTATTGAAATTAATCCATACACCTGGCTTGCCTTCATAAGTAGTGCTTTTCAAAAGAATTAACTTTTCCATTTTCAGCCCACTTTAAGGCACACCCAATAGCAAGATTTGAACAGGTGTAGTTTTTCCTTGAGTATCGTTTCTAATCCACAAGCATAGATAATTAAAAAAGAGCTGTGCAAGATTGAATTAATATTCAATCGGACACAACTCCTTTTATAATAAATTTACAAGCTTCAAATTGAAGTGTGTTTAAAAGTTCCGGCTAATCATTGAGAAAAAACCTAAACTTATATTTCTATTTATCTTAGGAAAGCATCATTTTTAGAAACCCGTATGATTTGACTAGGAAAAGATTTATTAAAATATTTTTCCACCTTTACATGTAGATTTTTTTCATACCACTGAGTTAATCCATGTTGCTCAAATAAATTTGGCATTCCTAATCTCTCTGAACGTTTGCCCATTGCACCATCTCCAATGGATAGTGTATCAATCCAAATATGGTCCACGATTCCATCCAATGCTTTTGGAAAATCAGGGGTAAATGGTAAAACTGGTGATATAGAAGCTTGAGTAGATATTCCTGCAGCATGAACTTGTTTTAAGGCATTTAACCTTAATTTAATACCAGGTGCATATGGAGCAAATATTTGCTTAATATCTTCCCTGTCTGTCTCAACGGTCATGGATAGAAGAACTTTACATTTTTCTTTCAAATTTACTAACAAATCAATATCCCTAGTGACAAGTGGGCTTCGTGTTTGGATTTGAAGAAAGTCAGGAGGATTTTCAATCATTTCTTCTAATATCCCTTTTGTAATTTCTGCTTTACGTTCAATGGGTTGATAGGGATCTGTTGCAGAAGACATAAAAATGTTAACAGGATTCATTTTCTTGCGAAGTTTTATGATTTCTTTTCGGTAATTTTCTGCTGCATTTGTTTTTATGTCCAACCATTCACCCCATGAAATATCTTTAAATCTTTGAATGGGCATTTCCCTTACGTAGCAGTAGAGGCAGGAAAACGCACAACCACTGTAAGGATTCAATGAATGTGTAAAACCAACATCTAAATAACCTTTGGCTTCAGTAAGAATCTTCTTTGAAAGTATTTCTTTTGTTTCAATTCTCATTGGAACTCACCTCTTTGTTAAGTCTATCGTAAATTTAGAAAATTAGGGGTAAGTTCCTATTTCCTCGGTTCAAAGACATTGATGTATTCCTTGTAATCTCCTTCACTAAACACATTAAATATGATTTTTTCAAAATGATTGGAATGTGTATTTAACCAATCATTAACTGTCTTTACTGCGATTTTAGCTGTCTCTGGCTTTGGAAATCCAAACACTCCAGTTGAAATCGCGCAAAAAGCGATTGTTTATTACACCTATTTAAAATTGGCAAGTTCCAAACAGGACTGGAAACAGGACGCTAATTCTGCCTTTTGTTTTTCCGTTAGTTCTGTTCCTTTTGGAACAAAGGGTCCAACTGTATGCAAAACAAATTTTGCGGGAAGATTATAGCCACTTGTAATTTTTGCCCCTCCAGTCATCTCCAATTCCTTTTGAATGGACATAATTGTTTCGCAATCTTCTCTTAGTTGTGGACCTGCGGCGGAATGGATAGCATTATCTATACAGGCATGTAAAGGCTGAAAACAACCTAACATGTATTTATTAGCAGCATTGACAATGGCATCTGCATTTAATTGCGTAATGTCACCTTTCCATAAGATAAATTTATCCGATTGGTTAAAGGGGTTATCGGGGACTAAAGTTGAAATTGTTTTCAGGCAATATCAACACCTATAATTAATGGTTGAGAAGTAATTTGAGCAATCTATTTATTTTGGTTTTAATTCATTTGAATAGCCTCCTGGTATATGTGTTTGTTGTCCTTTTTGCCTCCAAGCTTTGGACACTCATATCATTCCAAGGGGCTTTTTTATGTTTAAACCTCATATTTCTTCATTACAGGAATGCTGTCCGTTAGTGGAACAAGAAAAAGAGCTGCCGCAGCAACCCTTTTTTACACTAAAGAACCCGTTACTTTAAGTACATATCTTCACAATGTTGAAGTTCAAACCTTTTTTCGGTGAAAGAACCTCCAGTGTTCACCTTGTTCATCGTCTTCTGAACTATCAGGAAATGCTTCTAATTTATAACCATCTGATAAAAAGACCTTTAATCCACCAACCTCATCTATACTCCACAATAACATTTCTTTGGGGTTCACCCATTTTTCTTACCCCCTATAAAAATTAAGTTTTCAATTTAATAAGGCAATTCTTGATGTCATTTGCCTAGATAGATTACTTATCCTTAATTTCACAAAAAGATGTAGTAACATACTATAAAGTATTTCTTTAAACCGCGTTTTGATTTTTATTAATCGATTTTTCCACTATATACTGATATCCATAAATAATAATTGCTAAAGACACACAAATAAAATACCATATAGTATGATTCAACTTTTTAAATTTAAATACTCCTGCTTTTTCCCATATTTGCGCAAAAGGATAAGCACAAATGGCATCTATTACTATATTTGTCATTAAATATTTAAGAAAACTGCCGTATGTTAGTTTAAATACCCATAGTGTGACTACAAAAAAAGGACCTAATATATATGTAAAATCAACAAAACCGGGAGATAAAGGATTTTTATTTACCCACCATTTTTTCTTATTAGCAATTACACTTAACACACTTATGAATAAATTTACAAAACTTGCTACAGGTAAAAACCTAAAAAATGATTTTTTCCCCATGAAAGGAACAGTTAGCCAAGGAACGATTAACATCGCTAAAGCGAATGTCTTTTTATTATCCATATAAATCAACTTCCTTCTGATATGTTTTTTATAACATTCCTCTAACTAAATCTTATTATTATTTTTTCTTGTTAAACTATCGCATCCGTTAGTCCAATAAGAAAAAGCCGCCCATAAAAGCAGCTCCGAATTTTAACTCTATGAACCGTGAGTCGAACAAGCAATAACTATCGTGATTCAATCAAGGTAATTTTTTGTTTTTCTTTTCCTGCTGTCTAGGTAAATTAAAACACCTAATCGGTAAAATTGGTGATGTTAAATTTGTTCTTTAACAAAAAAGAGCATTTCTCCATCTTAAAGAATTTCACCCGTTAGCCATCTCTGCAGCACAAAATCAGTGCTGCACCACAGAGAATAAAAATGGTTAGGAAGTGTCAATTCTGTTACTGACCTTAATCCAGTCAACCCTAATCCATAGACTTATTAAATCGCTCTCCTCTTTTTTTATCGATTGAGCAGGATCTTTTTAAGTTTTGTCATTTTTCTTCTCTTGAAGAAACTTATTTCATGGTAGAACATCATTGGCCCGTGTTACTTAATCGTTCCCATCCCGGCAATGGTTACACGTACATTGACGTTTACATCAGCCTTCGAAAAGGCTTTCCCCCATTGATTTTGGACTTTTTTCCACTCTGGATACGTATAGGCTCTGGCATAAATCCCAAATCCAAACGGGTCAATGGTGGCGGTTTGCGTTTTCTTTATTAAGCGCTCGAAATCTGCTTGCAGTTCCGTTTCTATACTCTTTTGTAGTTTCGCTGTGTCCTTCCTTACATTGAATGGAAAAAGCCGTTCTGTAATGGCAATTCTCATTTTTACGTCTGTGTCAAAAATAAAATGACCGTTATACCTTACCTTTGTTTTTACCTTGACGTTCGGCGTACTAAAGCTGATCCAATGTTTATCCCGTCCATTCGATTCCAAAGGGACTGAAATGGTAAATGGGAAATCACCTTGTGTTTTATCCTGCAGGATGCGTAATAATTTGTTTTCATGCGGTTTTATGCTTAACTTATATCTGCTCTGTTCATCCAGCAGAGCCGTGCCGGTCAACATGATTTTGTGGTCTTTTTTCATTTCGGTGATGCTTGCTGTCATCCCTTTTTCCGTTGTTTGCTCATGAAATTCTTGAATGGTGGTTTTTATAGTGACATTTCTTCTGTAGGCCGTATCCACTAAATTTGCCAAATACAAAGGAAGACGCGGCTTATCTTTTGGTCTAAAAAAAATGACGTCTGAAACAGGCCCATCTACGGCGACAACTCTTGTGGTTACCGTATTTTTGGGGTCCCGGTAGTAAGGATCGATATAATCAATCCAATTTTTTCGTTTGAGCAGCTTTTTCCCAATTAGGATTAATTGCGTTTTGCTTCCTGATGTCAAAGCCATTACCGTCGTATCAAACAGTTCCCTGGAATCTCGAACCGTAACAGCTTTCACCTCGACCTTCTCCTCTTTTACCTTTGCTTCTTTATTAAACACCGGACTGGACATGTACACCACTAAATGATCCTCCTCATCCAAATCTAAACCTAGAATAAGTGTCAGAGTGACATCTTCAACATTCATTTGGTCCGCGCATCCGGTCATCATCATAGCCACAAGTGATAGGCAGAGTAGTATCTTCCTTTTCATTGGCTTACCCTCCGACGGAACTTTTCATATATCCAGCTATAGATCCATAAAAAGGGAGGAGCTACGAATGCCAATTGCAGCCCTCCTTTGGCAACCCATTGCTGCCACTTTTCCGATTCAATCCAAGTAGGATCACGCCAATAGACCAATCCAATAATGATTAATAATAAAATAATGACGTGCTGGCTGTGATCCTGTTTTCCAAGCAATTGACTAGAACAAAAGGCAGCAAGGAATACGCAAGGCATCCAGGCTGTTGAAACAACAATCAGATATACAGCCAATAAAACCATGTCAAAACGCTCCAAAAAGCGAAACTCAATTAGTTTAAGTAAATTCAATACGGGCTGATTAAATTCGATAATCCCATCGGGGCTAAAATAGACATAGCAGACAATCGTTACAAATACATAAAACAACATCGTTAAGGTGTTCGCAATCGTGATTCCGAGAACCGCATGTTGCTTTTTTTGTAAAAAGGGGTACAAGAAGAACGCGACTTCAAATCCCAAAAAGGAAAAAACAGTGGTCGGCACAGCGGATATTACTGGTTCCCACCCTTCTTTAAGCACCGGAAGAAGGTGGAGCCAATTTCCATCCCTTAGCGGTACCAAGAAAAACAGAGGAATCCACATCACCATGTAAAAAGACAGCTCGGAGTATCTGCCTAAAACGCGAACCCCGTTACGGACTACCAATAAGGTGGGAATCGAAAATAACAGTAAAATGATGTAATTTGAGGTTTTAGGCAGATACCATGCTTTGATATATAGACTGCCATTCACAAGAACGGCCCAAGCGTAGAAAGCAAAGTACATCATGTAAACGATGACGGCGGCTTTTCCCACTATTTTTCCGAATAGACGTATAAGAATTTCGAAAAGCGTGTCATCAGGGTATCTTTCCCCCGTTTTAACTAAAAAAATGCTGGCAGCCACGGAGGAGACCCAGCCAATTAGTATAGCGATCCAACCGTCGGTACCTGCTTTTTCCGCAAGTATACGCGGGAGGGACAGGACCCCAGTTCCCACCTGTGTTCCATTAATCAAAAATATATACTGCATGAGAGTGATTTCATTATAGGTATATTTTTTCATCGTTTCACCTTTTCGTACGATTTCGCCCTTGTCGAATGGTTGGAATCGCTCCTGTGCCTTTAGGGCGGCTTTTCATTGCCCATAAAGGGAAGCGTAGAAACGCATCTTTCATATCGGCAAATCGGAAAGGAGCCAGAGGAGTTCCATAAGGCGTGCCTAGTGATTCAAGACTAGTCAGATGGCCGACTACGGTCATCCATCCGATTACAATCCCTACAATTCCAAACATGGCAGCGGATAACATCATAGGAAATCTTAACAGTCTGATGGACGAACTCATATCATAATTAGGGATGTTATAAGAAGCAATGGCTGTAACGGCAACGACGATGATCATAATGTTGCTGACAATTCCCACTTGCACAGCTGCCTGGCCAATGATAATACCGCCCACAATGCCAATAGTCTGACCGATTGGAGTCGGCAGCCTTAATGCCGCTTCCCTCATCAATTCCAGGATCATTTCCATAATCACAGCTTCCATCCAGGGTGAGAACGGAACTTGAATCCTTGATTCTGCAACCGTAAGCAAAAGTTCCATCGGGATGACCTCAAAATTAAAGGAAATAAAGGCGACGTAAATGGCGGGCAAAAATAAGGCAATCATAAAGGCTAAAAAACGCAAGACTCGGATAAATGAAGAAACTAACCAACGGGTACCGTAATCATCCACAGCCTGAAAAAAGGACATAAAGTTTGCCGGAGCAATCAATACGTTCGGAGAATGATCCATAATAATCACAAATCTTCCCTGAAGAATATGAGATACAGCTGTATCAGGTCTTTCCGTCAACATCATTTGCGGAAAAGGCGAATAGGGATTATCTTCAATGAACTCGATAAGTTCGCCGGTATTAATGATCGCGTCTACTGTAATATTTTGAATCCGCGTTTCCAGTTCTCTTAGTACATCTTTAGAAGCCACATCTCTCAAATATAAAAGGGAAACCTTTGTTTTCCCTCGAATACCGACGTTCATCTCTTTTAAGATTAATTCCTGATGGGGAATATACCTGCGGATTAGGGCAATATTTTGACTCCCTGTTTCCACAAATCCTTGACTAGCACCTTTTAGAGACATTTCATTTTGAGGATTATTAAGCTGTCTTTGCGGCCACCCTTTTGTATCTAATTGATACCCGGTGATTTGCCCGTTTAACAATAAAACGCTATCTCCTCCTAGAATCGCATTTTCGATCTGCCCCCACGTATAGACCATTTCGATTTCTCCTATTGTGACTGGCAGTTCCTTATTAGGATCGAAGGAACTATGCATCAATGGCTTTAGAACATAATTATGGATTGCATCTTTATTCGTCAAACCGGACAAGTACGCCAAAGCGGCCTCCGTTTTACTCGCGGCGATGGGAAAGCGACGAATCACTAAATCCGGTGCTTGAGAAAATAGCAGTTGGAGAATCTCTGTATTTTGGGATAAATCAGAGTCCAGGACATCATCTTTCATGTTTTTTTTCTGAAGATTAGAATTATTTTTTGTTTGATGGAACTGAGAAGAGCGCTTTCCTCTTAAAAACTTAAGAAAATAAAACATCAACTCCGTCCCTTTCTGCATTTGCTATAAATTATGTTTTTAGTATGCATTGTATAAGGAAAAATATTCTAATCCTTCCCCTGATTCATCAAAATAGAGTGGGGTTTACTCTTTCTGTGTTATAAACCATCCTTCCGGTTTTTTTTCTATATGAAAAACATCTTCATCGAATTTTTTTCTCAGTTCTTTATATTCCTCATTTTCAATTTTAACCTGTGCTACTCTGATTTGCTTTAGTGTAATTTCTCGTTTCTGGATTTCAAAAATCAGATCTTTAATAATAAAAAAAGTCCTTTGACGTTTCATTCTCTCCACTTCCTTCCTTTTATTTTTCTTACGTTTAGAATTAGTCCAAAATGAATAAAACCCATAATTACATAGCTTACCGATATTCTCTACTTCAACAGGTACGATGTCGCCTGACTTCATTGGACAACTACCAGAAACTGAACCAGTAGCCAAAACATCACTCGGCTCCAAAGTTTCAGAGCGTTACCCCATCATTTGATTCTTCGATATAACCCTTCAGTTCCGAAAGGAACTGCCTGACCTTTACCTGAAGATTGTGACCAATCTCAATTTAAATCAGGAACATTTCGCACAAGTAAACTGCTTCGTTATTTAAAGAAGGAATAAAAAAGAGCGACTTCTCAGTCACTCTTTATTAACTATTTTTTGATCTTGGTTTATTCTGTTTGTAAATATAATCGATCCTGTTCATTGTCCTATATCCTAAAATACCAAGGATTACTGAATATATCGTTGTTAAAATTAAGCCAAGTATAGCAATCCAAAATAACGATGTTAACTTCTCTTTTTTGTTAAGCACACTAATAACCTCCACCAATTAATCGTTATTATCTTGCACTTATTTAGGGAGATTATTCCAAGATCAACAATTGGTATGTTTACTTGGAAATGCTAAATAAAGTACCTGGCTAAGATCTTGTGATAATTAAGTCTTTCTTCCATCAGGTTTCTCCCCGAATTTTTTGCCGAAATTCTCCATCATATCAAGTATTGGGATAAATTCACGCCCTTTAGTTGTTAATGAATATTCAACACGTGGAGGTACCTCAGGAAAAACCTCTCGTTTAATTAATCCATCTGTTTCTAATTCTCTCAACTGTTTTGTAAGAGAACCTTGTGAAATGTCCCATAAAAAAGCTTTAATTTCGCTATAACGACGTTCTTTTGTTTTTAAAAACCAAAGAATAAGATACTTCCAGCGTCCTGAAAGCATATTTTGGGTATACGCAATACCATAAACGTCTCTTTGCTCCTTAATAAACTCTTTTTCAAATCCATCCTTGCATATTCTAGCCATACTTACATCCCTTTTCTACCATAAAGTACAAAAAAGTGTACTATATCATTTTTTATTGCCTACTTCAAAAGTAAGAGTAATGAGTTCATTATATTATTTATAACCAAAACACTCAATTACCTTAATGCTTGCAAAAAAGGAATGTAGACAATTTCGTGTTGAGGCAATTGGAAAATTCCATAGCTGATATTAAATCATAATCGAACAAAATTATATTTAGGAGGAACAATTATGAAATTTGGAATTATAGGTGCAGGAACGATAGGGTCAATTATTTCTAAAAAATTAGTTACGAATGGACATGATGTCAAAATTGCAGATGCTCGAGGAATTGATCGTTTAGAAGGAAAAAAGATTGTTGGAACACCTGTGAGTGTAGAAGATGTAATAAAAAATATTGATGTTCTTATAATATCTC
This sequence comes from Neobacillus sp. C211, assembly GCF_051842875.1. Taxonomy (NCBI): domain Bacteria; kingdom Bacillati; phylum Bacillota; class Bacilli; order Caryophanales; family Bacillaceae; genus Neobacillus; species Neobacillus sp. C211. The sequence continues at coordinate 82,895 of NZ_JBPXRO010000019.1, forward strand.
TCCCTTTTCATGTGATTCCAAGCATTCGCAACATTGTAGATAAAGCTGGAGATGAAGTAATCGTTGTAGACACTTCAAATTATTACCCTTTTAGAGACAATAAAATTGAAGAAATTGAGAACGGGATGGTTGAAAGTGTTTGGGTTTCAAATCAATTAGGTAGACCTATTATTAAAGCTTTCAACAATCAATTAGATTATACTTTAGAAAATAAAGGAACCCCCGAAGTTCCTAGTGGACGCATTGCCATGGCGATTGCTGGTAATAACCTATCACAAAAACAAATAATCATGGACGTAATAAACGAGCTAGGCTTCGACGCAGTAGATAGTGGTTCTTTAAGTGATTCATGGAGACAACAGCCAGGAACTCCTGCATACTGCACAGAACTAACAAAAGAGGAACTAACGGAAGCATTAAAAAAGGCAAATAAAGAAAAAGCCCCATTCCTACGGGATAAGGCAATGGAGAAGTTTTCAGCTAGATTTTCACATAAAGATATTGTGAATCTAAACAGAGAAACCTATCATTCATAATTTAGGAAACTCATATTGATCATTGCTCTGGTATTTAATTATAAATTGAATTGAAGACATTGGAAATTTGAAACTAAAATAGTGATCAAAATAACTTTGATCACTATTTTAGCATATTTTAAATCTCTCTGTTCATCCATCTTGGATGTAACACTTTTGATATATAATGATGTTGTTAACAATTTTCATCGCCGTAAAAAAATTGTATTGTTGTTACACTAAACTGCTCCGTTAGCTCAATAAAAAAAGGCTGCCGCAGCAACCCTATGTTTAACTCTAGCACCCGTTAGTGCAACAAGTACACATATAAAAATTTATCTCTAAATTGTGGAATCTTATTTTCTATCTACTACTCGACTAACTATTTCAATTACGGTAGCCCTGCTCATTTTTTCCTTCCCCTCTGTTAAAGTATCAAGTGTACCATGAGCAAGAGCTATCGGGATTTTACAAAAATTAAGGATCGGACCGGGTTTAATATCCTCCAAATAAACGTCAGCCAATGCTAGGTTACGTCGGGCGTACATAAACATATCTTCTAACTCCCATCCATTAGGAAAGAAATCCACACCTCGTTCTAAATCTTCAGCACGATTGCGAAGAATATTTACAGACTGCAAGCCACGACCGAAGGCTATAGCTAGATCCTTGTCCGTTTCAACAGCATCGTACCACTTCCAAATATCTGAGAGCATGACTCCTACCAAACCTGCAACGTAGAATGTGTATTCATTCAAACCTTCTTCATCCTGAATCCGCCACTCTTTTAAAGCCCAGTCCGCCATCCCCTTCGCCATAGTAGATGTGGCATTCGAAATGCTCGCTACAATTGTTGGTGGACAAAGCTTTATCCAATCGCCAAATCGTAAGGTAACCTCCGGAAGGAGAGAGTTGTATGGGTGAAATAAAGCCATTAACTCCTTATTATTGAAGGGCTTTTTCAAGAGCAGGCTGATTGAACGTAATAGATTATGTTTGGTTTCCAATCGGAGTTGGGGGTGGTCTTCAATCTCGTCAATAGCTCTCATGCATAAGTAAGCGGATGTAACAGCTTCTTGTAATCCTGACGGTAGATGACTAATAGGAATAAAGAAGGTCCGGCTTGTCGCCATCAACATGTCTATTGCACTTCTATGTAAATTTAGTGCTTTACTCATCTTGTTTTGTCCCCTTTTTTTGTCAACATGCTAAATTTGTGTAATTTTAAATTGTATTATCCCCACTATATAAAATATTTAATAATAAATAAAATTTAAGCCCTTGTTACTCAATAAACCTGCCCGGATAGTAAGTGCCTGTATGAAATTCAAACTTATGACCGTCTGGGTCAGTAAAGTAAATAGACTTTTTATCTCTTTCGTCTCTTGGACGACCTGAACACAATAATAAACACAAAAAATGCTCAGGGCATAACTCTGAGCATTTTTCTATATTGACTTATAGAATGAAAGCTAACCGTTAATGAAAAATTTGTTGTCTATGATTCTTCAGTATCTTCGTCACTTTTATACTCCAAAATATCACCTGGCTGACAATTTAAAGCTTTACATATCGCTTCTAATGTTGAAAAACGAACCGCTTTTGCTTTCCCGTTTTTTAGAATAGAAAGGTTCGCCATAGTAATTCCAACCCTCTCAGAAAGCTCCGTTACGCTCATTTTTCGTTTTGCTAACATCACATCTATATTAATAATAATTGCCATATCCTCCACCTCAGACCGTCAAATCATTTTCTGATTTTATGTTAATCGCTTCTTGTAGAAGCCGTTGGAGGATAGCAGCAAAAACGGCGATAACCAACGAAGCAAAAATGATGATGAGTCCCATTAATCCAATAGGAGGGTCAACTTTCTTTGCTATAAAATGAAAGAGTGGCAAACCTAATACATACAAACCACTGATTGTAATCGCACAGCACTTTATGTTCTTTAACGCCTTTACAGATAATTCCGAGAACGCTGTGTTCTCGTCAATGTACCGTAAAAGATTGAAAGCCTGATAGAGAGCAAAGTAAAAAGGCACAGCCGCTCCATACATCACGATGAAAACGAGATATTTCATTGGGGCAATATTTGGATACAATTTTGCTGCGAAATTCGCCATATGGGGCACTAAAAACATGCACAATGCAAGAACTAGGATTCCTATAAAAATAACAGCTAGCTTTAAAACGAGTGTCGTAACTTGTTTCATAAAAGCACCTCACTTAATTAATTTTAAATTGATTCTAAAACAAAATTTATTGATTATCAATAAAAACTTATTGGTTTTAATTATATTATCCTTGTTATAGATATATCCTTTAATTTTTTAAAAAAATAAAAAGCATTCCTGTATGATAACGAAATGCTGTATAACCTAAGCTATTCAATTTATAACTTATTCAATTAACCTGTACCCGTTAGTTGATGTGGTGCGAATTACATTGTTAAGCCCCTTTAGTTGAATAACAAAAAGCTAGCAATATCAGCCAGCTCTTCTTGTATTACAATCCACTTGTTGAAAGAAACGCCTATTCTTCCATAAAAACTCGTGCGTAGTATTCCGTTTCTTCATCTAGTTTGTTGTCTTTTCTCAATTCCTCAATAGTTTCTTTTCGGTCATCTTCAATCACTTGAAAACTTCCTGAAACATTTGGTGTTTTCCCTTTGTTTTTATCCATACTTTCACTCCTACATTTCATCTTGTTTATATTAGGGTATTCATTTCCCTTTTCATTTTGTGTTTAATTTATAACTTTATTCAAATGCTCATTATGGTTTCTTCTTAAGCTAACCCGCTTACGTTAGTCGAATAATAAAAAGCTACCAAAATGGCAGCTGAATCTTCAACTCTTGCAACCGTTAGTTAAACAACATCTTACGATAATTTGTCAATTAAGGATTTTTGGGAGGTGAAAGCACTAATACACAGTTTGCTTTTGTGTCCCATCTGTTTTTATTCGATATACCATTTTCTCCGTTCTTGTGTAATAAATCCAATCGTCGAAAATGTTTGTGTTTGTTACAAAATGTTCATTTAAAAAAGTTTTACCTGTTCCATCAATCTTCATTTTGTAGAGATCACCGCCAGGTATATCTACAGTGGTATAGTATATCCAACCATTTGACACATTAAAGGTTGAAGTAGGAACATCGCTTAATTTGATTTTATTTGATCCATCTAAAGTCATCTTATAAATTCTATTTTCATCTGCTGGATTTCTGAAATAAATCCAATAGCCATTTATTTGAATATTGTAGGCACTTGTATCATTTAGTTTTGTTTTTTCCGTTCCATCAATTTTTACTTTGTATGGTTTTTGGCCATCTGATACATTTTGGTAATAAATCCAATTACCAATTAGGTTAATAGCGGAGGATTGATCTTCATTTAATTTTATCCTTCCTGTTCCATCTACGTTTAATTTATATAATTTAGCACCGTCCGACTGATTTGCATAGTAAATCCAATTACCTGCAACCATAATATCGGTAGAACTATCATCCGTTAATTTTGTCCTTTCTGTACTATCAATTTTTATTTTGTATATCTTCCCATTATCCCTGCCATTTCGATAATAGACCCATCCATTTAAAACATTAATATAGGTTGGATCATCATTGGCCATTAACGGTGTATCCATTGTCAAATCTGTTTTAATTTTAGATAATGTTCCATACAACGCTGTACCTTGCCGTTTATTATAATAAAGCCATTCGTTTTCTTTACCAACAATACCACTGTTCAATATATTACCTGCTGTATTCCCCAGCCCCTCCATAGACAAATCTTCAGTAAGTGATAATAAATATTGATTCTCCTGGGTTAGGGCATTGACTCTATTTTTCAATTCATCATAATCAGAAGTAACCCTAATTACCTGATTTGTCTCATCCCATACAACCTTGGCCCCAACCCTGCTAAACTCGGCAATTGGAACATAAATAAAAGGGTAGGTTGCACCTGTAGGTTGAAAATTTAATACAGGATATAGCCCAGTATTAATATCTACACCATTAACCAAAATAGGTCTATCTGCTGTATACGCTGTAACAGGTTTGTATTGTAATTGCCTAGCTTCAATACCCTTTTTTGAAGCTGTTTCGGGAATCAATAGCGTTTGGCCAATATATATGATCGGGCTTACGAGATGATTTAAGAAAACAATACTTTCCACAGAAGTATTGAACTTCAATGCTATTGAATATAAATTATCAACTGGTTGAACAACATAACTAAGATTAAGGTTTCTGTTCATTATTGCACCCTCCTTATGACAGATTACATTATTTATCGTATTATTCTGTAAAAGAAAAAGTGCCTAATTGATTTTACATCCGTTAGCTCAATATAAAAGGAGATGCCGCAGCACCCCCTTATTTAACTCTAGCACACGTTACTTTAAGTACTATTCTTCACAAACATTTTAACAAAAGTTAAATAAGAATTATGAAAAAGAGAAGCCCCTATTTCTATTTCGAGCTTCCCTCAACGTATCCAATAAAATATTTAACTAAATTTAATACCGTAACTACGCATTGCTTCTAAGCTGCCTTCATAAGTAAAAATTCCATTTTCGATTAATTTTCTAACCCTATATTCTAAAAAACTATCACCGATATACTGAAAAATATGTCCATACACTTCACCAATTAACCTTGCACACTTTATATATCCCTTTTTCTTACCAATCAGCTTCTTGGCTTTTTCAATTATAAAATCATCGTAAAAGTCTTCAGGAACAAACTTTATTTCACCGTTTTCCCAAATTCTTAAGGTTGCAGAATTTCCAGAAAGTTTTAACCACTGTATTTCAACCTGTTTACGCTCTGTGTCAGATAAATTTTTTTGATTTTCTTGAGTATAGTTGTAAATGGATTGTAATTCTTCAGTAAGTATTCCCCCTGAAAAAAATGGGATGTACTTTTTAGATTTTTTCTTAAATAATTCTCTATACAATTGCTCAGTATTAACGATAAAGATATTATTTTTTCTTTCCCTTAACAAGTAAATTGTAAAAAGAAGTCCTGTTTGTTCATTAGCGTTTCCTGAAACCCATATGTAAATTGGAATATTTTCTGGAATAGAAACTAATCGAGCAATCGTTCTTTGAAGTTTATCACAAAAATTTTCTGTTTCTTCTTCAATTCGTTCTAAGTTGTTTTTTATCCATTTAAATCTTTCTCTTTGACCATTTTCTGTGTCCAAATTACCTAATGGGGCAACAGCAAAATTATCTTCGAAAGTAACAATAAATTCTTCCTCGTGTAAGTTTATTTCTTTTAATGTATGTCTTAAAAATGGGTATCCGAAATTGATGTGAACTTTTTTGTAATCGCCTTTATCGAATATATTTTCATTTGGGTCTTGTGGGTAAAGAATGTGGTTATAAAATTCTTTAAGGTCTTTTGAAAACTCAACTAAAGAATATTCCCTTTCCTCTAACAGTCCTATCCTAAAAAGAATAAGTTGCAAGTATGACCTTACTGCCCGTTCTGGTAAGTCTTTAACTATGTTTTTAATCTCAAAAATATCCACATAAAAAACTCCTTATCTTATTGAGCTGTTCATATGTTCAGTATATCAAACCTCTAAGTGTAAATTCTAAATCCTTATCCGTTAATTGGATTTAGTTTCCTTCTTCAACAAACCTGTTCCTTAAGTTCAATAGGAAAAGCCGCCTGAATTGGCAGCTGAACTTTACCCTTGTAGCTGTTAATAGAGAAATGTAAAGAAATCTATTTTCTCTTACATATATTAATCGTTAGTTCCTAATACATCTGTATTTGGAGGTTCATAACCCATCTGACGTATCATAGCTACAATTTGTCCCTTGTGGTGAAATTCGTGAGTTATAGTATGCATTATTAATTTACCAGGGGTAAATGTTATAATTTCTGTTTCATCTCTCCAAGGAATCCTTCTTTGAATTGGCTCAGATAATTGCTTTCCGTGTAATTCAAATACCTCATTTACAAAAGAATCAACCTGTTCAAAGCGTATTTTTATATCGTCCAGTTTCAATTTCTGTCGTTCATCCTTTGGTGTAATTGGCTCATTTGTTTTTAATAAAACAAATGAGCCGAGCCACGCAATATAACAATCTGCTATGTGAACCAATGAGTCTCGCACACTTTCCCAACCGTATCCATTTTGGCGAGTAAAATCATTTTGATTAAGTTCCTTACAATAGTCTAGCACCGTTAATCGTGTCTGACGAACCCATTCATATTCGTTTTGATGAAACATCATCAATACACCCACTTTCTTATAATGATAATACATATTCTAGATATGTAATAATAAACCCTCTTCCACGAACCTGCCCAGTAAGTTTAAGTACATAACTTCAATCTTCTGCAAGGAGTAAATATTTTGGAGATTCTGATTACTCATAAAAAAGATCGTAAAAAAAGACGATCTTTTAATTAATGCAAGAGGTTAGTTAATATGGCTCATTTATAAAAATTAACAGATATTTAGACATTCATTTCGATAAATATAATTACTTTAGTTGCTGTATCAAATGCTTTTCTACTTTCCAAGAATTCTACTAATTTATTGTTATGAAATTAAAAACACCCCGAAAATGTTAGAATGGTGTCTAACATTTACGGGGCAGATCAATGCTGGAGAGTTAGCAAACTTTACTTTTCTTTTTTGGATAAACAACGATCACAATCCATCAAATAACTTTCTGCTTGCTCTTGCATATGCTGCCCGCATTCAGGGCATTCCTTTTTTGGCAAATTTCGGAAAAATCCAACCGGACTAATTAACATTTAAATCTCCCCCTTCATTAATACAGTTCGTTGTTTCTTATCTTGTTATAGTACAGTATAAGCAAAAAAGAGAAAAAAGTATAGACCTTTTTTAAATAAATAATAAAAGTTTTAATATTTTCATCAAATCTATTTTTACCTTGTATATCACAATCGAAATCCTCAGTACCATCATCCCATTCCGAGTGAGGAGATAGAAATCTCGGAAGCTACAACAATTGTGTTATCTAAGGTAATTCTCCACGAACATTGAATATGTAATGCATATTCTGGTGTTTCTTGGGTTCTGCCTTTTCTGTTTATTTGAATCATATCCCCGAACCCCATCCAAAAAAGGTTAGATGCTCTTCCAGCATTTTGTGATTTCAAACCCAATAATTTACATAATTCAACACGAATTACTTCTTTCATACCTGTTCCTTGTACTGGATTTTATTTAAGAAATGCACCCGACAGCTTAATAACCTTTTGAACTAATCACTGAAATCGTTAGATAGAAGGCTTGCGTTGTTTTACGATTCGGAAGGCAAAAGGGAAAAATAAACAATAAAAGCAGCCGTTTCGACTGCTCTCATTTTGTCTTTTATTCTTTTGATCTTTCAATCTTTTGATTTTTCGGTTTTCGGCTCGTTCGGTATGGCGCATAAGCCGTAAATGGAATAGGAACCTACGGAATGTAGGCGTGAGCCGTACAGACCGTGGTTATCGGTCCATTTAATGCCGAAGCGACACGTACGGAATGACAGAAAGGGGGCTTTTTCCTTTCTGATCAGTCCGTAGTGCTGCCGCCCAGAGTACGTTCGGTATGTTTTTAGCCAAGATTTTAAACAATGTGGGATAATCGTTTCCAAAAGGTGAATTGGGTCAATATAAAAAGTATTCAAAATGGAAAAATGAAGTATCTAACACCCAAGGACATCTTATAGTAAAATTAGCCTATGAAATAAGGGTCCCACAAAATAAATCGGTACCCGGAAACAATGGGGGATAATATAGTTGAATATGATAAGGGGCGAGTGGAGAAATATTTTCAGCCATCGCAAAACTGGATTAACATTGATAGCCATTCTTTTTATACCGTTGCTCTATAGCAGCATTTTTCTATCCGCTTTTAGAAATCCCTATTCTAAAACTGGGGACCTTCCAATTGCAGTAGTAAATAAAGATCTGGGATCAACATTTGCTGGGCAGAATTTGCAGTTGGGAAAAGACTTGGTTCATGATTTGAAACAGAATCACTCGTTTAAATGGACATTTACCAATAGTAAAGAAGCGTTTAAAGGATTAAAAAATGAAGATTTTTACATGGTAGTCGAAATTCCAAATGATTTCTCTAAAAATGGATCATCCTTGTTAGACGAACATCCTAGTAAAATGGGGTTGAGATATTACACAAATCCAGGGAAAAACTATACTGCATCAAAGATAGCAACCTCTGGAATGAGTAAAATCAATGAGAAAATATCAAATTCTATCACAAAACAATATGCAATCACATTATTTAATAGTTTAAATCAAGTAGGCGATAATTTACAAAAAGCAAGTAATGGAGCGAATAAAATAGACCAGGCTGCCAACAAAATTACAAATGCTTCCGAAACCCTACAAGACTATTTGCAGAGTTTAGCTGTTGGCACCGTCTTATTTAAAGACGGCACACAAAGGATATACAATGGAACACAACAATTTCAAACGGAAATTGGACAACTGTCTAACGGGGTTCAAACACTTAATAGTGGGATGGGTAATTTAGAAAATGGCTTGGGAGTCCTTAACAAAAATGGCGAAATTCTTTCTAAAGGTTCTAAAGAATTAGAACAAGGAGCTAACGATCTTAAAAGAAACTTACAGCAGGCATACCAGGGTACAATTGGGATTCAAGAAAAATTTGACCCACTTTTGATCGCGTTAGAGGATGTAAATGAAAAAAAGCCTGAAATAATAAGCCAACTAAACTCCTTACAACAAATTATTCAGGGCCAGAACCAACTAATTAAAGAACAAAAAGAGCTTATCAATACAAGCAAAAGTCTTTCAGAGCAAGAGAAACAACAGTTGCTTTCGAATTTGGATCATTTCATGTCTCCTTCCACCATAGGAGCGCCGGTTGATTTAGAACAAGGAATCACTGAATTCGAGTCTAGGCTGGTAAACGTTTCACAAGGTTCACAGCAAGTGCAGAGTCAACTTGATCAGTTTGTAAAAGGACAACTATCAATGTATGAAGGCGCTAAAAGATTGGCAGAAGGGCAACATACCTTTAGTTCAAATCTAGGGACATTTAACAAACTGTTAGCCGAAGCACATAGCGGTGCTAACAAATTAACGGATGGAACCAGCGCTGTTTCCGACAGTATTTTAAAAATGGACAATGCAAGTAATCAATATGCAAAAGGGATTGAAAAGCTTAACTCTAGTGCCAATCAATTAAGTAAAAGCTCTCAAAAACTTGCAGATGGTTCCGCATCAATATATAAAGGAGCTTCCCAACTATCTAACGGAACGGGTCAATTACTTTCTTCATTACAATCCGGTGCTACAAAAGCGAATGAACTGAAATTGAATGATAAAAATTTTGACATGTTTTCTAATCCAACAAAGTTGGAATCTTACAAAATCAGCGAGGTAAATGATTATGGAGCTGGATTAATTCCTTATATTTTGGCTATAGGCTTGATGGCTAGTGCATTATTTTTCGTTTCTACCTATCAACTTAAGGAAACACCGTTAGAACCATCATCTGGGGCTTCTTGGTTTCTCAGTAAGCACAGTGTAGTTATTATGGTTGGGTTGGTTCAATCCATTCTAGCAGTAACTATACTTATCCAAGGCATGAGCCTAGAAGTTAAACATGTATGGGGCTTATATCTATTTACAATTTTGACGAGTCTTACTTTCCTATCTTTGGTGCAAATGCTCTGTACCATTTTGGGAAAAATCGGACAGATGCTTGGATTCATTCTACTCTTACTGCAAATTGGCGGAAGCTCTGGCACATTCCCTATAGCTCTAGCACCTCCATTTTACCAACACATACATGCATTCCTTCCAATGACGTACGCGATCAAAGGATTTCGTGACCTTATCTCGATTGGAAATGATCTGCATGATGTATGGAGCAATGCACTAATGTTAGCCTTGTTTGGATTTGTCTTTAATGCTATTACATTCTTATTTTTTGTTCTTCAATTAAGACATAAGAAAAGCATCTCTGCCGCTTAAGTAAATCATTTAAATATGGTAAATAGGCCCATTATTTCTTTATACAGAGATATTGGGCCTATTTATATTGATCTTACTTTCGGGATACTCCTTAAGGCTGATCCCCAATTTAAAATTTCACCTATGGAATCGAATACTTGCGAAATATAGAGTAGCAGCAACCTTGGTTATTTCTTTAATCCCAGATTAAATTTTGGTTTGAACGAAACTGTCAACCTACCACACCCTAACACTGGCATTCAAACTTCCGACATGACAACGATGGACAGCAACCACACGATTTTTCGTATTCAGGCACATGACAAAGAACACTGATAAAACCTTAATGAAATAAGAAGGCATATCTCAAATTAGGAGACCTTTCAAAACAATTGAAAACTTTCTTGATAATGAACTTTTAATAATTTCTTGTATATTTTTATAAATATGTTTATCTTCCAGATCATCAAAATTTGATCAATTTTCCGTTGTAAAACTTTCCAATTTTTATCATTATGTACTTTATTTTGTAAAAAAGCCACGCAAGTTGTCCCCAACCTCTTCTTCTTTGATGTGCGTTATTGCTGAATTGGAACGGAATCTCATCGCTGAACGAGTAAAAGAGGGATTGGAAGCAGCACGAAGCGTGGGAAAAAACTTGGAAGACCGAAGGTTTGACAAGGATAAAATAGCATTGGCCCTACGGATGTATGAAAGTAAGGAATACTCTGTAAAAGAGATTATAGAAGGCACTGGTATTTCACAAGGCTCTCTATACAGAGCTATTCAGAAACGGATCCTAGTAACAACATAAGGAGCATGCACTTTGCTCCTGTTTCCCCATATCATCTCTATACTTATCTGTTACTTTGCGGTCTATGACAGCAACCCTGTGACTAGGCCTATTATAATATATTTCGTTTTAACTTTATTAAATTGTTCGTTAAATAAGGATTTAACGCAAAGTTAATTAAAGTAAAAGGAAAGTGAAAGTTAAAACATAACTTTGCATTGCTCGTTATATATATAAAGAACATTTGATCCTTTGTGCTGACCCTTGCATAGCCAAATTTCATATAATCTCCATCCTATACTTTGAACAAGTCTGTTTGAACATATTGATAGCTTGATATCATCGCTTTTTCATTTGTTCATGCAGGGTGTACTTAAATTGAACACCTATACGAGAAGAGGACCAACAAAACTTAAGTTTGCTGGTCCTCTTCTCACTTTTTTTTAGTTACCATAACTCACTTGTGTAAATTTTATATTTATTTTGCACATCCAATCATTTATAGTGCGTACTATTCTGAATTTCTTAGTAATAAAGAACTTTCATTGTTCTATAATTGAAGATTGTACAACAATAATTTAGCTTAATAAGAACCCAAAAAATTATAAGAATCAAGCTCCAGTAGTTGGGGGAAGTACCAGTGAAGCTGTCACCACCCGCAATAAGGGTGTTTAAGAATTATAAATGTAAAGTGTTCTCCTTTACCGATTGCTTTTCTTCTATTTTCCTCTTACCTTTTGAATTACGTTCTTTCACTTTCTCCTCCCAAAAATCAGCACCTTTAATGCCGAGTTTACCAGGGTCGAAGACTGGTTCAATGCCTGCTTTCTTCTGTTTTTCATAATCTTTAAATACTTTTAAGGCTGTTTTAGTTAGCATTAAAATAGCCACTAAGTTTAGCCAAGCCATGCTTCCGAAGCCAAAGTCACCAAGTCCCCATAATAGGGATGCGTTTTCGACACTTCCAATGTAGATCATTCCTAAGAAAAGAATCATTAAGCCTACTTTAAACCCTTTTAAATTTCTATTTCTTCCAAGGTAAAAGAGGGTTGTTTCAGAAATATAGTAGTAAGCCATTAGCGTTGTAAAGGCAAAGAAGAAGATCGCTATCGCAACAAACAAACCACCAAATCCAGGGATAACGCTTTCAACAGCCGCCTGTGTCCACATTGGTCCAGCTTCAACACCTGGGATGTTGTCAACAATCGGCTGCTGTCCTTCTGGAGTAACACTGTACATGCCGGTGATTAGAATCATAAGTGCCGTAGCTGTACAGACAATGATCGTATCAATATAAACAGAGAATGCTTGAACAAGACCTTGTTTTGCCGGATGGGATACAGCAGCAGCAGCTGAACTATAGGTTCCTTCCCCTACACCAGCAACGTTGGAAAATACTGCTCTCTTAACACCCCATGCAATCGCTGCACCGATCATACCGCCAAACATTTCATTTGCCCCAAATGCACTTGAAATAATTAACCCAAACATTGCTGGAATTTCTGATGCATTGGCAACTAAAAGAACGAAAGTGATAATCACATACCCTAAAGCCATAAAAGGTACAACTTTATCCGCAACAGAAGCGATTCGCTTCACACCGCCAAAAATAATGATGCCAAGTAATACAACAAGAACGATACCCGTGATGCTTTTATTGAGTCCAATTGTGTTTTCGAATCCAACAGCAATCGTGTTAGCCTGAATACCTGGAACTAAAATTCCGTAACACAGTGTAACAACAATCGCAACCAACACCCCGAACCACTTCATATTTAAACCTTTTTCAATAAAATAAGGAGTTCCGCCTCGGTATTGATTACCATCTTTTACTTTATAGACCTGTGCAAGAGTCGATTCAACAAAAGCACTTGCTCCTCCTAATAAAGCCATGATCCACATCCAGAAAACCGCTCCTGGACCTCCAAATGCAATCGCAGTAGCAACCCCAGCGATATTTCCAATACCGACCCGGCCAGCTAAAGCCATACAAAACGCCTGGAAAGAGGACACACCAGATTCTGGCTCACCCTTGTCAAAAAGAAGCCTAATCATTTCCTTAAAATATCTAATTTGCACAAAACGTGTCATAATGGAAAAGAACAATCCAGCACCAAGAGCAAACACTACTAGCCCGAGACTCCAAACCATACCCGACGCTTTATTCACTAATTCTTCCATCCTATACCTCCTCCACAAACTTAAAATTGATAATTCTACACTTTCCAACTATTTAATATAGTTGTAATTTTCAGATAAATACAGACTGTGCAATAGGACATAGACAGACTAGCTGTCCCGTTCCCAACCGATAGTACACGTGACCCGTCCCATTGTTCCTTAGATTAACTCGTCCTGCTTGATGTTAACAAATACACTTTTCACTTCTGTATAGTTTTGTAAACCATACTCTCCACCCATTTCGCGGCCGATTCCTGATTGTTTATAGCCACCGAAAGGCATTGTTTCCCATTCAAGACCAAAATCATTAATCCAAACAGTACCTGATTGCAGCTTGCTGGCAATGTAATGACCTTTTTTCATACTTTCTGTCCAAATACTTGCGGCTAAGCCATAGTCACTATCGTTTGCTCGTTTAATGACCTCTTCAACCGTATCGAAAACGAAAATGGACATGACTGGACCAAAGATTTCTTCACGAGCAATCACCATATGATCCTCTACATCAGCGAAAATGGTTGGCTGTACAAAATATCCTTTTTCAAATCCTTTTTCCCCACCGGCTACAAGGCGCGCTCCTTCTTTTTTCCCTTGTTCAATATAATTAAGTACAGTTTGATGCTGTTTAGCTGAAACAAGTGGGCCCATTTCCGTTTCAAGGTTCATTCCGTCACCTAGCTTCAGTGCTTTCGCCCGCTCAGCTAAAGCTTCTACGACACGGTCATAAATGTTTCGCTGTACAAATACACGTGTACAAGCACTACAGTTTTGCCCATGATTGTACATCGTTCCGTTAAAGGCCCCTTCAATTGCTTCTTCAAGATTGGCATCTTCTAAAATAATGGCTGGTGATTTTCCGCCAAGCTCTAGCGTAACGCCTTTAATTTGATCTGCAGCTTTTTTCATAACTTCTTTTCCGACAGCTGTTGATCCAGTAAATGCGACTTTATCAACATTTTTATGAGCGATGATCGATTCTCCCGCAATTCTTCCTGTTCCTGGCACAATATTCACAACACCGTCTGGAAAACCAGCTTCTTTAAACAACTTTCCTACGTATAGAAGAGATAGTGGTGTTTCAGTTGCTGGCTTAATAACAGTCGTACATCCAACGGCAAGTGCAGATCCGAGCTTCCAGGCAGCCATGGCAAGCGGGAAGTTCCATGGAATAATTTGGCCTACAACCCCAACAGGCTCGTGTACAGTATAGGTTACATAATCCTTTGAAATTTGAGTTGTCTTACCAAATATTTTCGTGGCCCAGCCGGCATAATATCTAAAATGCTGGATGGTTCCATCGATATCATCTGCGAGAGCGACCTTGTAGGGCTTTCCATTATCCAATGATTCTAGCTGTGCAAGTTCCTCTCGATTTTCTTCTAAGAGGTCCGCAAATTTATAGATTAGATGAGAGCGTTCTGCGGCATCCATTTTTGTCCATTTGCCTTCATCAAATGCCTTTCTTGCAGCAGCTACCGCAACGTTAATATCTTCCTCTTGTGCTTCACTTACTTCCGCAATGATCTCTTCATTTGCAGGATTAACAACGGAAAACGTTTTACCACTAATCGCCGGTACATATTCACCGTTGATATATAACCCTTTCACCCCTTCCAAGAATTCCTGAACTTTCGGTTTCAAATTGTAGTTTGTCGCTTGCATTTTCTCTCTCCTTCACAGTTTTAGTTATTTACTGTTTCTAAATTGGCAAGTAGGTCTTTTAGCTTTTGATCTTCCTCAGGTGATAGACCTAAACGAGGGTAACGCGCAGGACCTCCATCCTGTCCATTTAATTCCATGGCTCTCTTCACAATTTGCACATACTTTCCAGATCCTTCAAGGAACGCACAAAGTGGTAAAATACGATCATTGATGGCCCATGCTTCTTCCAACTCACCGTTTTGGAAATGGTTATACATGTCTGTAACAAGCTTAGGCACGATATTTCCTGCAACAGAAATCCATCCAGTTGCTCCAACTAAGTAAGACTCCATAACAAGCTCTTCAGCGCCGCAGAAAACTTCAAAATCTCCCTTACCTTTTCTTGCGAGATCTCTTACCTTGCCAATTTCACCGCTTGATTCCTTAATGTGAGTCACATTTTCACAATCCTTACCAATCTGAAGCATTAAATCTGTGCTCATATTAACGCCAGAAGTAAATGGGTTGTTATAAAGCATGATTGGTAGATTAACAGCACTAGATACTTCTTTGAAATGATGGTAGATTTCATTTTCCTTCGGCTTCATGTAATAAGGGTTAATGATTAGAGCACAATCAGCCCCATGTGCTTCAGCCTGCTTTGTATACTCAATTGTTTCTTTTGTTGTTTCAGCAGCAGTACCAACAATAACAGGGATGCGGCCGTTTACCTCCTTCATAACAGTTTCTACCATTTGGAATTTTTCTTCTTTTGATAGACTGACAAATTCACCTGTACTCCCATTGATGACGATACCTGCCACACCTTGATCCATGAAGTAATTAACATTATTCTTTACTCCGCCCCAATCGATTTCTTGCTCCTGTGTCATTGGTGTAATTAATACCGGATAAGCTCCTTTAATTGTAGTCATTTTTATTTTCCTC
Source organism: Neobacillus sp. C211 (assembly GCF_051842875.1). Classification (NCBI taxonomy): domain Bacteria; kingdom Bacillati; phylum Bacillota; class Bacilli; order Caryophanales; family Bacillaceae; genus Neobacillus; species Neobacillus sp. C211. Next base: position 98,958 of record NZ_JBPXRO010000019.1, read on the forward strand.
CTGTATATTTAATAGTTTTTTATTTTAATAAAAACCCTGCGGATAATGGATCTGTCGGGTCTAATACATATGTCTGCATACCCGTAATAAATCCGCGGGCTGAAAAACTAAACTCGTAACCGTTTTCAATTTGTGCTGAAAGTTCTGCTGTCAATTTGCCATTAAAAATGCTTTCATTTTCAATTCGGCTATCTGCAGATATATCACCATTTCCTAATAAATAGGCGTTGCAGGCAGCTAGAGTGCCAAATCCTGGAGAACGCACAATATAACGATCAGGACGGAATGTTACCGTTTTGATTTTTCCTTCACTTTTTTGCGAATGATCCAGCAAGATCACTCGGCTGACAGCATATTTGCCTTCTAAGGCCTCAATCGCCTTTTGTCCCCATTGGTTAATGTCAGGAAGGTTCTCCATCTCAATCTCAAAAGGTAGTTCTGCCTTATCAAATATCGCATAAAGCTGATCGGCTTTAACTAGAGCAACTTCTGTCTGTAAATCTAAATAAGACACTGCCACACGAGTTTGTACAACCTGGCATGGTTCGCTTTTTAACTTAACTAATTTCACTTCATCGTCTTTCATACCAGCAGTAACAGTAACAATACCGTTGACTGTTTCAATGCTGTATTCATTGGAAGGATTTGCCTTTAATTGACCGCACTCTAGCAATACGGTTATGACAGCGACAATTCCACCATATTGAATTGGAAGAGTTCCGTTATGATCGAAAAAGATAACAGCTACATCGGCACCGCTTTTAATAGGTGGAACGACCAAACAGCCATTCAGTCCAGCAAATCCGCGGGGCTCATTTAAAAGAAGTTTAATCTGTTCCTCATAGGCAAGTGGAAATTGATCATTCAGCTCCTGTAAACTTTGATAATAAATAAATGGAGCATTCCTAATAATACGGTATGCCTCTCCTGCTACGTGTACATCGGTTGCTATGTAAGCACTTTGAATTTTCATTTCACATCCTCCATTTCATGTTCCATTGGGGGAATGAGTAAAAAGCCTTCTTTAAGCGGATCTTCCTCGTTATAAAAGAACCGGTGCATTCCCATTAGCCATGCAGAACCAGTGATTCTTGTAATAACAGCTTCCACGCCCTGTACATCTGTGGTTTCAAGGACTCGTCCACGGAATAAAGAGCCGACAATACTCTCATGCACAAATTCCTCATCGATACCTATCTCCTTTTTGGAATAGAGGACAGATAATTTGGCCGATGTACCTGTACCGCATGGTGAACGATCAATCCCGCCTGGAGGGACGATGACCGTGTTTTTCACATCTGCTTCTTTATGGGTTGGATCAGTGAAAAATTCAATATGGGTCAACCCGCGAATAAATGGGTACTGTGGATGAACGACATCCGTTTTTTCGTTAATGGTATTTCTAATTTTGATACCTATTTCAATGATTTTTGATGCATTCTCCGGTATCAGCTCTAATCCAACAGATTTTGCGTCAATAATTCCATAGAAATTGCCACCATAAGCAATGTCTGCATCAATAATTCCAATTCCCTCAACATCAACAGATACACTCTTTAACAGGAATGCAGGGACATTACAGAAGGAAACCTCTTTTGCTTTTCCGTCCTCTACCTTAATCTCTACCTCAACAAGTCCTGCTGGTGTATCAAGTTTGATTGAAGTAACTGGTTCTTGAACAGGGATTAGCCCTGCTTCAATTAATGCTGTACTAACACCTATTGTGTCATGTCCGCACATTGGCAAATAACCGCCAGTTTCGATATATATAACACCAATATCTGCTTCTGGGTGACACGGATCTGTCAACAGTGCACCTGACATCACATCATGTCCTCTTGGTTCATTCATCAGCAGCTTACGAATCCAGTCATACTCTTTTTGCATATGTAGCATTTTTTCGGACATTGTTGCTCCCTTTAACTCTGGGAGTCCACTAATCAATGTTCTTGTCGGATTTCCGCCCGTGTGTGTATCAATGGTTGTAAAAACTCGATTTGCCTTCATCAGCTCAACACCCTTTCCTTAAATCGAGAAAATCTCAGCGGTTCAATTGGGATGCAAGTGTCCTTTTCATTAATCATTTCCTCTAACACTTTTCCAGTAACAGCGGCAAGACTTATTCCATCTCCCTCATGACCAGCTGCAATATAATAGTTTGGAATTCCCTCAACTTCTGACACAATTGGTAAGTGGTCTTCTGTCCAAGGCCTTAACCCCGCATAGGAACGTATGACCATCATGTCAGCCATTTTTGGATAAAATCTAATTGCGCGATTAGCAATACATTTAATAATTTCATTGTTGACCTTTGTATTAAATCCAACAAATTCGCGACTGCTTCCAATCAGGAAATTTTGACTTTCAGTTGGTTCGAAAACAAGGGCTACACCGTATTTTTCAGTAATCGGATCAACCTGGCGCTTGCCGCCAAATTTGGATATTAAGTAGCCAAATTCCATAACTTTTCTTGGACCTACAAATTCCTGGCGTGATGCGACAATGATATGGCCTTTTCTTGGTTTAATTGGAATGGTCAAGTCCAGCATCTCGCCAATATATGGAGCCCATACACCTGCAGCATTAATGACATGATTTGCAGTGAAAGTCCCATTAGTTGTTTCAACTGTAAAAGTGTCGTCCGTCTTCCTTTTCATTCCAGTCACTTCAGTTTGTTTATGCGCTTTAGCTTCCATCTTTTTTGCACCCTCAAAAAGGTTAAAAGCAAGAAGATATGGATTAACTGTTGAATCTGTCGCACATTCTAAGCCGCCTAATAAATCATCAGCAAAATACTTGGAATCTTGGCGGATATCCTGACGATCCAACATCCTGAACGGCAAACCAGCCCCCTTCTGACGGTCAACCCATTTTTGTGCGGCTTCCATTTCTTCTTCTGTCTCACAGACAAGTATGCTTCCAGGTGCGCGATAATCAAAAGGCTGTTTCAATTCTCTACTTAATTCATCTACTAATCTCTGGCTGACAAGTGACATTTGACTGTCAAATCCAGGATCTTTATCAATAGCTAAAATATTTCCATCACAGCGGGATGAAGTACCGCTGACAAATTCACCTTTTTCAATAACTGTTACATCTCTTCCAGATTTAGAAGTATAATAGGCAATTGCGCAGCCAATGATTCCCCCACCTATAATCAAAACATCACAATGATGTCTCACAAAACCAACCTCCCTTCATCTCGTTACATACTTATATTATTGCAAGTAGCGTGCCAACTTTTATAAAACAACAAATTTCAAACTAATTTTACAATTATTCCAAATATTCTTTTACATTCGTTTACAATTGTCAAAATTTTTGATAAATTAGTGTATAAAATATTAAACAGTGTAAATTTTTTTTTACACATCAGGAGGCTGTCATGTTTGAATTACCGTCAGTCAAAGAAATAATTGAAAATAATTTTATCTGTCTAAACCAAGTAGATAATGAAAACACTTTACCGAAGGTTTATTTGCATGATTCCTTTGCCGTATTAGCTGATTCTTTTAAGCGCTATCCTGTCGTTGCCATCACAGATTCAAACGGTCAAACGCTTGGCTGCATCACAAATGAACAAATCATTAATTTTTTACACGATTCCTACAATCAATTAAAGGTTTTCTATGAAACTGTCATTGAAACGTCGGACGCTTCAGTCACGGTGATTGATGCCGATGAACGTGTCCGCACATGGACAAAAGGAGCTGAAAAAATTTTCTCCGTTAACAAAGATGAGATTATAGGCAAACCAATAATAGAATTCTTTGAACATCAAAATCTAGAAATCTTGGAATCATTACACAAAGGAAAAAGAATTCGGGGAAAGCATCACCAAGCAAGATCTGATCTATTTGTTCTTATAAATGCCAACCCTGTTTACTTTAATGAAAGTATTATCGGGGCAGTTGTATCAGAGACCAATGTGACAAACCAGGTTGTTCTTAATGAAAAACTATTTAATATGTCGACAGAAGTCCACCGTTTAGAACAGGAGGTAGCAAAATACAGACCTTCAGATCCCTTTAATGCCATTAAAGGGAAAAGTGTTGTAATGGAAAAAACGGTGCAAATGGCGAAAAAGGTATGCACTGTCCGATCAACTGTATTGATCTTAGGAGAAAGCGGGGTCGGTAAGGAGGTCTTTTCCAAAGCCATTCATGAGGCAACCGAAGGGCCTGACGCACCATTTATTTCAATCAACTGTGGCGCCATTCCTGAATCATTATTTGAAAGCGAATTATTCGGATATGAGCGAGGTGCCTTCTCCGGTGCAGATCATAGAGGAAAAAAAGGAAAAATTGAACTCGCTAAAGGCGGTACTCTTTTTCTTGATGAAATTGGCGAAATGCCTTTAGAAATGCAGGTCAAGATGCTTCGGGTGCTTCAGGAAAGAAAGTATTACAAGGTTGGCGGCGAAAAAGAAATTGAAGCTGATTTCCGGGTAATTGCCGCAACAAATAGGGATTTAAAAGAATTAATAAAAGAAGGCCAATTTCGTGAGGATTTATATTATCGGCTGAATGTCGTCAGTATAAAAATTCCTCCATTAAGAGAGCGCCGAGAAGATATCGTTGAACTGATTTATTATTTTTTAAAGGATTTTTCACCGCGCTATCAGCGACCGATCCATAACTTCCCACAGGAGGTTATGCAAGAGATGCTTCAATATTATTGGCCAGGCAATGTCCGAGAGCTACGTAATGTCATTGAACGCCTTGTTGTTTTTACGACAGATGGCGTCATTCGAAAAGAATACTTGCCATTTCATTCAGAAATGAGCTATCCAGATGTATCTAATACGGACCTACAGGAAAACAACATGGAAATGGACACAGTCATTTTGCCGCTTCAGGAAGAAATGGATCAGCATGAGAAGAAGGTGTTCGAAAAAGCATTGGCATTAACCCATGGCAACAAATTAGAATGCTCAAAAAAGCTGGGAATCACCCGAGCGACCCTTTACAATCGTCTAAAACGCCTTGGCTTAGGCTAATTTAAAATTACAATCTTCAAAGTTGGTACGATTCTTGCATTATATTTTTACATATAATTAAAGAGGGGGATTTTCCAAATGAGTAACAAAGAAGCACTTGTGATCTGCCGTTGTGAAGAAGTTACCTATGGACAGCTTTTCGCAACAGCGGAAGAATATCAATGCACAGCCAGGGAACTAAAGCTAAGAACAAGGGCAGGAATGGGTTTCTGCGGAGGACGCACTTGCAGAATTACGGTCGATCGGATCATTGAAAGTGTCGTACCTAATACAGAAGAAGGCGAAATTCCATTAAAATATCAGCCTCCAATTCGCCCAGTAACTTTTGGAACAGTAGGTGAAAATCATGGCTAGAATTATAGATCATCCGGTTTTAGGAAAATTAGACGATAGAAAAAAGATTCCTTTCATATTTGGTGGAAAAGAATATGAAGCACACGAGAATGAAACAATCGCGGCAGCCATGCTAGCAAACGGTGTGAGAACACTGCGTGTTCATGAGGAAGGCGGAACACCAAGAGGGTTCTACTGCAATATCGGACACTGCATGGAATGCCGTGTAAATGTAAATGGTCAGGCCAATGTAAGAGCCTGTTTAACTGTTGTGAAGGAAAATATGGTTGTTGAAAGTGGGAAACAGCATCCTAATATTGTTAAAAGGATGGTGGAGAATCAATGATAGATGTAATCGTAATAGGAGCTGGACCAGCCGGTTTAGCTGGTGCCATATCCTGTGCTGAAAATGGCTTAAAAGTAACCGTCATTGATGAATTTGTCAGACCAGGCGGAAGATTACTCGGCCAATTGCACCAGGAACCGTCTGGTGAATGGTGGAATGGAATAAAAGAATCAGAGCGTCTGCACAATGAAGCTCAAAAACTATCAGTAGATATCCGCTGCGGCGTTTCTGTATACAACCTTGAAAAAGACGAGGATTCATGGAATGTTCATACTAATATAGGAACACTAACAGCTCCTTTTGTGCTAGTGGCAACTGGTGCAGCTGAGTTCCCAATTCCTGTGCCAGGTTGGACTCTTCCAGGCGTTATGTCAATTGGGGCTGCACAGGTCATGACCAATGTTCATCGTGTTGAGGTCGGCAAAAAAGGCATCATCATTGGTGCTAACATTCTAGCATTTGCGATTTTAAACGAGCTGCAATTAACTGGAATTAATGTGGAACGCATTGTTCTGCCAGAAAAGAGCCCGCTTAGCAAAAATGCCGGAGAACCGGAGGAAGTCATGAAGTCGCTTCTAAATGCGGCCCATCTTGCCCCGTCACCAATCTTGCGTTTCGGTAGCCACTTTATGAAAAATGAAGGATTCCGCAAATTAGGAATAAAGTTTTTCCCTAAGAGCGGCGTTAAGGTGAATGGCACACCATTGCAGCTTAGAAAAGCAGCTCTTGAAATTCTTGGCAAGGATCAGGTAGAAGGCGTCCTCACTGCAGATATTGATGCGATTGGAAATGTGATCAAAGGTACGGAAAAAACTTACGAAGCAGATTTTGTATGTATCGCAGGTGGCTTGTATCCGTTAGCAGAGCTTACAGCGGTTGCTGGTTGCCCATTCCAATACGTTCCGGAACTAGGCGGACATGTTCCACATCATTCTGAAAAAATGGAAACCCCACTCGAAGGATTATTTGTTGCCGGAAATATCACTGGCATCGAAAGCGGAAAAATCGCCATGGCCCAAGGAACAACAGCCGGAATTTCAATTGCTAAACAAGCAGGTAAAGGTAGTAATGACATCAACGAGAAGCTTGAACAGGCAATGAAGAATGTTCATACTGTCCGTCAAAATGCTGCTATTCAATTCAACCCTGAAATTGCAAACGGCCGCAGGAAAATTTATGAGCTTTGGGACGAGCTTTATGGAAAAGAACAGGATTCTTTACAAAATATAGGATAAAAGAAAGAATGAATGATTAGATCTAACCGTCAATTTTATTGTGAAGTAATGGCTTCAATTCACTAACCCTATACAAAAAATAATCCGTTCAAAAAAATGCTCTTTTGAACGGGTTATTTAGTCTCTCCATTCGGATAGTGTTGATACTCCTTCCTCAGTACTAACATCTATAATTTCCTTTGCTTTTTCCCTAAATGACTTATTATTTGTCTGTTTCATGATCACATCTCCCTATATCAATATAAGAATCCAAAACAAAATCACGAAATCGAACGTCTAAGCGTTCGTGATTCTCTTTAACAATCCTGATATCAATATTCATGCAACAAAAATCACAAAAGTTATACTGATGATCCATTCTTTCAATGTTGCTACCGCAATATGGACAAGTTTTCAATTCTAATCCTCTTCTTTGATCCTGTATTTTGAACTTTCTACCCCAGTGAGAAATTCATTGCTCCAATCGGTTTACGAACAGGTGCACCAGGTCGAAAATATGATGTTTTCCTTTACCTTTTATTCTTTTAGTCTCTTAATCTTAAAGGTTTACAGCCCTGCCTACTTCATACATCATCTATTCCTCATATGTCTCTCAATGGTTTAAGGTTTCTGCAGCAACCTAAATCAGGCTCGCTGCCGGCTTCCATCAAGAAAAAACGAATGTTTTTTTCCTCCATCCGTGAGCTTCACCGGCTGTAATATAGCCGGTGTGGTTGTCTTTGTTAAAATTACAAGTATACTAAGCATCTAGGTTCAAAGGATTTGTATCAAACAATTTCTATCACTTCGGTATGAATAATATTTTCCTTAGTCAGCACATTCTTGGCCCTTTGTTGGTGCTGCATTTGCAATACCGTTTGTTACCCCCATGATACATACCAATAATAAAAGCATGTACATTATTTTTTTACACATTCCTGTTCCTCAAACTCAAAATAAAAGTAAAAAAATGATAGTTTTAGTTTAAAAACTATCATTTTTTCCCAATTTAATATATTCGCTATATAACAATAAACCAATTTCCAAATTTCACCAAATTTTATTTTAATTTCCGCTGTTTTAGCAGAAAGAGATACCTTCCATGGCCAAACAGGGATATGAAACTTCCTCATATCCCTTTTTGTATAATAATGAGGAAATGGTGCATTATTCAGCAATGAATAAAGTTTCCTTGTTCAACTTAAAAACCAAATGTGCAGTTGGATCATTTAACTTGACGGGGGCACTTGCCCTTGCTCTCCTTTCTCAGCATTAAATTGAGAAATTAGGTTTTTTTCGTTGCTCCATTAAAGCGCCCGATTGTGGAAGATCTATAATAATATAAAGTGCTTCTAAAGCTAACTAGCGCATATGGAACTAGAGCCTCTCGTTTAGTAAAAATCAGACTGCAAACAATCACAGAGGCAACAAGGAACTTAAATTTGGAAAAAAGCTCCACTATATACCTTGACAGGAATATTCTCATTTGTGTATATTTGATTCATGAAAACAACATTGCATGCTCTTGCTGAGCCCAACCGACTACACATCGTAGAACTCTTGCGTGACGGGCCTCTCACAGTAGGGGAAATTGCCGATCGACTTGGGCTTAACCAGCCTCAAGCTTCCAAACATCTCCGTGTACTTAATAATGCCGGGCTGGTAGAGGTGCAGGCGATGGCCAATCGACGGATCTACAAACTGAGGGCCGAGCCGTTCAAAGAGCTTGATTCATGGTTAGAGTCTTACCGCCACATCTGGAACGAGAGATTCGACCGCTTAGACGATTACTTGCAGGATCTGCAAAGCAAGGAAGTGAACCATGACGACAAGCAATAGTCCTGCAAAAGTACATTAAAAAAACGAAATAGGAAGAAGAAATCATGGCAGAAGGCCAAACCACGAATAACACTTTTACGTCTGTAGAAGATCAGGAACTTATTATCAATCGTGTCTTTAATTCTCCACGTGATCTAGTATATAAGGCTTGGACTGACCCTAAACATTTACCGCATTGGTGGGGACCAAAAGGCTTTACGATTACGGTTCAAGAAATAGACGTAAAGCCAGGCGGTGTATGGCATTACGTCATGCACGGTCCCGATGGTGTCGATTATGACAATAAAATCGTCTACATCGAGGTTGTAAGCCCCGAACGACTCGTTTATTCCCATGGCGGAGGTGAAGAGGACGAACAATTTCAAGTGACTGTAACGTTTGCAGAGCAAGGAAATAGGACCGAGCTCACCATGCGGATGCTCTTCAAGTCTGCTGCCGAATTGGATAAGGTGGTCAAGGAGTACGGCGCCATTGAGGGAGCAAAACCCACGCTTGATCGCCTTGAGGAACAATTGACGAAGATTTAAGGAACAAAAACACACCAAAATAGGAAATTTGCAATATGCGATTATTATACAAAACTAAGGGAGGAAATGAGTAAATGAAAAAAATAAAAATTATATACTGGATTTTTACAGGGCCGTTGGTGGCATTAATGATTTTTGGTTCTATTCCGGATATAATGTCTGTTCCCGATGCAGTTGCTTTATTTAATCATTTAGGCTATCCAACCTACCTCCTACCCTTTCTCGGAATTGCCAAACTATTAGGTGTTGTGGCGATACTTATTCCTGGCTTTCCGAGAATTAAGGAATGGGCTTATGCAGGTTTTGTATTTGATTTAACGGGTGCTATGTATTCAAGCATATCTGTTGGCGACCCTGCTAGTGGATGGCTGCTTTTTATTATCGGCTACATTTTGATAGCCGGCTCTTATATTTTCCATCACAAAAAAATAAAATCCGCTTCATTGAGTAGTAAGAATAGCTTAACAATATAACTAAAATGCAACAACCTACACATTTAAGGAGGAACTGAAATGTCAAAGGAAAATGTAATAAACTCCACAATAATGAACACTGATGAATGTGAATTGGTTATCACGCGTTCCTTCGATGCACCACGCGAGCTGGTATTCAAGGTGTGGACCGATGCTGAACATCTGAAGCACTGGTGGGGACCGAAAGGCTTCACGATAGATGTAACTAAGTTCGATCTCCGCCCAGATGGTGTCTTTCACTACTGCATGCGATCCTCTGATGGGTACGAAATGTGGGGCAAGTTTGTTTATCGCGAAATCATTGCACCAGAGAAAATCATCTTCATCAATTCATTTTCTGATGAAGAGGGCAATACGATCCGTGCACCATTTAGCCCGATCTGGCCGCTAGAAGTATTAAATACACTGACGCTTTCAGAAAATGAAGGCAAAACCACAATCATCCTTCGAGGTGGTCCTATAAATGCATCTGAGACAGAACGTAAGAGATTTTTGGAAGAGTTTGAATCAATGAAGCAAGGTTTTGGCGGAACCTTTGATCAGCTCGACGATTACTTGACTAGAGTGTGACGAATTGGATAATAGCTGCCTTGTGTATCAAAGAAAAGCACCGATAATTGGTGTTTTTTTTGGTTGAAAGTCTAGAGCGTTTTATGATTTCAACTTCGATCACTTTGTAAAAAGAACTGCCAATCCTCAACAATCTGGCCCGATACACTAAAAAGACCCGTTCCTCAATAAACGCGCCCTTTAGTGGAGTAACAAACTGGAATTTTACAACATCGGCAAGAACATAAAAAGAAAACCCTGTTTAATTAATACAGGATTTTAATCAAACTTTATTCATCTGACCTAATTACTAAAAATAACGAATAATCCATTAATTTTAAAAAAGGAAGATTATAGTTATTAAAATTTGAATGCCATTTTCCATCACCTAGGAATTGACAATTAAAGTAATGTACATATCCAATCGTTTTTTACATTTACGCGCCTTAGAGGATTCGAACCTCTGACCGTACGCTTAGAAGGCGTATGCTCTATCCAGCTGAGCTAAAGGCGCATTATATGAATGGCGGAGAAGGAGGGATTTGAACCCTCGCGCCGGTTACCCGACCTACACCCTTAGCAGGTGCGCCTCTTCAGCCTCTTGAGTACTTCTCCATAAAAAAATGGCTCCGCAGGTAGGACTCGAACCTACGACCGATCGGTTAACAGCCGATTGCTCTACCACTGAGCTACTGCGGAACAAAAAGTATATTATCTTATTATGGTGGGCCTAAATGGACTCGAACCATCGACCTCACGCTTATCAGGCGTGCGCTCTAACCAGCTGAGCTATAGGCCCATAATTTTGGAGCGGGTGATGAGAATCGAACTCACAACATTTTCAAAATGTACTTCCATCATATATTTTTTTACCTCTTTTAAAGATAGTGTCCTTTTTCTTATTGAAGTAACCTGCTTCGTTAGCACAATAAGAAAATGTGATCGCCGCAGACATCCCATCTTTTACATAAGCACCCTT
>NZ_JBPXRO010000020.1:0-110067 GCF_051842875.1 Neobacillus sp. C211
GCTCGGATCGGATGCCATATATATAACCAATAAACATCATTTTAAATAGAATAGTGGGATCGGATGGGCGTCCGTTATCATCACTATAATAAGGACGTACCTTTTCAAGAAGGAATGAAAGATCAATATATTTATCGATTAAACGAAGAAGGTGATTGTCAGGAACCAATTCATCAATAGAAACAAATTCATATTCACTTTGGGTAGATACTCTTGGTTTAAACATAGATTTCACCACTTAATTTTTTATTGTTTGGTTGTGTTAAGAGCAGTGTATTATTGATTGTACAGCTCTGTTGATTTGCGCGGAAGGCACGCAGACTCCTGCGGGAGTACGGGGCAGGGGAGACCCCGCAGGTGCTTCAGCGCCGAGGAGGCTCCCCGGCACGCCCGCGGAAAGCGAAGTGCCTGGAGCGCAAATCAACAGACATGTTGCAAAGTCTATATATTAATAATATTATAATAAATTAACGCGGTGAATGGTTAAAGTTATTGTAGAAAATAAGAGGCTGTCGAAAGTTTCTCGACAGCCTGAGGGAGAACAGTTTGTTCTCCCTTTAAATGACCGTGCTCATTTCCTTTAATTTCTTTTTATCTATTTTTCCCACATGGGTTTTTGGCAGTTCTTCTAAGAAAATGAATCGCTTTGGAATTTTGTATCGGCCTAGTTTAGCCGCGCAATAAGGTCTCAATTCTTCCTCTCCTACAGTTGAGGAGTCTTTTAAAACAATAAAAGCAGCTACAATTTCTCCCCATTTTTTATCCGGCAATCCGAGGACTGCGACCTCATCTATGTCTGGGTGTTCCGCGAGCCATTGCTCTATTTCAAGCGGATATACATTCTCCCCGCCTGTGATAATCATATCTTTCTTTCGGCCGACAATATAATAGAAGCCTTCTTCATCCCTTTTGGCTAAATCCCCTGTATGAATCCAGCCCTCCATCAACGTTTCCGATGTTGCTTGTTCATTATTCCAATAAAACGAAAAGGCATGCTTCCCTTTAATTAATAACTCACCAACCTCATTGTTTTCTGCTTCTCGGCCATCTGGTTTTACTAATTTAATCGAATTAAACAGCATCGGTTTACCGACAGACCCACGTTTTATTTGGGCATCTTCCGGGCTAATATAAAAATTATTCGGCCCTGCTTCAGTTAACCCATAACCCTCTTTAAAGGCTAACCCCTTTTTTTGAAAAGAATCATATATTTGTAAAGGACAGGGCGCGGCACCTGATAAAAAGATTTTCATTGTCGGAAAATCACTGCCTTGAAATTCATCGGTTTGAATGAGCAAATGATACATGGTAGGAACCAAGAGAATAATTGTACAGCGATAACGATTGATGGATTCCACAGCCTTTTGCCCGGTAAATTGATCGCCTATAACGACAGTCCCACCAATCATAAGGACAGGGATACTAAGCGCATTTATTCCACCCGTATGAAACATCGGTAAATAATTTACCGTAACATCCTCAGCTGTTAAGCTCCAACTTATTATTGTGTTCATTGCATTCCATAAGATTGACTGATGACTTAACACTACACCCTTAGGTTTACCGGTTGTTCCCCCTGTATAAATCATCGCCAACGGGTCGGTTTCAATGATTTCTTCTGTAAAACTATCTCTAATTGGATACGAAGAAATTTCAAGATAATTTTCCGCTCTAATTAAAAAGGAATTCGGGTAAACGTTGGTTAATTGTTCGTAGATCGTCTCAAATTGCTGATGGATTCCAATTAACACGGGTATACAATCCTGCAATATTTCGCTGATCTCATGCTGCGATAAACGCCAATTCAGAGGAACCAAGATGGCTCCTATTTTTCCACAGGCAAATAATAAATCAAAATAGCTAATATCATTAGGTGATAAAAGGGCAACCCGATCGCCTTTTCTAACACCTTGGGACAGGAGCCAGCTGGCTACAGACTTTGCCCTTTTATTTACTTCTTTAAACGTCCAAGCTTGGTTTGTTTTTTCATTTATAATTGCATCCTTTTCCGGAGATAATCTTGCTCTACTATCAAGCCAATCCAGTTCCCACCTCACCGAATAATCGCTCCTTCACTACTAGATGCAACTATCTTACTTATTTCCGGTTACAAGGGAGTTACATAATCAGACTCTAATATCGGATATGAATGGTTATCGACACATTTTTCTTAAACATCACTATCTATAAATTGTGTAATTGCGTTTACTAACTGTGCAAGATCATCCACCAATGGGGAGTGACCACAATTCTTTAACTCAATAAACCTAGCTTTTTCCCCTAGGTCCTCAATTAATTCCTTCGTCATGTCTCCAGTTACCACAAAATCACGGTCTCCGCTTAGTACCAGTACTGGTACCGTAATATCATCAACTTTCCCATTTCCTTCAACAAGTCCATTATGATGGTGGCTAATATTAAACGTGTTATTGGAATGATGCACCTCAGCTAAGTTCCGCTGGGTTCTCATATCCTGAACATACTCATCATAAAGGTCAGGTGCAGGCTGATTGTGAGTATAGATTACAGCGTTCCAAATGAGCTTCAATAATTCAGTGTTATTCGTGTCATAGGCAGTCTGGACAGGAATAGTTTTAGTAACATCCCTTTTAATCTCTTCATGTAACGCAAATCTCCGCGGCTCATCATTTTCATTTAATTTCCCGTCAAATGGATAGCCACGAGTGGATTCAGATGCTAACAAAATAAGTTTGTTTGCGTACCCAGGGTAATCTGCGACAAACTGCATGGCAACCGCACCGCCGGTTGACCATCCAACAACCGCAAAATCCTTTAAGCCTATTTCATCAACAAACAGCTTTACATCATCTGAAAAATCTTTTATAGACATCACTAGATTGGTATAGGTTGAACCGCCAAATCCTCGTAAGTCAACCGCATATAGTTTATATTTGGCATCCAAATTCTCAAGCACCAAATCCCAGTGCTTCGATGAAGTCATATTTCCGTGGATTAACAAAACCTTTATTTCTCCTCCAGCCCTTTCCCGATAAGTAAGTGTTTCGCCATTTGTAAGTTTAGCTTCCTTTAATGTCACATTAATCATCCAGATCAACCTTCCCCCATTTAATAGTAGTAGCTCCCCACGCATAGCCAATTCCAGCACTAACTAAAACGACAACATCGCCTTCTTTAACTTTTCCATCTGATAAGGCCAACTCCAAGGACAATATCTGATCAATTTGCCCGATATGACCATAATCTTCTAGATAAATAGACTGCTCTTCGGACAAACCCAGTTCATTTAAAACATATTCATGTGCGGACTTTTTCATGTGAAGGATACCAAGATAAGAAATATCCTTCTCGCTAAACCCACTTTTCCTTAAAGATACACGAATGACCTTTAGAAAATTATTCATTGATTTCTGTTCGAGGCGCTCCTTCATACCTTCTGGATCGAGAACATCGAGCTTATTAAGCCGCTGAGCTATAGCCTCTTTTGTAATGGGGTTCTTAGTCCCTCCGGAAACAACGACGACGTCATCTGAAAAAGAACCATCAGTAATTATATCCGTTTCCATTAATAGGTTTTCGTTATGGCCACTTTTTAAAAGTATGGCTCCACCGCCAGCACCGAGATTAAACATGAAACGGGTCCTTGGATTGTCGTAATCAATGAAATCCACATTCCGATACCCACCTGCAAGAAGAACCGTTTGAATACCTGGATCAGCAATCATCATAGATTTTGCTACTTTTAATGCCATGACAGTTGTCCCGCATCTTAAGGCAACATCAAATGCCCATGCATTCAAAGCTCCAACTGCTTCTTGAAGTTTAATACCAGCGGTCCACAGAGGGTATTCCTTATGTTCCTCACCAATATAAATGACAAGGTCAATCTCCGTTGGATCTATTGCTGCTTTAGCAATAGCTTGTTTTGCAGCGACGATCCCCATTTCACACGTATGGTCTTCCGGTCCTGGGATATACTTTTGCTTTATGCCCATTTTTTCTTCAACAACTGAAACAGGGATATCGGCCATTTCTGCAATCTCTTTTCCAGTCAAAAATTGTTCAGGCAAATAAATGCCCGTGCTCAGGATCCCGATTTGCAAAGCTAATCACCTACCTCTCTATGCTTTTTCCGCCATAGCCTTCATAAAAATCAGCGCTTCTTCAATTGATTCAAATAATGTTTCTTGGTCTTCTTGAACATGGGTAACTTTTATTCTCCATTGTTTCTCGCCTGTTTCCTTTTCAAAAGCGGCCAACTGAAACCGAACAACAAAAGAAGCAATTTGATTTAGCTCCATTCCTTCCTCCCTCTATCCCGCCAGTTTCCCCTCTTTTTTTGCGGATGGTTGTTTTTTTCTTTTCCATGAAAGCGTACTTAACGTACCAACAATTCCACGAGGGAAAAACATAACCACCAAGATATAAATTATCCCGAAGAAGATTATCCAACGCTCAAAAATCCAATGCTCTTTCGCTAATTCTGTCAGCCAATCATGAGCAAATTCAATTAGTCCTGCCCCGATAATTGCCCCAATTAATGTTCCAACCCCGCCAATGATCGTCATTAATAAGGCGTCTAAGGTGATATCCATTGAGAACACACTCGTATTCACAAATCGGAGCGAAATCGCATATAAAATCCCTGCAACACCCGCCAGTACTCCAGATACAACACTTGCGGCAATTTTATAATGAAGAACATGATACCCTAATGATTCCGTCCTCTGCTCATTTTCCCTAATTGCCTGCAACACGCGTCCCAACGGTGAATTGGTAAATCGCTTCAGGATGAGAAAAACGGCAACCATAACAATAAGACTGAGGAGATAAAAATTAGTTCGGTCAATAAACAATTCTGGGACCCGAAAAGTGAACCCATCATTTCCATAGGTCAAGGTCCGCCACTTTTCCGCCAGAACGAGGAAAAGGCCAGATAAAGATAGGGTTAGCATAGCGTAAAAATGGCTTTTCAAACGTAGTGTAAGCAACCCAACAATGAAGCTGACCACAGCTGTAAGCACAATTGTTGTTAAGACTGCCAGTAAGAAGAAAATAAGCGTTGGTTCAAATCGTTTCATAAAAATGCCCATAGAATAAGCTCCAATTCCAAAAAACATGGCATGCCCAAAGGAAACGATTCCCGTAAAGCCCAATAAGAGGTCATAGCTCATCGCAAAAATTGAAAACACAAACACTTGTGTTAACAAAATCAAAAGGTTTCTAGATTCATAAACAAAAGGTAATAGCAGCAGAAAAGCGGCGACGACTAAAAAGATCGCTGTCATTCTATTCCCTTGAATAAATCTCAATGTATTTTCACCCCTTCGCTCCAAATAAACCCTGCGGCCGAATAATAAGGACAATTGCCATTAGGAGCATATTAACTGCCAGTGAGAGGTCCGGGACATAATAGGCCATAAAAGAACCGGAAAGCCCTACTAAGATGGCGGCTAAAACGGAGCCCTTAAAATTGCCCATCCCCCCAATGACGACAACAATGAACGCTAAAATGGCAAACTCCATTCCCATACCCGCATGGATTACTCCCGAATATGGTCCAAGGAGGACACCACCTAGAGCAGCCATTCCGGCACCAATCATAAACACAAACATAAATACCCTTTGTATATTGATTCCAAGCGCCTGAACCATTTCTTTATTCATGACGCCAGCTCGGACCACTAGACCAATTTTGGTCTTTTTGAGTAAAAATTGAACGCCGGTAAAAATGAGAAATCCCACAAAAATGATAAAAACTCGATACTTAATAATAATGACGCCGCCAAGCTCCCAGCTTCCTTTTAAATAATCGGGGGGAGATGCGGTTATTTGATTAGGACCCCAAATGACTTTCAGCATTTCGGATAAAACCAGCATTAAACCAAGAGTAATTAATATTTGCTGGACATGATTTCCATACACCGGTTTAATGATCCACTTTTCGGTAATAATCCCTAACAGGAATCCTGTTAGGATGGCGCCAATAATTCCAATCATAAAGCTGCCTGTTTTCGAGTAAATCCAAAGACCACTATAAGCTCCCCAGGCAAATAACCCGCCATGAGCAAAATTCAGCACGTCCATCAAACCAAAAATGAGGGTTAAACCGGCGGCTAATAAAAAAATCAGCATCCCTGTTGCCAAGCCATTTAAGGTTAAATTCATGAGTACTTCCACAAAGATGTTCCCCCTTCCTTACGCAATCCCTAAATATTTTCGTTTCATTTCTTCATCTTCTTTTAATTGCTTCATTGTTCCCTGACTTACAGTTCTTCCATCATCGATAATATAAAAGCAATCACCAATCGTGCTTGCCATCATGAAATTTTGTTCCACTAACACAATGGTGGTTTGATCTTTCATTTGTAAAATAGATTCCATCACCTTCTCAACCACGATGGGGGCCAAGCCTTTACTAGGCTCGTCAATTAACAAGAGCTCGTTTTCATTTACATAGGCTCTGGCAATCGAAAGCATTTGTTTTTGCCCGCCGCTTAAAAGGCCGCCTGGTTTTTTCCAAAACTTTTTCAAGTCTGGAAACAACTCTAAAATCGAATCCATCCTTTTAGCCGTTTCTTCATTTTCTTTCTGAATCGCCACGCGCATATTTTCCTCTACGGTTAAACCTGCAAAAATCCCTTGATCTTCGGGGACATAGCCGATACCCTTTTTAGCAATGGTATAGGTGGGCAGTGTTTGTATTGTTTCTCCTTTAAAAGCAATACTTCCCTTCGAAGCTGGATTTAGTCCCATAATGGTTCGTAATGTCGTCGTTTTTCCTGCTCCATTTCTTCCAAGCAGTACCGTTACTTCGCCTTTTTTCACCTCAAAGGAAACACCTTGTAGAATATGGTATTGACCAATATGCGTTTCTACTTGATCAAGCTTCAACAGGTCGTTCATCAAAATGACCTCCTAAATAGGCAGACTGAACGGTTTCATTTTTCATGATTTCTTCAGGAGTTCCGTCTGCTAGCAGTTTTCCATTAAATAACACCATCACTGAATCCGATAGATCCAAAATCATATCCATTTTGTGTTCAATCAGGACAATCGTCCGGTTCGCTTGTTCTTTTATTTTCTTAATAACTTCTAATATCGCTGGAACTTCTTCAAGCGACATCCCCGCTGTTGGCTCATCTAATAAAAGTACTTCAGTTTCAAGAGCCAGCAGCATCGCAATCTCAAGCTTCCGCTTTTCCCCATGTGCGAGGTTACTTGCTAGTGAATTCTTTTTTTCATCTAATAGGACCAATTTCAGCCACTCAAGCGCCTTTTCTTCAAATACCCGGTACTTTTTATAGTGGAAAAACATTTGGTAACGAATTCCTGCTTGCGATTGAACGGCTAACCTGACATTTTCTAAGACTGTTAGATTTGGAAAGACATTAGTGATTTGAAAAGAACGGCCGATTCCCACCCTTGTTCGATTCGTAGATGAAAATTTCGTAATATCTTTACCGCGGTAATATATTTTTCCTTTAGTAGGGTTTAATTGTCCGCTTAACAGGTTGAAAAAGGTTGTTTTCCCGGCCCCATTTGGTCCTATAATTGATTTGAAGTGTTTTTCAGGAACGGAAATACTGACGGAATCCACTGCAGTATGACCGCCAAACGTAATTGATAAATCATCGGTTTCAATAAGTGTAGACATTCGTTTCACCACCTAAGTTCTTAGCATAAAATAAGGAAGAGGGTGACCAGCAATTTATGTCGGTCAAACCCTCGTCATTTTTTATCAGTTGAGATGACTTTAACTTATTTATTCCGTATTGGCGGTGCAGTTTCTTCAAGAGATAGCTCCCTGATCAGTACTGGGACCGGGTATGGAACACCATCTTTTTTCTCTAGCTTAATTGCATACAAGGTTTGCAGTGCCTGGTGATCCTCTGGTCGGTAAGTCATCTTTCCTTTCGGTGTTTCAAAGGTCATACCTTCCATGGTTTCGATTAATTTATCAGCATCTGCAGAACCTTCCGTTTTCTTCAATGCCTCTACAATCGAAATAGCAGCACTCATCCCCCCTGGGGTAAATAAATCAGGAACTTCGTTGTTAAATCTCTTCTTATGTTCCGCTACGAGCCAGTCGTTAATTTTATTTTTCGGCAGGTCATGATAATAAACAGTAAAACCTTCCATCCCAATCAACGGCTCCATTGTTGATAAAGCAGCAATATCCGGGGCCCCAGTCGAAATTTTGATTCCTTTTTCTTGAACCTTCATATCGGACAATTGTTTCCAAGGGGAGTTTGCTCCTGCCCATACCACAAATAAGTAATCAGGTTTTGAGTCAACAATTTTTTGAATATTAGAAGTAAAATCTGTCGCTGCTGGATCCGCATATTCTTCCTTTACGATTTCAGCACCCAGCTTTTGGGCGGCTTCTTTAAAGGCAGCAACGCCATCACGACCAAACGAATAATCCGGAGCAAGTGTCGCTATTTTCACTCCTTTTTTTGCAATCGCTGCAGCACCTGCTACGGCATCTTGAGAAGAGTTACGTGCTGAACGGAACATATACTTATTAAACTCTGAACCTGTAATGCTATCAGCTGCTGCAGGTTCAACTACCATTATCTTTTGATATTCTTCAGCGAGCGGTAAGACGGCCAAGGTATCCGCAGAACTGGAGGATCCAACAAGGAAATCTACCTTATCTTCCTCTAAAAGCTTTGTTGCTTTTTGCACAGCTACTTCCGGCTTTGTTTCTGTATCTTCCACAATGAATTCGATTTTTCTTCCAGCAACCTCCAATTTACCTTCGGTTGCATAATCAAGGCCTAGCTCAAAACCTCTTAAGGTTTGCTTTCCATAGGCTTCTAAAGCCCCAGTTTTGGAGGCAAGCACGCCAATTTTGATTGGATTTTTATTTTCCGAACCACCATTGTCTTTCGAGTCTGATGATGATTGATCTGAACTGCATGCACTGGCAAACATCATCACAAAAATAAGTAAACCTAAAATTGCCCATTTCCCTCTATTACCCTTCACTCTTTTTCCCCCTTAAAATGTTTAATATCAAAATGGCATAGCTTTGATTTTATGATAGGAGATGGAAGTTACAAACTAGTTACAAAATAGAAGCAGCCTCTTATTAAGGCTGCTTCATTGGATGGATGACTTTTTCTGATTCAATGATCATCTGGTACATATGCTTGGTCGGTTCTAACGGAGTTACTCCTAGTTCTTCCTCTAATACTTCTGTACATTTTTTATACCATTTCATCGCTTGAGGACGGTTATTTTTCCGGTAATAACAATACATAAGCAAACGATACGCTTCTTCCCATGTTCGGTCACGTTCAAGGATTTTTTCACACCAGAAGATTGCTGTCTCGTAATTTTCCTTGCGGACCATTAACTGGGCCATTTTCTCGGCCCCTCGTAAAAAATAAACGAGCATGCTCTCTCTTTTGTTAATACACCAATCATCATAACGGCGGTCAGGTAAGTATTCTCCTTGATAAAGTTGCAAGCCCTTTTCTAAAAAGTTAATGACTTTATCAGAATCAGATTCTTGTAATCCTTCTAGAATCCATGTTTGAAATTGGGTCGTATCTAATTCAATCACAGCATTCGGATTTAGCCCATAGAACAAGCCTTCCCTTATTATAAAAAATGGTGCAGCCCTCGCCTTTCGTAATGGTTCCAGCACATTTTGCAGACTATTTAAGGCCACTTTAAAATCACGGTCCGCACTCTTTTTATCTTGATAGGGCCAAAGGATCTGAATGATTTCATCCTTGGCAATCGATTCACTTATTGTAATTAATAACTGAAACAACTCCTTGGCTTTTTCTCTTTGCCAATCCTTCTCCCCAACTTCCTTCTCACCGAGCCATAGTTTGAACTGACCAAGAGTTTGAACCCGAATTGTGTAACCTGGATGTGCATCAAACGTGGCAACTCCCATTTCCCGAAGGATTTTCTCGACATATGATTTTTGAATTTCCACTTTCCTGCATTCAATTAACAAAGGTACAAACACTTGCAAATCCTTTGGACTAAATACAGATCTCTTCTGAAAAAAGAATTCAAAATCGTGAACTTGGACGGAACGTAAGAATTCTGTCATCGTTTTCATAAATAAATCTGTTTCTTTCTGTAAATAAAAAATATAGGAAAACCAGAAATTGCTTAACATTAGCCCAAATGAATCTTCACATTGTTCGAATAAAGAATTGGCTTTTTCTAAAAACAGATGGGCCTTAGGCAGCCGTTGATTATAAATACAGGCGATCCCCATGCAAAGAGTAATAAATGCAGAAAGCCAGACATCATGGACTTTCTCTGTCTCTTGAAGAGCCTTTTCGCCTGCATCTAAGGCCCGTTGGAGTTCTCCACTCGTTCCATATAAAATACAGAGACCCATTAGTGGTTCCGCTTTCCCTCTGTCGACATTCAATTGATCCATAATTTCTAAAGCAGTCTGGTAGCAGTTTTCAGCTAAGTTTAATTCATATTTATTTAGAATCTGTACGGAATGACCCATTCGAATCCAGCCACAAGCCTCAACAAATGGGGCCTTTAGGCTTATTCCTTGCTGAATTCCCGCTTGTGCAAGTTCTTTTGCCTTTAATCCCTCGCCCGTAAACGCTTCAATTAATGATAGTAATAAATTGGTTTCACGGTGTGCTTGCGGCAGGGACGCAACCTTAGTCCCGTTCTTTTCCTCTTGAAACAGATAAAGCAATTTCTTCGCCTCATCAAAACGCCCGGTTCTTAAATACAATCTTGCTTGTAAATTTCCGTTCGGACTTGAAGACTTCGATTCCTGTGTCTTTTTGATCCATTTTTCTGCCTCTGATGATTTACCCGAGTTTAGCAGATTCTCCGATAGCAATTGATAAAGTTTACCCTTTTCCTCAACTGAACCATTGGTTTTTTCTCGATAGGTTATTGCCTCATATAAATACCTCTCAGCATGCTGCGGCTGAATTGTATCTAGATAAATTTTGGCTTTCCCTTCTAATGCTTTACTCATCCCAAGATAATCTTGCCTTTTTTCTGCCATAGAATAGGTCCGATTATAACAATCCTCTGCCTCTGTATAGTGGGAACGATAGCGATGAATTTCTGCCTTTAAATACCAAAGGTGGTAATAAACATCCATATCCGAATCAGGAATCATCGTTAACTGATCATATAAGCTTTCCAATTTTCCGCTTTCAAGCATCGTTAAGCCATTCAATTGTAAGATGGAGGCAATCGCTTGATAGTGATTGATTTTTTTATAATGATGGAGTGCTGCCTCCCACAGTTTCCTTTTCTCATAAAAACGAGCACATTTTTCGTGGAGACTAGCATAGTTTCCCGGGTTATTTTTTTGAAAAACATTTTCGAGAAATTCTTTAAATAAGGCATGATAACGGTAGTGGGTTAATCCAATCTTTTGGATAAATAAATTCCGGTCTTTTAGCTGTTCAAGCATACTGGAGGCTCCATGAATCCCAATTACCTCATCACATATTTCTTCCTCCATCTCTTCAAAGATTGAAGTTTGTTCTAGAAACTGCTGGATTATTAGGGGCTGCTTTGAAAAGACTTCCATTACTAAATACTGAAAAAAGTCTTGAAGGGAATGCGAAGAGTGTTCAAAAAGCTCAGATATATCATTCTTAAGTGGAATCTGAGTGGCAATCATGCACAAAGCTATAACCCAGCCTTCTGTCATTTGGTAGATGGTTTGGAGGTGTTGGGATTCAACTTCTAATCCGTAAAGATCTGTTAATAACAGGTCCATCTCTTCAATCGTAAGGACTAGGTCATCTCTTGTAATCTCTAATAATTGCCCACAGACCTTCATTTTCGTCAGATTCTTCCATCCTGGACAGCTCCGGCTTGAAATAACTAAATGAAAATTGGCAGGGATGTGTTCAAGTAATTTTTCAATCCAGCTATTGATGGCATAGGAATGTTCAATTTGATGGAAGTCATCGAGGATTAAAGTAATCTCTTCATTTATCAATAAGATTTCATTAATAAACAGGGAACACAAAACACCTAATTCCTCATCGCGAATATAACGATCCATTGATTCGATGTATGTAACTAGTTCGGTTCCAAAGTCAGGAGTAATTCCGCGAATGGAATGGATGATATAGGTGAGAAAAGGCAGGATATCATCATCGATCGATGAAATGGAGTACCAGCAGCCTGGAATTTTTTCATCCCTCATAAATAAAGCAAGTGCCGTACTTTTCCCAAAACCAGCCCCAGAATGAATAAGGGTCAAAGGGTATTCAGGGATTTTCTTCATTTTCTGAGTGAGCTTAGCCCTTCTGATAAAGTCATCTTTTACAACTGGAATGCGCAGCTTTGTTTGAATGATCGGCAGATTCAAATGATCGGCCCCCTTTCCATTTTCGCAATATTTACACTATTTTACCATATTGGGAGTAATAAGTGTACGAGTAGGAAGGAAAACACAATCAATTGTTAATTTAAACATAAGTGGGGATTTTTTCTATGTAATAAAAATAAAAAATGGAAAAAACTATAGAAATAAGAACTAAGGAGGGTTTCTATGCTTGAAAAATGTTTTTATTGTACCACTGAGATTGAAGAAAGACAGTTGCACTATGTCTCATTTGTATCCTCAAACCAGGAAAGAAATGAATCACTTTGTGATGAATGTTATAAAGAATGGTTGGAAGGTTTGAAAGGTTAAAATCCTATTTGGTAGTGAAGTTATAACAAAACAGCTGTGACTCCTCCCTATTAAAATGGCTGGGTCACAGTTTAATTGGAGTGTCGCGTTATTGTCCATCAAAAAAAAGATGCCATTGATTTTTTGCTTGTTGGTTTTTTTGATTTTATTAACCAATAATGCCTTTCATTATATTCGTTCAAAAAACCAGCTGCTCGAAACTAATGAAAGAGAAATTGAAATGATCACTCAAGAAGTGTCATTCCAAGTTGAGAATATAAGAGAAGGCACATTGTATGTTGAAGATATTCATGCCAGAGAATTAAGGACAGCATCGTTAGCGATAAAACATGCACTGCCACCTAACTATCAAGATATTACAAATAAGCAACTAAGGAAACTTGCCCAAGAAGTAAGGGTATCGCATATAACCCTGTTAGCGAAAACTGCAGATGATATTATTGGTGTTCGGTCATCAGACGATAAGGAAATTAATATGTCTACCAAGGGATGGGGATATTGGTATGATGCATTTCACCAATTGTTTGCGTTAACGCCTGTTTCTGTTGGAAAAGGTTTAACCTTGCCTTACTTTTGGTCTGGGCCGATTGAGATTGCTTCTTCCAATCCCAAGCATACGGATAAATGGGGCTATTATTTTGATGGCACGACCAACTATATTATCAATCCTTATTTTCGTGACAATGAAGTATTAGAGTATGAACGAAGATTTGGACCTGGGGAAGTAATAAAAGGTTTTACAAAAGAACGAGGCATCTTAGAACTGACAGTGTTCAATCCAAAGAACTTCGGTAAAAAGAAAGAAGTTGTCACTTTAAACGGTAATAGTTATATTCGTATTTCTGCCAAACCAGTATGGTACGGATCATATAGATATAAAAACTATCAAGTTGATGCAAAAATTATTAAACAGGCGATAAATTCAAAAAAAGTGCAATCCTACAGAGATGATCTTAATGGTAAAGATATAATGAAAACCTTTGTACCAGTTTTCTCCACACCCTCTGAACCATTTGTCATCGGCCTTGTTTATAATTATGGGCTCATTGAGAAAGAACTCACACATGAACTTTTTGTTCATATTTTATTTTCCTTCTTTATTATGATTATCGTATTTATTATCAGTTTGATTTTTTCCCGTTCGATTACACAGCCAATCGGTTATATCGTTGAGCAAGTGAATGAAATTGCACAAGGTAACTTTAATAATAAATTACACTTAAAACGAAAAGATGAATTAGGCCTGCTTACGGAAAATGTAAATGCCTTATCTAATGATTTGCAGAACTATGTGAATGATTTAAATAAGAGCAAAGAATTAATTGAATACCAGGCATATCATGATCCATTAACTGGTTTGTCAAACAGAAGATATTTTTCAGAAAAATTAAAACCTACCATCGAACACGCAAAAGAAACTGGTGAAACGGTTTCGGTTTTATTCATTGATATGGATCGTTTTAAACAGGTGAATGACTCCTTTGGACATAACAAAGGGGATGAAATATTGAAAATTGTTGCCGAGCGGATTACTGCGTGTTTGCCTAGTGACAATAGTATCATTACTAGACAAGGCGGTGATGAATTTATTATTTTGCTAATGAATCTTGATCTCTCAGCAACAAAAGCTACAGCAGAAAAAGTTGTCAATACTCTTAAAAAAACCTATCTATTAGATGGCAACGAAATTTATCTCAGTGCAAGCTGCGGTATTAGCTTATTTCCAGAGCATACAAAAAATATGGAAGCGCTCGTTGTTTATGCTGACGTTGCAATGTACTCTGCCAAAAAGCAAGGTGGTAACAAAGTCATTGTTTATACCGAGAAATTAATAGAGTCGAACATTGAAAGACCAAAGCTTGAAGCTAGGTTACGGAAGGCCATTGAAAAAGGCAAGGTAGAAGTTTATTATCAACCGAAGGTTACTGTTGATTCCGGTAAAATTTATGGAGCTGAGGCACTATTAAGATGGAATGATGATGAACTTGGATTTGTCTCACCCGAACTGTTTATTCCTATTGCTGAAGATATCGGCTTAATCCATCCTTTATGGGAATTTGTTATGAAGGAAGCTTGTTATCAGGTGAGCAAGTGGAATCGTAACCGTCCCAACCCGATATCAGTTTCAGTTAATTTCTCGGCCCATCAATTTCATGAACCTTATAGCATGGTAAAACATGTCACAGAGATTCTGAAGGAAAGTCAATTGGGTTCTAATAATTTTGAAATAGAAATTACCGAAAGCATTCTCTTGAGTAATTCAACGGAAATTATTCAATCACTTAAATTGCTTAAAAGCATGGGCATTGCTATTTCGATTGATGATTTTGGAACAGGATATTCTTCCTTAAGCTATTTGAGAAATTTACCAATCGATACCTTGAAAATTGATAAATCATTCATTCAAGATATCCATGAAGATTATGCAAATTCAGAGATCCCAGAGGCGATTATTAACCTTGCTCGAAGTCTCCATCTCAATGTAATCGCAGAGGGCGTCGAAAAAGAGTATCAAAGAGATTTTTTACTATCGAAAAATTGCATTCAAATGCAGGGCTATTTATTCAGCAAACCGTTAAACACAGAGGAATTTGAGCAATACCTTCGAACCGATGAAAATAAAAGTGGAGAGATTAATTAATAAATCTCTCCACCATATTAACCCTGCTTCCTCTATAATCTATATTTAGTATCTTCGCTGACATAGTTGAAAATGCACTTTGGATTCCTAGTGCGAGCTGGTTTCCTTTTCCCTTCTCCGTAAAACAAAGAACAGTTGGTCCAGCGCCGCTTAGTGCCACTCCGAATGCACCATTGGATTTAGCGATATCTACTATTTCTTGATAGAAGTTAATCAATGGTTTTCGGTAGGGTTGGTGAAAAAGGTCCTGCTCCATCATTTTCCCTGCCATCTCCCAGTTTTGTGTTAATAGGGCCGCTACCAAAAGATTAGCAGTAGAAGAAGCTTGAATGGCCTCTTCACGGGAAAAAGCTGCTGGAAGCACCCCGCGTGAGTCCTTTGTTAAGAGGATCTCATCTGGAATAACTGCTACCATCTCAAAAGTAATATTAGTAAAGCTTAATATATCTACTTCGTTTTGTTTATATGAGCCGATGACCAGTCCACCGAAAAGAGAAGCACCCACATTATCTGGATGACCCTCAATCTCTGTTGCGATTAGCAGCTTTTCTTGCTGTGTTAGACCTAGCTTTCCTACCGTATCCGCTAGTTCAATCCCCGCAACTATCGCTGCAGCACTTGAACCAAGCCCACGTGCTAGCGGAATATCACTGTCGACTTTTATTTTGCAAGGATGTAATTCGATGCCATAGTTAGATGCCGTTTTAATAGCAATCTGACAGATAAAATGGGTCTCATCAGTTGGGAGGGATTTCAATTCATCACAAGCAGACCGAATATCCCACTTTTGGCTCTCCTCCACCTCTAACGTCAAATACAAATCAACAGCTAGTCCCATTGAATCAAAGCCTGGGCCTAGATTTGCTGTACTTGCAGGTACTTTGATGGTAAAACGATCATTTAATGTCACTATAGACAACTCCTCGAATATGTTCAGTCACTGCCTTTTCATCATTTGGTAATGGGATTGGCTTACGCGTATATCTTCTTCTAATAATCCTGGCCACCTTATAACGATTTCCTCACTACCCGATACGCACTTTTTATTTCCTTAACTGCCTTGAGATCATTTAATTCTTGTAAAATTTGATCATAATTAGTTAATGATGCTCGATGTGTTACTAAAACAATTTCTGAGGTTTCATTTTTCTTAACAGGCAGCTGTAAGATCTTTTCAAAGCTGACTCCATATTTTGCAAAGATGGTGGTGATATCAGCGAAAACACCAACCTCATCTTGCACATGAATCCTTAAGAAATATTTAGAGTATTTCTCCCCATTATCTTTTAATTGCTTTGGATATTGAGGTGTCACAGCACTTCGTCCATTTACCCCAAGCCTTAGATTTTTGATTACCGCGACTAAGTCTGAAACGATTGCAGTTGCAGTTGGCAAGCTTCCAGCACCCGGTCCATAAAACATAGTTTCACCAACCGATTCACCATAAACGTAAACAGCATTATATTCATTTTGAACCGAAGCAAGTGGATGATTATTTGATAAGAACGTAGGGGCCACACTTACCTCGACTTTTTCCCCTTCACGATGGGCATAGCCAATTAGTTTCATCGTATATCCTAATTGTTTTCCATAGCGCAAATCTTCCTCGGTTACCTTCGAAATACCGGATACCTGTACATCTTCCAAATCAATATGCATCGAAAAGCCTAATGTCGCTAAGATTGTCATTTTACGGGCAGCATCTAGTCCTTCTACATCCGAGGTAGGATCTGCTTCGGCAAACCCAAGGTCCTGTGCTTCCTTGAGGACCTCTTCATAGGAACGGCCTTCGTCGCTCATTTTGGTTAGTATATAATTGGTTGTTCCATTTACAATTCCCATCAGCTGCTTAATTCGGTCAGAGGCAAGTCCATCGACTAATCCTCGCAGAATTGGGATCCCGCCGGCAACACTTGCTTCATAAAACAAATCACAGCCGTGTTCAGAAGCTACGGTTAACAGTTCCGACCCATGCAAGGCCATTAGATCCTTATTCGCAGTAACTACATGCTTACCTTGAC
The DNA here is from genome assembly GCF_051842875.1 of Neobacillus sp. C211. Lineage (NCBI taxonomy): Bacteria > Bacillati > Bacillota > Bacilli > Caryophanales > Bacillaceae > Neobacillus > Neobacillus sp. C211. The sequence goes on from NZ_JBPXRO010000020.1 coordinate 17,315, forward strand.
GAAGGGCAGTGATTAAATAATCTTTTGTATCTTGTACTCCGCCCATTACCTCGATTACAACATCAATTTCCTCATCGAAAAGGATTTCTTCCGTGTTTGAGGTTAAAACCTTAGCATCTATTTCAACTGGTCTAATTTTATGTATATCTTGGACAAGTATCTTTTTTATTACAACCGGGCAGCCCACCTGGTGGATTAATTTATCTTGATTTTTTTCAATAATCTTTACTACCCCACAACCTACAGTGCCTAAACCCAATAATCCAATCGAGATTGCTTTCATGTTTTACCCTCCCACTTTTTTGTCCACTCAAGACATACAATTGTTTCTCTGTTGTAGACATTATATGATTCTCTTTATTTTTTTACAATAGGTTTATTTCTAGTAATTATATTTTAACCGCTTACTACCGTATTATAAAGGGATTACTATTATTGAGCAAAATTTTTTAGCAAAATTTGAAATATTTTTTCTTTTTTATCCCTTTACAATATTGAAGGTATGGTTGTAGAATAATCACTATATTCAGTTATTTTTTGAAATTTCAATCTTTTAGATATTCCATAAATGAAAAGTGATGACGAAGACGGTATTAAGAAAATGCTTCAGAGAGCTGGTGCTTGCTGCGAACCAGTGCAGTTTTCTTAAGATGCCCAGCCCTTCTGAACTGGCCGCCGAAAGTTTTAGTAGGCGGGGCCCGGTTGAAACCGTTAACTTGTTGAGGCTGCTTTTATTTTGCAGCAAAAGAGGGTGGCACCACGCGTTTATTCACGTCCCTCATAACAAGACAATTCTGTCTGTTATGAGGGACGTTTTTTATTAGAAATTAAAGGAGGATTCAAAAATGTTTAAAGTCCTTGTTACCGATGGAATTAGCAATACGGGGTTGAAAAGCTTAATAGATCATCCTAATTTTACGGTAGACCGACAGCCAACACTTCCGACAAACGAGTTAAAAACGATCATTGGCGAATACGATGCTCTTATTGTCCGGAGCCAAACGAAAGTAAGTGAAGAACTGCTCAAAGCAGCTGGCCGTCTCCGTGTGATCGCTAGAGCAGGTGTCGGTGTCGATAACATTGATGTGAATGCGGCAACTAGAAAAGGGATTATTGTCATCAATGCACCTGGTGCTAATACAATTGCAGCAACCGAGCATACCTTAGCAATGATGTTATCATTAGCAAGAAAAATTCCCCAAGCCCATCAGAAAACGACCACCGGCGAATGGGACCGTAACTCCTTTAAAGGGGTGGAATTATATAAGAAAACACTTGGCGTAATTGGTATGGGTAAAATTGGAACTGAAGTGGCGAAACGAGCAAAAAGCTTTGGGATGAACATTTTAGGGTTTGATCCCTATCTAACTGAAGAGCGCGCAAAGAAACTGGGCATGACGAAAGCCAGTCTCGATTTAATTGCTCAAGAATCAGATTTTATTACGATTCATACGCCCCTTACCAATGACACAAGAGGACTTATTAATGATGACTATTTGCGAAAAACCAAAAAAGGGGTCCGTTTTGTCAATTGTGCCCGCGGCGGTGTTATCGACGAAAAGGCACTAGTTAGAGCCATTCAGACAGGACATGTGGCTGGAGCAGCCCTTGATGTTTTTGAAAAAGAGCCTGTTGCCGATCCAGAATTACTGCAAAATCCAAATATTATCGTAACACCGCATCTTGGGGCTTCCACGGTTGAAGCTCAAGAAAAAGTGGCCCAAGAGGTAAGTGCAGAAATCATTGAGATTTTCGAATCTCAATCCATTCAAAATGCGGTTAATATGCCGCAAATGTCAGGGGAAACACAGGCGAAACTGCAGCCATACTTACTGCTTGGTGATCAAATGGGGCAGCTTGTCATTCAATTATTAAACAAACAGGCACCTACTAAAATTGAAATTAATTATTATGGCGAATTAATCGGTGAAGATACAGAATTGTTAACTCGTACGATGCTTAAAGGTGTCCTTTCTTATCATTTAAGTGATTCGGTCAATTTAATTAATGCTCTTCACCTGTTGAAGGAACAAGGAGTCTCTTATAATGTTGTAAAAAACGCTTCGAATAAAGGCTTTGCAAATTATATGGAACTGAGTGTTACCAATAATTTTGAGACGGCCAAAATTGGTGCTACGGTCTTAAACGGCTACGGAGCTAGAATTCTAAAAATCAATCAATACCGGATTGATGTCAAACCAGAAAAATACCTGTTATATATTAAGCATCGTGACGTACCAGGGATGGTTGGTAAGGTCGGTTCTCTATTGGGTGATCACCAAATCAATATTGGAACAATGCAGGTTGGTCGAACAGAGGTCGGCGGCGAAGCTATCATGGTTTTAACCCTGGATAAGACATTAAATGCTAATGTCATTCACGCCTTAAAATTAATTGATGGACTAGAGGAAGCACAAGTCTTGGAGTTATCAAATGTGGATTCTTTTGAACCGGGACGTATGGAAATAGAAAAAGTAGAAAGTATCTAGGCAGAAGAAGAGGGATTGCGATCAAGCAATCCCTCTTTTTTGCACCTATAATATCCCTTTCAAATCGAGCACCGTATCAAGAATATATTCTGCTTCATGCTTTTCAAAATCACTTCTCGCATCTTTTCCTGACAGACCAGTTAACACCGCGGCAAACGGGCAGCCCAGTTGTCTAGCCGCTAACAAATCCGCCAATGAGTCGCCAACCACTAGAACGGTCTCCGCATTTTCAAGCGGTAAACGCGTATTTAAACAATCCTGAACTGATGCTTCTTTTCCGAGAAGTCCCATGATATATGTAAATGGATGCGGCTTCGACAGCGACTTCCTTTCGGGCAGCTCTTTTTCCGCCATTAGCACTTCATCAGCGGTGACGATCCGATTCACTTCAAAATGCTTTAACCAATCTAAATGCTGGAACGGCTGAATTGTTTCTAATTCAGGCCTGCCTGTCCCGATTCCAATCGTGAAACCTGATGAATTTAAGAATTGAAATAACTCATCAATTTCCTGCCTCGGGGCTAATGTGGTTTCATTTGCCAGAAAGCCCTTTTTCCCCTTTTGAACCGAGGGTCTTCCCATAGAGGCAAGAACATGTTCATCCCCCACATACCATTCTTGGGATACATGCTCACAAACGGACCAAAGTTCTCCCTTTTTAAAAATAGAAGTTTCGACCCCAAGCTTCTCCTTGGCCAACTCATTCAAATAACTAAACAACTCCTGCTTCGTTGCTTCTGAGCGCGCAAACTCTTCCACAAACAAATTGAAATTCAACTTTACACGATAATTACTCAACACCCTGCCAATCTCCAATAATGTTTCTCTAGTGATTGGTGCCTGACACCATTTAGTGATTTTCTCAAATTCAGTATCCTTAATTTGTGACAACAGGTGGATAAGTTGGTGGCAGAATGATAGATAGATCATGTCCCAGTTGGCGTTTAAGCCGCGTGATTTCATAAACTTGAGAACTTTATCGTTTTCAAATACTAACTCTCTTATTTCCTTGATTTCATCTTCACTATAATCCGTTATAAACTGCTCTGGTTCAAGTCCCAAGTAATTACAGCTAATCAACATCTCCCAAACGGTTAAGGCGGAAGCATCAAAATAATGCTCCTCGCTTAAAAGTACCCCATCTACGTCAAACAAAATTGTTTTAATCACTTATCCCACCCTCATTTCCAAGTTTGCTTTTATACGCTATCGTAACACAGTAGAACAATCAATTTGAAGTAAATTGTTTAAATTAAAATAAAAAGAACAAGCAGTGTATGAAGTTCTCAAAATGCACGGCTTGTTCCCATTGCTGCTATAAATCCAAACCTATCGATATATATTTTACTTCTAAAAACTCTTCGATGCCGTAATGTCCACCTTCTCGTCCAAGGCCGCTCTCTTTAAATCCCCCAAATGGGGCTTGAACGACTGAAGGCAGGGCATCATTCAGGCCAATGATTCCGTATTCCAGTTGTTCCGTAATTCTAAAGGAACGGCTTAAATTTTCTGTATACACATAGGCAGCTAATCCGTAACAAGAATTATTGGCCCGTTCAATAACTTCCTCTTCCGTTTTAAAGGTGGAAATCGGAGCGAGTGGGCCAAAGATTTCATCCTTCATGCATTCCATTTCGTCATTAATATTGGTCAAGATTGTTGGAGCATAGAAATAGCCGTTGTCTTCCGCAGGCTTGAGCCCGCTATAAGTGACTCTTCCACCCTTTTCAACTGCATCCTTGACCAGTCCTTCTACTTTTTTATAAGCGTCTTGATCGATTAGTGGGCCGATATCTGTTCCCTCTTCCAGTCCGTTGCCGACTTTAAGCTTTTCTAATTCTGTTTGAAAAAGGTTAATAAATTTGTCGGCTATTCCTTCTTGAACAAATACTCGGTTTGTACAAATACAAGTCTGACCGGCATTACGAAATTTTGATTGCACAAGTCCTTCAGCAGCTTTCGCTAAATTTGCATCATCCATCACAATAAATGGAGCATTTCCGCCTAGTTCTAGCGATACCTTTTTGACAGTTTCTGCAGCACCGCGCATTAACGTTTTTCCAACTTCTGTTGAGCCAGTAAAGGTAATTTTTGTCACGCGCGGGTCCTTCAGCCACGCTTCACCTATTTCTGAAGACCTTCCTGTAATCACGTTTAACACACCTGCAGGAATTCCAGCTTCATGGGCAAGCTCCGCCATTTTTAATGCCGTAAGCGGTGTTTGATTTGCCGGCTTCACCACAGCCGTACAACCTGCAGCTAGGGCTGGTGCTACTTTTCTCGTAATCATTGCCGCCGGGAAGTTCCACGGGGTTATCGCCGCTATTACACCAACTGGTTCCTTTCTAACTAGGATTCTTTTATTTGGATGCGATGCCGGAATCGTTTCACCGTACACCCGTTTTCCCTCTTCGGCATACCAAGAAATGAATCCATTGGCATACTGAACCTCTCCAAGTGCTTCTTTTAGCGGTTTACCCTGTTCAATTGTCATAATCCGTGCAATATCATGCTTGTTTTCTTCAATTAAATTGAACCATTTCATCAGCAGCTTGTAACGCTCTTCCGAAGTTTTCTTCGACCAGATTTTGAAGGCTTTATGGGCTGCATTGACAGCCTTTTCTGCTTCATATGCGCCGCCTGTTGGCACGGCACCAATTACTTCCTTTGTAGCAGGATTGATTATTTCTGTTATAACCTCATAATCACTTCCAACCCATTCTCCGTTAAGATACATGGGATAGATTTGATAATTTTTCTTTACAGTATCCATATTTTATTCCCCTCCAACGTATATGGCAGGATCATTTTTATAAACTTCTTCCATTGCTTCTTCGAGAATTTGTAATCCTTCTTCCAGTTGATCATCAGGGATCGTTATGGGCATGAGCAGGCGAATAACATTGCTATATATCCCCGCGCTAAGTAACATCAAGCCACGTTCCCCTGCAGCTTTTACAATTTTTCCAGCCGCTTCTTTATCGGGTGTTTTCGATTGTCTATCCTTGACGATTTCCATCGCACACATGGCACCTAGGCCCCGCACATCACCAATTCCTTCGAAACGTTCCGCAAGGAGGTGCATCTTTTCGAGAACGCGGTCTCCTAGATTTCTGGCGCGGTCATTCAGTTGTTCATTTTCAATAATATCTAATACTGTCAGCGCTGCCCGGCATCCGAGCGGACACCCAGCATAGGTTCCGCCGATTTCGCCAACTTCAGCGGTATTCATAATTTCCGCCCTGCCAATCACGCCACTGATCGGAACACCAGCCCCCATTGATTTCGATATCGTAATTAAATCAGGGACGACTCCAAAATGATCGATGGCAAAGTATTTTCCAGTCCGCGCGAACCCGGTTTGGATTTCATCGGCAATAAACAAGATTCCATACTGGGTGCAGATTTCCCTTACACGCTTAACAAAGGCAGTATCAGGCACGATAAAGCCGCCTTCTCCTTGCACAGGTTCCATCACGACAGCAGCAATCGTTTCAGGGGCGACTTCTGCCAGAAGAAACTGTTCAAATTGCTCGATAACCATGGCGCTATATTGCTGCTCATTCATTCCTTCCGGGCGGCGGTACCCATAGGGATATGGCGCCTTGTACACCTCTGGTGCGAATGGTCCAAACCCATATTTGTACGGCTTTACTTTACTTGTCATTGTCATTGTCATTAAGGTCCGGCCATGGAACCCTCTTGTAAACGAAACAATTCCTTGGCGATTTGTATATTTCCTGGCAATTTTTACAGCGTTCTCAACCGCTTCGGCACCACTGTTAAAAAAAGCAGCCTGCTTGTCAAAATCACCCGGGGCAAGCTGGCAAAGCCGCTCGGCTAGTGCTATATACGATTCATACATCATCACATTAAAGCCCGTGTGGATAAATTGACTAGCTTGTTCTTGAAGAGCTCTAACCACTCTTGGATGTGAATGGCCAACATTTATCGTTCCAATAGCACCAGCAAAATCAATATAACAATTACCGTCCACATCTTCGACCAGGGCTCCTTGCGCCTTTTTAACAAAGGAATGGCAGTTATTACTGATTCCTTTGGGGACATATTTATTTCTCCGCTCCAAAATTTCCTTAGACTTCGGCCCAGGTATCTCTGTTTGGAGCTTAACATATTTCTTTTCCACTTCTGTGCTCCCCCTTTTTAAAAATCGTTAGGCATCTAAATGTTCTAATACATCTTTAAAAGTGCTAACCACTTTATTTACCTCATCATAACTAATGGTCAAAGCTGGCTCGATACGAATAGTTTTTGAATTAATCAAAGTCCCTGCTACTAGGACCCCTCTGTCAAACATTCCTTTTGAAACTTCGTAGCCGATTTCATCTTGATGGAATTCAATTCCAATCATTAAGCCCTGACCTCGGATTTCCTGAACCTTATCTTGATGGCCCTCTGCTGCCTTTTTCAGTTCTGCAAGGAAATAGGCCCCCACTTCCGCTGCTCTTTCTGGTAACTTTTCTTCAATTAACACCCCAATCGTCGCAATCGCAGCCGCACATGCTAACGGATTGCCCCCGAAGGTTGTTGTATGCATAAATGGATTATCAAACCAGCTCCTGAATACATTTTCTGTAGCTACAACAGCACCTGCTGGCATCACTCCGCCGCCAAAGGCTTTTGCTAGACAGATAATATCTGGAACAACCTCATACAATTCAGCAGCAAACATTTTTCCAGTTCGGCCCATTCCTGTTTGCACTTCATCAAATATGAGTAAGGAGCCATATTGATCACAGATCTCACGAACTTGTTTTAAATAATTTTCCGGTGGAAGGATGATTCCTCCTTCACCTTGAATCGGCTCTAAAAGAACTGCAGCCACATCTTCTCCAACGGAAGCACAGACTTCAAACGTTTTTCTCATCATGTCTATATCGCCAAACGGCACATGACGGAAGCCTGGTATTAACGGTAAGAATGGTTTACGGAACATCCCTTTAGCCGTTCCTGACAACGAGCCTAAACTTTTCCCGTGAAATGCACGAGTAGTAGAAATAAATGTTGTCCGCTCGCTGTACATTTTCGCGAGCTTTAAGGCTGCTTCCACACTTTCTGTCCCGCTGTTGGTAAAAAAGGCATACTTTAAATTGCCTGGAGTGATATCGGCTAAGATTTTTGCTAACATCGCACGAAGCGGATCCAGCAAATCCTGACTATGAAGTGCCTGACGTTTTAATTGGTCCGTTACCGCCTTAACCACCTTAGGGTTGCGATGACCAACATTATAGATGCCAAAGCCGCCTAGACAATCAATGTATTCCTTACCATTAACATCCTTAAAGCATGATCCATTATCAGACCATTCCACTGCAGCAAATTGGCCGCCTTCAGTAACTGTTTTGCGGTATTCTAGGAAGCCTGGGTTGACGTTCTCACGGAAGCCGTCAACGGTTTCTTTCGTAATCCAAGCTGCTTCTGCTTCGTTAATTTCCTCTTTTTCTATTAAACTTAGAACCTTATTAATATATTCACTTACATTTTTATTTTGCTCACTTTTTAATTCTCGTTCTAAATCGATACTCATAATTTATATTCCTCCTAGTAGTAAATTAGTTTGAAAACCAGCCAACCGGCTCAACCTGTAAATTGATATTAATCTGTTTTATTTCTTGAAATTCTTCAAGCCCAAACGTTCCAAGGCTGCGCCCAATCCCACTTTGCTTATAGCCTCCCCATGGTGCTTCGTTATAAGTAGGATGGTAGGAATTTACCCAAGTAATCCCTGCACGCAGCTTTTTAATGACCCGCAAGCCCTTTGCACCATTATTGGTAAACACACCACCGGCTAACCCATATACCGTACCATTTGCAAGTTTTATAGCTTCCGCTTCGTCCTTGAACTTCTGAATCACAACAACAGGACCGAAGATTTCCTCTTGGACAATTCTCATTTCTTGGACCACATCGACAAAAACGGTGGGTTCAACAAAATAACCTTTTTCTAACCCGTTGCTAACCATCCGCTTTCCTCCGCAAGCAACTGTCGCACCTTCTTGTTTTCCTATTTCAATATATGAAAGAACCTTTTCTAAGTGTCCCTGACTGACAAGCGGACCCATCTCTGTTCCAGATACATTTCCTGGTCCTACTTGAATTTGCTTAGCTCGTTCGACAAACCGCTGGACGAATTGATCATAGATGCTTTCTTCGACAAGGATCCTTGAACCAGCTGAACAGACTTGACCGGACCCTGCGAAGATCCCAAATAAGGCATAATCGACGGCCGTTTCAAAATCAGCATCGGCAAAAATGATATTGGGCGATTTACCGCCTAATTCTAATGAAACTTTTTTCATCGTCTCAGCTGCTGTTTTCATAATGTGCTTGCCCGTTTTCGTACCGCCGGTAAACGAAATCATATCGACCTCAGGATGGGAAGCGATTTCATTTCCAACAACCGCTCCAGCGCCCATTACCATATTAGCCACCCCTTTTGGCAAACCAACTTCTTCAAAAATTTCAAATAGCTTTTTCGGGGTCACTGGTGTCACTTCAGACGGTTTAAAGACAATTGTATTTCCCGCGGCTAAGGCAGGGGCAATTTTCCAAACACTCATTAACAGCGGATAGTTCCACCCTCACTGGAATTAATGCAAGAAGCGTGCCAACGCCTATTGACTATCGAAATAGGTTTCTTTCAAAATATATGAATAAAAACTATGCAATTTTGCATAACCCTAGTTTATTTTGCATAATCGAAAAGCGGAAGCGCCTTGTCCAGGGGCTTATGCTCCCGAGCCCAAAGGCGCTGGAGCTGGACATAAAAAAAGCTGCTTCAGATCATCAAGATCTAAAACAGCTTTTCATTAAAAGGTCGATAAATTTTCGATTTTAATATTTTTTTCTGTTAATATTTTCTGATACTTTCTGCTTACAGATGACTGGCTGATTCCTAAGGCTTTGGCGGCTTTTGTGGTCGTTTTATATTGATTCATCGCCATCACAATTAACTGCTCTTCAACATGATCAATAGCCTCTTGCAATGGAATGACCCTTGTAATTACTGGTTTCATCTTTTTATGTTCCAAGCCGATTGATAAAAATTGGCTGACGAATTCAGCATCAATCGTAGGGTGTTCGGCAGTGACTACTAATCTTTCAATAATGTTTTGAAGTTCCCTGACGTTACCTGGCCATGGATAAAACTCTAGTACATTAATAGCATCAGGGGTTAGATGATAATTCCGCTCATATTTCTCATTCAATTGCTGAAGGAAATGAAAGGCGAGCAGCGAAATATCCTCCGTCCGTTCTCTTAATGGCGGAATGTGGATCGGAATGACATTCAAGCGATAAAACAAATCCTCGCGGAAGGTACCCTCTTCAACCATTTTCTCTAATTTTTTATTGGTGGCAGCGATAATCTGCACATCCACCTTTATTGGTGTTGTAGTTCCAATCGGAATTACTTCCTGCTCCTGCAGTACACGTAACAATTTTACCTGTAGATGGATTGCCATCTCACCGATTTCGTCCAGAAACAAAATACCGCCATCAGCCTGTTTAAAGTATCCTTCTTTTCCATTCTTATCCGCTCCGGTAAATGACCCTTTCGCATAACCGAATAGTTCACTTTCAAGTAAATTTTCTGGGATCGCCCCGCAGTTTAATTTAAGAAATGGCTTTGTCGAGCGTCTGCCTAATTGATGGATCGCCTGTGCAATTACTTCTTTTCCAACTCCAGATTCCCCGTTAAGAAGGACTGTCGAAGAAAAGTCAGCAATTTTCTTGGCTTGATTGATAATCTTCTCCATTTTCGGACTACAGTAAATAAGCTTTTTCAAAAAGCGGTCCTTACTTTTAAAATCGTCCAATTCCTTCTTATATTGTTCTGATATCTTTTTAATTTCTTGCAGTTCACTTTTTAATCGTGTAGTTTCGGTAATATCGCGAGATGCAATGATAATCCGGTCGAGTTCATTTTTTTCATTTAAGACAGGATTTCCTACGGCAAGAATTTTTCTTCCAGCTTTTGTTTCTTGAACAACAGAGACCTTTTTTCCTTTTTCTAAAACAAGTCTTGTGACCGAAGGTGTAAACAGCCCTTGGTCCTCAAGTTCGAGAATATTCTTACCAATCAGTTCTTTTAAATCTACTTTCCAGAAATCTTGAATGATGTTTTCACTGAACCTGATTAGTTCCCCTTTGTTATTCACCACGAGGATTTCATCATATATACTAGACAAAATCGCATGCAGATCCTTATTTAAGTCCTTAATATATTCAATTTCCATGGCCATTTCTTCGACCATAGGCAAATCCTGGGCAACAATGATGATGCCATCGACTTCATTCTCATAGTTTAAGATGGGGCTATAATCGACAAGAATCCCGATTTCATTTTTGATGACCAAATGATTAAGAAGCGTCTTACCGGTTGTAAATACCTGATCAAGATGGGTACTGCTAAAAATTTCTCCTGCAGGAAGATTCATAACCTTTTCTGCTGTTGATCGAATCATTTTTAATCCGGCTTCATTATAATTTATAATTTGTTTTTCCTTATCCAATACAAAAATCCCCATCGGAATCGAAGTTAGAATAATTTTAAGTAAGTCGACACTTTTATTTTCCTGCTTAAAAAGCTCCGCTAGAACGTCCTCTCTACGAATATAACCTGCTGGAATACCATCCTCACCTCTAATGATGGCAAAGGGTTCGCCAATTATTTGGAACAAAGCAGGCAAGGAAATTTGTTCGCTAAGATGGCAGATGCTATCTAGCGATTTCGCTTGTTCAAGTAGAGATGCAATCGAAGCATGCTCTTTTTTATGGTTTTCAAGCAGTACATAAGCAAATAAGTGATTTTGTCTTATTAAAAACAAAAAGGGTTCTTTAAGGTTATTTAAGGTAGATCGAAAAACTTCTTCACTTTCATCCACGTCTACTGAAATAATTGGTTTCACTTTTTCTTTGGCAACGGAAAACATCGTTTACTTCCCCCTTAACACCTTATCTATTTAATACTATCATTTTATTTGCCATATTTTAAATTAAATATGGCAAAAAAAAAGAAGATGTGCGTACCATCTTCTTTTCCTAGCAATTAATCATTACCATTAACAAATAAATCTTCTTTAATATAAGCGAGAACCATCCCTGGAATAACTTTATCACCTTCCTGCACTTCAAGCGATTCAACTTCGCCGCTCAAACTAGTCTGAACCGTTTCTAATTTGCCTGACTCTGTTTTGATCATAAATAAGGTTTCCCACTCATAAATTCTTGACTCGCCCTTAATCGAAATCCTTGCCACCTTTCCATAACAAGGGCTAAGAACTACACCATAATACATAAACATCCCTCTCCCTTATGGTTTAATACTGCTCTTGAAAAGGCCGTGTCTGTAATACCAAACTGAAGAATTCTTGAAATTCAGGGATATCCTCTGCTTGGATTCCCAGTCTTTCTGCCCAATGATCGTCTGAATAGGTGTCCTCTTGGCAAAGTAACACCATTTTCCCAGACTGAATCGAAGTGACCATCGCTTTCCCAAAGAATTGCTCTGAATAGCCAATCGTCAAATCGTACCGATGGTTATTTGATATTAAACAAAAGTAATGGAACAGTTGCTGTTCTTTTTGTTCGGCTAATATCTCCAATTTCATAAAAACGTCCCCCTCTATTTGGTAGTGTTATTTATAGTAATAGCAAGTTTCGTGCCAACTAATAAATACCTGTTTTTATACGGTAATCTAGTGAAAAGGAGATAAGAGCTATGAAAAAATGATTGAATTATTCATTGCTGCATAAATGTAATTATGTCCGTTGGGAAATGTGCTAGGGGCATTTCAGAGGAGCTTACTACTGAAGAATTGGTGGTTGATGATATACCCGATTTTTAAACTTCCCTGTGTAGGGCAAATTCAATGATTTTAATATCTTATATCCAATATTTAAGGAGTCAATATGAAGAAATTGGCAGAGTTCAGCGTTTGTTATCGAGGGCTTTATTAATAGAAAGTAATCCTTAATAGCTTGAATATGTGCTGTTTTGGAAAGCGTTGCACATTTTGGACAACACCATTTTCCCTTTTTATAAACCATTGGTATGGTACTGCATTCTGGGCATTGGACACCGGAAGGGATATCTTTTTGAGATAAATTGAAGGCCTTTAAGATATCAGGGTTATCGGGCGTGTGGTTGGTTAATAGGAGACGCTTTATCTTTTTTAACTCTTTTTTGTCTAGCTTGTCTGTATTATTATATTTTGCTATTTGATCTATTTTCTCTAATAAATCTTCACTATTACAAATGTGTTGAATCATCTGGTCATTTCTTGATTCTGTTCTTATGATTGTCCTATCATTACTATTTACAAAAAAATAGTGAATGGGGACTTCGGTACAATTATGCTCCCGCAGCCAATTTTTTAGCTTTCTTGCCTGCAGCTTTGCTTGTAAAACAGGATTTTTCATCCTTTCTTCTGTCCCATTTTTTTTGCAAGTTGTCTGATTAAAATTCTTTTCAAAGGATATCTCTCCAGTCATATTTTTAACCTCTAGATCCATTGCAAAAGCTGAACAAAGTAGAAGGAAATCAATTTGGAAGTAGTATTGCCTATATAAAAGGCGAAGTCCATGAAAAATAAGGTATTTTGCGTCGGGGAGCATACTTAAGTGAAAGCCCACAGATTTCTCGCCTTGATATCCAGCCATTCTCCTTTTATATTCTGACACCACATCATGCCATTTCGGATGAAAAGTACTCAGTCTTCTGGATAGGGCCTCAAGCTTTTCAATTCGTGGGGTAATACAAATTTCTTGAGCAAACAAAAGTATCAGTCCTTTCTATTTTTTATCTTATTTCTCTTTTTTAATTCCATATTCCTGCAAAAATCGACAATAATTGTGAACTTGTCGTGAATTATTCATAAATTAATCGGTACATTTTGGGGCGGGTTCTTTGTTACCCGTCATTTTTAAGGATTTACCCGTCTAAAATCCAGAGTTACCCGTCAACTTTTCCATTTACCCGTCCGTTTACTGATTTACCCGTCACTTTCCTCTTTTTACCCGCCAACCCTTCCAACCACCCACCTATACAAATAAAAAGCCAGGCGATTAGCCTGGCTCAGGTAATTTTTTTGTTAAAGGGAAGAGGTCTTTTCAGCGTCATCAATATTTAAATCAGCAATTTTGATTTTAAAGAATCTTGTTTGGAAAAGCATATAAATCACACCAATTCCGATCCAAACAATTCCGCCAATGAGTGCATCAAATTGTAAGTTTGCCCACAAAATTCCCGTTAATCCAGCTCCAATGATCGGCATAATTATATAGGAGAAAATATCTTTACCTGTTTTATATCTCTTCTGGCGAAAAACGAAATGAGCAATGACTGATAGGTTGACGAATGTAAAAGCAATTAACGCTCCAAAGTTAATAAAGGAGGAAATCAACTCAAGGCTTGGGGCAATCGCAAGCAGTGAAACAACCCCGACTAAGATGACATTAAAAACAGGTGTCCGGAATTTGGGATGGACATAACCGAACGTCTTTTTAGGCAATACCCCATTTCGACCCATAACATACAACAACCTTGATACACTTGCATGTGAGGCTAGTCCGGAAGCGACTGTTGCTGCAAAAGCACCTGAAAGGAAAATCAGTTTGAAGAGTGTCCCACCCACAAACAAGCCAATTTCTGGTAAAGTGTCATCGGTTACCTTGAATCCTGAAACATCTGGAAATAAAGATTGGGCAAAATAACTACAAACGAAAAAAATGGCGCCGCCAATGAAGACCGTCAACATAATCGCTCTCGGCATCGTTTTTTGGTCAATCGCTTCCTCTGCATACATGGTTACTGCATCAAACCCAATGAATGAGAAGCAAACTACGGTTGCCCCTGTCAAAATTGCTCCGAGGTGGATATCGGAATGGAAAAGCGGTGCTGTTGTAAAAATCGTTCCTTGTCCCATTCCTTTGGAAAGCTGGACAAAGGCAAGGACAATAAATGCAGCAATTAAGACAACTTCAAAAATAACGAGCAGTGAATTTAAACTGGATGTTTTCCCCATACTCCATGCATTAATGGCAGTGACGATCGCGACATAAGCGACAACCCAAATCCAGGCTGGAACACTAGGAAATACTGAAACCATATAGATACGTATAATCAATGCATTTACCATAGGAAGCAATATATAATCAAGTAACGCTGCCCAGCCGACTATGAATCCTAAATGCGGGCTCATGGTCTCCCTTGTATACGTATAGGCCGATCCGGCACTTGGAAATACCCTTACCATTTTTCCATAACTAATAGCGGTAAATACCATAACAACTAATGCTGCAAGGTACGCAAGTGGGACAACACCATTTGTTTCTTCTGAGACAATTCCAAAGGTATCAAATACTATGGTTGGTGTCATATAACCCAATCCGAGCATAACGATCGCCCATAGCCCAAGTGAGCGTTTAAGAGTCGTATTCTCCAATTTAACCATCTCTCCTTTTATATCCGGATATTTGTTTATTAATAAGAAATTGTAAGCATTTACATTTTGTTTCAAGCGAAGATGGTGTAATTAATTAAAACAAATTAACTCAGAAAGGTTCCTCCTTTCATTTTACTAAAGAAGTCTAACTATTTAAAATTATTGCAATTTTTGTGCCAACTATGATTAATCGAGTTTGTCTGCCGAAACTCCTAGTTTGCACTTTTTAATTTCGTTTTTATTATTATGAAATTTTGCATAACCTACTCTAATTTGCATAACAAAAAAGCAGTGAATCCATTTTTAGGAATTCACTGCTTCGCTGATTATAATATTAAGTTCATGACATACTAGAATTACACAAGATAATTATTTCGCGAAACGGTGGTTACCGATCGTTACCGTTACTGGACGTGAATAGATCCACTTACTTACCGCTGTTTTTGGATTGTAGAAAAATAAAGAACCATTTCCTTTGCCCATTAATGCTATTGCTTCATTAACGGCTCTTTTAGAAGCAGCATCAGCAGGCTGATTAATCTGACCATTTGCTACAGGAGTAAATGCATAATGTCCATTTGAAATTTGATTGATGACTCCACGGACTGTGTTAGGGAAGTCGGGGCTCTTTACTCGGTTTAAGATGACGACCGCAACTGCAACTTTTCCACTGTAGGGTTCCCCTACTGCTTCTGCATGAACAAGACGTGCCATAAGGTCTTTATCTGCTACTGAAATTAGAGAGTTTGGTAGTGTCATATTTTGACCTGCAATAAGTGGCTTACTATTATTTGCACTCATTAATCTATTAATAGGAATACCAAATCCTTTTGCTAATTTCCAGTATGTCTCACCATACTTCACTGTGTGAGTTGTGGCCGCTTCTGTTGTTCCATTTAATGTAAAAGCTGACATGGATAAGATTAGGCCGGTCGCAATCATTAGTTTTTTAAATTTATTCATTTTATTACCTCCAATATTTGACTCGCTTCTCTACTATTAAGGCTAACAGTTGTAACATTCCAATTCATTACCCAAAAAGTGGTAACATACGAACGGCTTAAATAGCGCCCTGCATGAAGGCTTTCATCTATTAATTGGAAGTAATATCCATTATCTATTTATTTCCTAAAAATAACTCTCTTGGACAGTTTAGGAACGATTATTACATCCTGTATCAGGAATGTAACACTAAAAAGGCCTATTAAGACCGTCAAAATCACAAAACCTTCACCAAATTGACAACAAATCCCTTTAATTTGTACAGGATTTAACGTCAAACTTTGGTAATAATAAAGAGAGGATAAAAAGGAGGCTATTTTATATGGAAAATCAATTAGTCAGCATACTTAACAAACAAATTGCAAACTGGTCTGTGTTGTATACGAAATTACATAACTATCATTGGTATGTAAAAGGTGGACAATTTTTCACCTTACATGTCAAATTTGAAGAGTTTTATAATGAAGCTGGACTACATGTTGACGAATTAGCCGAACGATTGCTAGCAATCGGTGGAAAACCGGCAGCTACGCTGAAAGAGTACTTAGAAATTTCATCTATTAAGGAAGCAACAGGTAATGAAACTGCAGATGAAATGGTTGAATCAGTCATCAATGACTTCTCCATTATCATTGGTGAACTTAAAGAAGGCATGAGCTTTGCGGATGAGAAACACGATGAAACAACAGGAGACATACTGCTTGCGATTCATTCGGGGCTTGAGAAACATGTATGGATGCTAACTGCATTCTTAGGAAGATCCATTTAATTTTCATATGAGAAGCAAACAGTCCAACAATTTGTTGGACTGTTTTGTTATTTATAATAATTATTAAAAACTATTGACTTTTATTTAGTAATTACACTATTATTAAATTAAAGATACTTACAAATTGGAGGTTTCCTAAATGTCAACACCTGAAATTATCGTTTATAGCAGCACCGGCTGCCCCTATTGTGAAAAAGTAAAAACATTCCTAAAAGATCAAGGCTTTGCATATGAAGAGCGAAATGCTTCCATACATAAGGAATATTTTGATCAATTAAAGGAACGTAAAATTTATGGAACTCCTGCAACACTCATTAACGGAAAGCTGGTCCTTGGCTTTCAAGAGAAAAAATTCAATAAGCTGCTTGGATTATCAGAAGACTTTGCTCCCGCCGTGAGCAATTCAATACCAGAAACCAGCGAAGAAAGTGCAGATACTATTTTCCAATCAGTTAATGAAAAAATTCTTCAAGACGTATATGATTTTGTCACCATCGGCGGCGGACCCGCAGGTGCTTCTGCTGCTGTTTATGCTGCACGTGGGAAATTAAAAACACTTGTCATTGATAAAGCTCCAAAAGCAGGCACCCTAGCAATTACTCATAAAATTGCGAACTACCCAGGTGTGCGCGAAGAAGTTACAGGGCTTGAACTATTAACAAGAATGCAAGCACAAGCAAAGGATTTTGGCGCAGACTTCATCCGTTCCACCGTTCTATCGGTTGATTTTTCGGATGAAATCAAAAAAATTGAATTAGCTGAAGGTACCATCAAAGCTAAAAGTGTCTTCATTGGCGTTGGCGCAAAAGCTCCTTCTGGCAAGATTAAAGGCGAAGAGGAATTTACTGGACGGGGTGTAAGCTATTGTTCAACCTGCGATGCCGCCTTTTATCAAGACCGAGTTGTCGCGGTTGTTGGAGATAATGATGAAGCGATCCACGAGGCCGAGACATTGGCCAAGTATTGTAAAACAGTGAAATTGTTAATTCCAACTGAACTAAAAGGGGACGTGGATCTTTCTCAATTAGAAAATAACTCAAAAGTTGAAATTTATAAGCGTCACCGTGTAAGAGAAATTATTGGGACTGATAGTGTTGAGAAAATTGTCGTCCTTACTGATAAAAAGGAAGAACAGGTATGGGATGTCGATGGAATTTTCTTATACCTCGGCGGGATGATGCCAGGAACAGACTTCTTAAAAGGTGCTGTTATGCGCGATGAAGAAGGCTATGTGATCGTAGATGAGTACCTGCGTACCAATGTTGACGGCGTCTTTGCGGGCGGTGACGCTAGAAGAACACCAATTAAACAAGCAGTTATTTCAGCAGCGGATGGGGCGATTGCGGCTTTAAGTGCTGAGCAGCACGTCAATAAACGCACGAAACTTCGTCCCCAATATAGTTAATCTTTCAAAAAAAGACGGCAGCTGCCGTCTTTTTTTACCCGCTATAATTAGACTAGAATTGTTTCTTTAACAACTCCATTGATAACATAAGATTTCTTTATGTAAAAATTTCTTTGTTTTTCCTAGCCACCAAAACTGAATAAAAAAGCACATAAACATAAAAAACGTTTTTCGAAACCTCTTGTTGAATAGTAAGCGTATCATCTCACGCATCCTTTTCCTCACCTTTCATTGACAACTCCACGGGACAAGCCTGCGTGGTTTTCTTCCAAACTTACAACTTATTCTTTTTCCCCATCGTCTTCGATGTCTGTCTCTGTTTTTTCAAAAATTTCTTTGGCAATTTTCTCGAACCTTTTCGACTTGTTACCAACAATACCCTTCACAGATTATACATATGTCGATTTTATGACCTCTTGAAGTATGAATTTCATTCCTTTTTCTAATAGTCAACGTTTGTCCATTTCACTAGCAATGCTTCATGCATACATTGTTATTAAACAGCTGAGGGAGGTGATTTCTATGGGACATGGCGGAAGTAACAACTTCGCGTTAATTGTTGTGTTGTTTATTTTATTGATCATTGTTGGAGCATCTTTTATGTACTAATTGAGTAGACACTTTAGAAGCTCTAAAGCAGAAAAGAGCGGGAAACCATTGGTTTCACCGCTCTTTTTTATGGATGTAAGGATCTACTTTTTGCTGCGAGCTAAAATAATTAAGCTTACAGTAATAATCGTAAAAGCAATCAATGCTAATAACGGAATGGTAATAAAGCCAAGCCAGTTAATATAATCCTTTGAGCAAGGCACTCCGCTTGTACACATTTCAAACTGTTGTAAATAGGGGATTTTTTGTAATAACGTATGGTATCCTGCGATCAGCATCCCGATAATTGACAATGGCAGCGCATATCTAAATATTCCTTTATCATCCCGGTAGACGGCAACCCCTAAGATGATTGCCAGCGGGTACATAAAGATCCTTTGGTACCAGCAAAGTGTACAAGGAATGAAATGCATAACCTCACTAAAATATAAACTGCCAAGTGTAGCTATGATGGCAGCAATCCAGGAGAGAAGTAAGGATTTATTCATTCTATTCACCTTTTGCGGCTTTCGCTACCATTTCTTTTAAGTCATCAATGGTTTGTCCCTCGAACTTTTCTCCATTAACAAAAATAGTTGGGGTTCCTGTAACACCTAGTTTTACAGCGTAATCCATATCCTTATCCCAAGCCTTATCAGACTTCTTGTCCTGGAAGTTTTTCACAACCTTATCGACGTCACTATCGCTAGCTACTTCCTTCAATGTATCAACTAGGAAGTCTTCAGTAAAAAGATCCACTTTCTCATATTTGGTATCTTCAGGCTGCTTTTCGAATAATAGGTCATGGAATTTCCAAAACGTTTCATTACCAAGCTCTTGAAAAACTGATTCAGCAAACTTAGCTGAACGGGTAGAGTCCACATTGATGAACGAATCATTCATGAAATAAAATTTTGCCTTTCCGGTATTAACCAATTCCTGTTGGATAATTGGTACCACATTCTTGTCAAAATTTTTACAATTAGGGCATTTATAATCGCCAAATTCTATAATCGAGACGGGTGCTGATTTCTCTCCAAGGAATGGCTGATTGCTATAATCAATTTCAGTTCCTTTTGTTTCTTCTTGTTTTTTTGAATGATTTCCTAAGAAAATGAAAGCCAAAATGAAAACCGCTACCAATCCGACGACCCAAAAGGTGAATGTAGTTGACGATGATTTTGCTTGATTTTTCTTATTGTTTTTGTTTTTTGCCATGATAATCTCCTTTATATATTAAGGTAAGAATAGAACTTTTAATTCTAGATAGTATAAATATCACTTATCCTATTGAATAATGCAAATAAAAGGATTTTCTTTTATGTAATAAGTAAAAAAGAGAACTGCACTATCTTAAGTACAGTTCTCTTTATCTGACTATTTATCCCACTTCTAAAGATTTATGCTGTGATTGATGCAGTTTCCAATAGTAACTCTTGCGACTCATTAATTCTTTATGGGATCCATCCTCTATGATTCTACCTTTATCAATAACAAGAATACGGGTTGCATTTTGAATAGTAGAAAGACGATGAGCAATAATAAAGGATGTTCTGCCCGCCAGTAAAGTCTCAAGTCCCTTTTGTAATGCAAGCTCGGTTTCCGTGTCAATCGATGAGGTAGCCTCATCGAGGATTAGTATTTTCGGATTGGCTAACAGTGCACGGGCAAAGGAGATCAGCTGTCTCTGCCCAGTCGAAAGTCTTGTACCTCTTTCGTTGACCTCTGTTTGATATCCATCTGACAACCCGCTAATAAACGGGTGAGCCTGCACCGCTTTCGCCGCTTCAATCACTTCTTCGTCCGTAGCATCAAGCCGTCCATAACGGATATTATCCATTATCGTACCAGAAAAAATAAACGGGTCTTGAAGCATGACACCCATTTGCTTCCTAAGGGATGGGATGGTAACCGTGTTAATATCAACACCATCGATTTCAATTCGCCCTCTGTTCACATCGTAAAAACGGCTAAGCAAACTGACGATCGTTGTCTTCCCCGATCCTGTTGCACCGACAAGAGCAATGGTTTCACCAGGATTTACGCTGAAATTAATGTTATTAAGGATGTCTCCCCCTTCATCATATCCAAAAATAACATCTTGAAACTCCACTTTTCCTTTGATTAAAGGAAGTTCTCCAGCATTGGGACAATTTTTTACTGTCGGTTGTTCATCCATCATTTCAAAAATTCTTTCCAAATATGCGGTCGCATTAATGATTGCATTGTAAAAATTCCCGATATTCGCAATTGGTGCCCAAAACATCCCTATATACCCAACAAAAGCAACTAAAGCCCCAACTGTTACACCATCACCTATAAGAGATATACCGACAACATATATTAAAGATGTCGTGAGGACTGATATATTTTCAATCGAAGGCCAAAGCAAGAATTGAATTCGTACCGCCTTCATCCACGAGCTTCGATAGCTTTCAGATACTTCACTAAAAATGCGTTTATTTTCTTCTTCCCTCGTAAATGCTTGGGTCACTTTGATGCCGTTGATACTTTCATGAATATATGCATTCATATTGGATTGCTTGTTACTTAAATTTTGCCATGCTTTTCGCTGGGCATTTTTAATAAGCAGGATGACCGCAGCAAGAATTGGGAAACCAAGCATTGCCATAAGAGTTAACTTTACGTCAATGGCTAACATAAAACCTAGAATAACGAAAAGGCTGAAAAGGTCCGTAATCAAGTTAATTAAGCCATTCGATAATAAATCACTTAAGGAGTTTACATAGTTGACCACTCTCACTAAAATCTTCCCATGCGGCCTACTGTCATAAAATGAGAATGATAGCCTTTGTAAATGTGTAAACAAGTCTTTTCTAATCTGGAGAATGACACTCTGGCCAATCTGAGACATCATTCTAATCTTATATTTCATACAAATCCCGGTAATAACGAGGGCGATTAAGTAAATTCCGGCAAGAACCCATAAACCTCCAACATCTTTGCTAGGAATTTCCTCATCAATAGCTTTTTTAATCAAATAGGGCCCGATTAAATTTGCGCCACTGGCAATTAACATGATAAAAACAGTTAAAAGTATTTTTTTTCTGTAGGGTTTTAAATAAACCAACATCCTCTTAAGATGAATAAAACTGAAAGGTGATTCCAACTCTTCATCCACATCAAATTTATTGCGCGCCATTGAGATAGATCACATCCTCACCATCGTGCTGACCATCAAAATTCCCATTTTGGTTTCTAAACACTTTATAATAATATCCTTTTTTTGCAAGCAGCTCTTTATGCTTTCCTCTTTCAATAATCGTGCCATTTTCCATTACCAGAATTAAATCTGCCTCTTTTACAGAAGAAATCCGATGGGCAATAATAAAACAGGTTTTCTCCTTTAACATCGACTTTAATGTTCGTTGGATTCTCAGCTCCGTTTCCATATCAACAGCTGATGTTGTATCGTCTAGGATGAGAATGGATGGATTTTTTAGAATCGCCCGTGCTAGAGCAATCCTTTGCCTTTGACCGCCTGAAAGACCTACTCCTCGTTCCCCTATAATGGTATCGTAACCATCTGGAAGCTTGGAAATAAAATCGTGGGCCTCTGCCATTTTGGCCGCAGATTGAACTACTTCAAAGGATGCCTCTGGATTCCCATACGCAATATTTCCTTCAATGGTATCCGAAAAAAGAAATATATCCTGCATAACCATGGCCATACTATCTCTCAATTTATGAATATCCCAATCCTTTACATTGAGTCCATCCACCCTTATCCCCCCGCTGGTCACATCATAAAATCTGCTGAGAAGATTTACTAATGTTGATTTACCTGCACCAGTTGGTCCGATAATGCCCACCGTTTGTCCCGGCAGGACTTTAAAGCAGATATCCTTCAAAATAGGTTCGTCACCATAGCTAAAGGAAACATTATTGAAATCCACTACCCCCTTGAAGTGTTTCACATTGAAGCTTTTTACTTCATTGGTTATCTCAGGTCTTGTATTTAACAAATCTTCTACTTTTTCAGCTGAAGCAATAAACCTTTGAACATCATTGATTAACCATCCAGCCATACGCATCGGATTATTTAATGCCCAAATTAAGGAATTAAACGTTACTAATTCACCCAATGAAAGAGAACGATTAATTACCATACTGCCTCCAACTAAGATCATCACAACTGTTAATACTCCTGCTAATGAATCGAGCACTGGTAAATATTTTTCCCAAACTCTTGCGGAGGCAAGATTCTTTTCCTTGAATGCCTCATTTTCTCCTGAAAACTTCTCAATTTCGTAGTCTTCCTTTGCAAAAGCCTTTACCACTCGATTTCCGCTAATGTTTTCCTGCACGACTGAATTTAACCTTGCAAATTGTCCTCTGATTGCAGAAAAAGTGGGTTTGACAGTAAAGGATAAACGACCAGCAAAATAACCAATAAGTGGTGTCACCACAAGCATAGCTAAAGCTAACGGGGGATGAATATAGAACATAAACCCAATAGCAAAAATTAAAATGGTAAGATTTTCAAAGATCATATAAATAACCCAGGAGGTAAAATGCCTAACGGCTTCCAGATCCCCGGTCATTCGAGCCATAATATCTCCTGTTTTTGTGCGATCGAAAAAACTAAAATCTAATTGGTGAAGCCGATCATACAACTGATCTCTAATTTTGAATATAGCACTTTGTGAAACCCGTTCGAAGATTAGTTGATAATTATATCGTATAACCGTTTTGATCACAGTTATCCCAATCATGGCCCCCAAAACGGGCCATAACAAACCATCTTGATGACCATAGATAACCTTATCGACGATTTTTCCTGCAAAATATGGATTCAGCATATTTAATACAGAAACAAGTAACGCCAGAAAAAGACCGCTAAATAATCTGATCCTAAAGCTCCTTATATACTCCCACAACC
Source organism: Neobacillus sp. C211 (assembly GCF_051842875.1). Taxonomy (NCBI): domain Bacteria; kingdom Bacillati; phylum Bacillota; class Bacilli; order Caryophanales; family Bacillaceae; genus Neobacillus; species Neobacillus sp. C211. Next base: position 40,938 of record NZ_JBPXRO010000020.1, read on the forward strand.
AACGTATGCTTTGCATGATCTACTTCCTCCTTCCGAATCTGCATTAAACATAAATCATATTATTATCGTTACTTCTCTTATATGTATGGACAAAAGAATAATAGGCCTATAGTTGGTGTTGAAGTTTCAATCTTATATTAATAGTGTAATATTATTTAAAATTAAAAATGGAGTATCTAAAAAACGATACCCCATTTTCGAAACTGTTCTATTTATAGTTGTTATTTACGTTTACATATCGTTCTTTTTTCTATACTCACGGGGAGATAGCCCTATATACCCTTTAAATTGCTTGTTGAAGGCACTTAATGACTGAAATCCGCTTGCAAAGGCGAGATCGATCATACTTTTATTCGTAGAACGAAGTAAATCACTTGCACTTTGTATCCGCAATCGGTTGAGAAACTCATTAGGAGTCAGTCCTGTCAACAGACGGAACTCTTTAAAAAACATCGTTCTCCCCAACCCGACCTGCCACGACAGTTTTTCGATATCTAAAGGCTCGTGGTAATGATCAAGCATGTATCCCACGGCTTCAACTATTTCAGAAGGTGGTAACTTAAGGTTATTCGTAGAAGAAGTTTCTTTAACAAACTGATTCACCTGTAACAAAATATCAATAAAATACATGAATTGATGAGTCGTCCAAGTATCTGTCATTTGCTCCTGAGCTTCCATCGCTAAAGTCGCAGCCTTTCTTATTGCTTTTGCGTAAATCGTGTGAGCAGGTATTAAAGGCTGTACACCTTGCGCAGTATAGAAGGGCTTAAGTAACTGATTTCCATCTGGAATTTTATGTACAGCAGAGGGTGTGAACAGAACTAGAATACATTCAAACGGTTTATCAGGCTTAGAAAAACTCCAGTGCGGCTCAAAAGGACGGCAGAGGAACACATCTCCTGGCTGGCCGAGGTAGGTATGATCATTGAACCTATATTCCAGCTCGTTTTTAAGCACAATTCCAATTTCTAAACAATCATGAACATGCAAATCATGCTCTTCATCTGAGCCCCAGACTCGGCAAAATGCAAACGATCGCTGCAAATGTAAATGTTCTACGTACATTTTTTCACCCCCTAATCTATTTTATCAAATTTTCCATTGTACAAAATGATGAGTTTTAATCTAATTTTGAGGAGAATCTAATTTTTTGAATGTGGTAGAGTTTAACTATTATTGATAACAGAGGTGAGAATTTTGAGACTATATATAATTGGTGCGGGCGTTATCGGCCGTACACATGCAGAAGCAGCTAGTAAACTTTCAGAATCGATTAAATTGAGAGTGGCCGATACAAATCCTAATGCACTAGCTGCTTTTTGTAATCAGTTCCCTGATGCCATTGGTTTTACTGATATTGGAGAAATGCTCAATTTTGAAACAGCAAAAGAGGATGATATCGTAATCGTCAGTACCCCCCCATTGGCACATTTAGATCCAACAAAGTTGGCACTCGAGTCTGGTCGTCATGTCCTATGCGAGAAACCTCTTGCTATGAATTTGTCACAAGCCGAAGAGATGGTTCAGCTCGCGGAAAAGCATGATCGGTTATTAGGATGCTGCAGCGTCCGTTTTAAAGGTATGCCGCACATGGAAGCAGTCAAAGAATTCATTCGCTCTGGCCGTCTTGGGGACATTTATCATGTTACCTTTGTAAACAAATGGGAACGAAGTCGTTCCGGGATTGAATATCAACCTGCCAGCCGCTGGTTCCTTGATTCAACCCAAAGTGGCGGAGGTGTCCTAATGGATTGGGGGCCTTACGACTTTGCCACGTTGAACGACATACTTAATCCGAATGTAATAGAAGTAAATTCTGCTTGGATGGCTAAACCAATTACAGAAATTGACCCCACCGATACACCATTTGATGTTGAAACACATGTTGGGGCATCCATGACGTACATCTGCGATAACCATCCGGTCCATGTTCATTACGAACGTGCTTCATGTGCTCATGGTGAGGAGTACGTAAGGGCGGAAATCGAAGGGACACTAGGCTCAGTTAAATGGACTCCCTTTGATTCACGCCAGCCTGTCTTTAGTCGATACGATAAGCAGGGACAAATTGTTGAAGAGCAGGTTAAAACTGGTCCACGGAGTGAGTTCACCATTTTTGATAACCCGCTTCTTCACTTTTACCGGCAAGTGAGAGGCCTAGACTCACACGCTAACGTGAATCAACAAGTTCTAAATAACTTTCAATGCATAACCTCTCTATATACTGCCGCAAAAATAAGTGAAAAACAAACGATCGACCTAGTTCAGAAGGGAGTAATTATTTGAACATTCAAGGAGTTTCATCAAATATGTATGGCTGGGTTGAGCGTTGGAAAAGGGACGGCAAAAAACCTGAATGGGAGGAGCTATTCCATGCTTGTGCGGAAGCCGGGCTAGATGCTGTAGAAATCGATGCGGATACTGAAAAACTTAAATTAGCACGTTCCTATGGATTGGCCATTTCAGCCTCCTATATTGGTCTCCCTTTACATGTTCCATTCAACGATCTTGAAGTGGAGCAATCTGTGCTGCCATATGCTGAACGCTTAGCCACAGCTGAAGGTTCTGATTTGCTGTTAAATGCTGATCCACTCAATTGGAAACATGTCATTGCCAAGTCGGAGGATCATTTTAAGCAGCAAGGTGAAAACTTATCTCGTATTTCTGAACTTGTTGCCCCATTGGGGTTAAAGGTTTGCTTGCATAATCATGCCGCTGACAACCACAATGCCGTAGGAGACCTGCGATCGGTCATCCAATATGCAGATCATTCTGTAGGACTTTGCGTTGATACCAGTTGGGCCCATGTATCTGGGTGCAATCCAATTGAGTGGGTTAATACCTATCCTGATCGAATTCACGCCTTTCATTTACGTAATCAACAGGGGAACGTGCCATCCGAAGACCTGCTTGAAGGAGATATTGATTTCTCCGTCCTTATGGCTTCAGCAGCGTCAATTCACTATAACGGCTGGCTGGCACTCGAACTATGGCATCCTGAAAGTATTCAGCCTTGTCGGACGATGGGTGAGGATGTTCAACGATCAATAAACTATTTACGGAGTTTTCTTACTTAAATTAAAAGCATGAATCCATTTAGATGGATTCATGCCTTTTGTATTGAGAAACCATAGCTTAGGACCGACTATATACTATTATCCCATTTACAATTGTCCACAGTACCTCGAATTGGTCATTCAAAAGAACTAAATCCGCGTCTGCGCCGGGTTCAATCCGGCCTTTATTTGGCATGCCCAGTATATCTGCCGGTGTCTGTGTTGCCATTAAAACAGCGTCTTTTAAAGGGATTCCCGACTGAACCGCTTTCTGTAATGCTTCATTCATTGTAACAGTGCTTGATGCAAGTGTACCGTCAGTTAATTTTGCAACCCCATCACTCACCTTAACTTCATGCCCACCGAATAAATAAGTTCCATCACCCATACCCATTGCCTGAAGAGCATCTGTAATGAGGACCATTTTATCTGCTCCTTTTTCCCGATAGATCAGCCTTACGATCGCTGGGTGAAGATGTACATCATCCACTATAGCTTGTACACTAACGGAGCTTTCCTCGAATGCAGCGATGACCACCCCTGGGTCACGATGATGAATGGGCCGCATTCCATTAAAACAATGGGTAACATGGCTGGCACCACTCTGAAATGCTAGTTTTGCCTCTTGGTAGGTTGCGTCAGAATGAGCAATCGCCGCAATGATTCCTTTTCCCTTTAAAAAACGGATCATTTCAAGACCACCAGGTAACTCTGGTGCCAATGTCACCATTTTGAGGAGCGAACCGGAAGTCTCTATAATCGATTTTATTTCATCCAGATCAGGATGCCTCAAATAGCGCTCGTTTTGCATCCCTTTCCGTTTCACATTTAGATATGGCCCTTCTATGTGGAGGCCAATTAGCTGAGCCCCAGGTTCTTTACCTGCTACCTCTTTTACATTTTTAATCATTTTTAGAAGGTCATCTAATGTGGATGATACAGATGTAGCTAAGAACGACGTACATCCTGTTCGAGCGCAGGCTCTGGAAACGGCTTCCACACTTTGGATGGTGCCGTCCATCATGTCAAACCCTTCTGCTCCATGTATATGTACATCGATCATTCCAGGGATAAGGATTTGCCCATCTCCATAGATAACGGTATCAGCTTTAATTACAAAGGATTCCTCATCATTATGGACTGATTCTATTTGTCCATTCCGAATAAGGAGGCATCGAAGCTTCGGTTCAGCATCAGATAAGAAACGAACGTTACGAATTAAAATAGTATCCATGATTTACTCCCCCCTTTTTTATGGTTTAATATTACTCATTTTTACTTCTTTCAATATCTATACATAATTTAAGCCTTCAGGGAATGGAAGCGGTATCGGAAAAATATCGTTTAAATAACCGTCTAGCTTTGGATCTCCTTGAAGGATTAACTTTTCTAAGGAAATGTTATCTAAGATGATTGACTTTTGATTAAAAATTAGTTTTTTGCTGCTGTTATCCACATCTACTATTTTGACTTTTCCACGGAAGAAAGGCTCTGCTTGATTTAACAACAAATCCAGGTTAGTAATTTTAATCGTCCCTGGGTACGGAGCATCTGTTTTTTCTAAAGAGTTTAGTAGTTTGTTAATCTCTTTTTCATGCATAGGAAATGAACATTTTAGTGATTTTATTCCACACTGGAAAGAATTCACTAAAATGGTTTGGATCGCTTGCGGTTCCCCGCCCCATTCAATGACTCGCGCTAGCTGATCACCAGAACCTAACGAAGAATTAGGAACCGCCAAAACTACAAATCCCTTTATTGCATTTTCAGATTCAGCAACTAATATCTTGTGTTTCATCTTATGAATACTAGCAAATCCAGCTGCCTTATATAGGACGGAAAAATCATAAATACTTTGTTCAACATAAACAGGACGAGCATGAAGTAATTTTCGTAAATAAAACCAATCAAACGGGGATAATTCCCTAACTAAGTAGCCTTCAGTACCTAGTAAATCTCCCTTATTTATTTCGTATTTGTTTAATTTGCCGTAGTAAGAACAGCCTGCTTTTAGATACATTGGTAAATTGCCGGATACAAACAAGATAGATGCTTCAGATCTCTGAACATGGGTCAAAATCTTATCTAAAAGCAAGCTGGCATAACCTTTCTTACGATGATTCGGGTGTGTACAAACAGCTCCAATCGAATAGGCTTGAATCTCCGCATCTCCTAGATGGATGATAGAAGGCACTAAGCCAATATAGGAAACCAGTTCATCATTTATAAAAGCGCCATAGGATTGATTTAGTTCACGTGAAAATACTTGGGGGAAGGCTTCCCCCATCGATTTATGCTCCTCATCCCGGAACACTTTGTCCGCTAATCGTATCGCTTGTTCGTACTCGAACTCCGATTTTAGTAATCTAACATCTATCATCTTGCTCTCCATTCTATTATTTAGTGCTATGAATTCCGCTTATATCGTTAGAACCAGATTTTAAATGTCTTAATTTCATATGGAGAGACAGAGAAAGTAAGGGTTTGATTCTGATAGTCCGCTTCCTTTTCTTCTTCTTCTATTAAGTTGCATTCGACCGCTTTCTTAATTGGTTTTGCAAAGGAGACATTTGTTTGATTTCTATAGTGCTTATATTCATAGAAACGTACGATGATTGCATCATCGACTTCTGCTTTTTTGACCGTTTCTAATAGAACATTATCATTATCAATTTCTGCAAATTGATTTGTTGCTGGTAAGCTTCCATTCTGATTAGCTTTAAGTTCACCTGCTAATAATGGAACATTTAAATTGTAGGCTTCTTTAACAATATTTCCCTCGCGCCAGTCCCCTTTATGCGGCACTAAGCTATACGTAAATTCATGAATGCCTCGATCAGCTGTCTCGTCAGGGCTAATTGCAGATTTGATTAATGTTAAGCGTAAAACATTGTCTTTGACATCGTGACCATATTTACAGTCATTTAATAAACTCACCCCAAAGTTCCCTTCGGACATGTCCACCCATTTGTGGCCGACCACTTCAAAGCGGGCATGGTCCCAGCTTGTGTTCCAATGAGTTGGGCGTTCAATATTCCCAAACTGGATATCATAGGTTGCTTTTGTTGAACGAATATTCACAGGGAACGCGACTTTTAATAAGGTCTGTTTCTCCTGCCAATCCACCACTGTGCGGAAATCAATTCTTGGTGAATTTTTATAAACGCTGATATATTGTGTGATCGTAGAATCATAGAATTCCCAGATGAATTTTAAGCTTCCGCGAATTGGACCTTCTTCATGCACCTCTACTGATGCTAAACGATCAACCTCACGCATTTTTTCTTGGTAATAGAGGTCAATATCCCAAGCATCAAAATTCATCGGTTTATCTTCAAATGTCTGTAGGACGTTCCCCCTTGCCCCTTCAGCAAGGACTTCTCTGGCATAACACTTATCAAATAAAGAAGTAATCTGACCCTTTTCATTGAAACGAATTTGATAAAAATCATTTTCAATATAATCTTTCTTCACAACAAGACTGGACTGTAATACTGAACTGTTACTTAGTCTAAAGGTTTTATATCCTAATGCTGGGACGTTTTTAGCTTGTATTAACACCTTTTTGGTATTCTCTTCTTGGATTACTTGTGCTGGGAAAGTATTTCCTTCTTCATCAACAATGGTGGTTGTCTCCGTAAAAATTGGCGACACAGGCACTTCAATGAAACCGTCCCGTTGATATGAAAGTGAATTATAAACAATTATGCCGTCCTGCTCCATTTGAATGTTTTGTTCAATGGAACTTTTCGCTTCATTAATAACCTTTTCTCCAATATTTTGCACAGCAGCATAATCCCTGCGTGCATCCTCATTTACTTGGCGAATCGATGAACCCGGCAAGATGTCATGGAATTGATTAAGGAGTAACATTTCCCAGCCTTCATTTAAAGTAGCATGTGGATAATTTGACTGAGCTGTTAATTGATCAGACAGCACACTGAGCCATTCAGCATTATGATAGATAAATTCCGCTTTACGATTTGCCCGTTTTAACGCTGCTTGAGATGTATAGGTCCCCCGGTGGTACTCTAAATATAATTCCCCATCCCAAACTGGTAAGGTTTTATCTTTCACACGGTCTCTTAACCGTTCAAAATAGGGTTCTGCCTTATCCATTTGGACTCTTGGAAGCCCCGGTAGATTTTTCATGGCCTCAGCCGATTCAATCATGTCTTTTGTTGGTCCTCCGCCGCCATCCCCCCAGCCAAAAGCAAGTAATAGCTCATCATTTACTTCCTTCTGCTGGTAGGCATCCCAAATCCCTTTCACACTGGCCGGTTCAACCATGCCGTTATATGTGTACTGCTTTGCTCCCTCTTCAGGAGTCGTAATAAAATGCGTGAACATTTCGGTTCCATCGATGCCGCGCCAATTAAACGTATCAAATGGGAATCTATTATATTGGCTCCAACTAATTTTTGTAGTCATAAAAGAGTCAATTCCACTCTTTTTCATAATTTGCGGCAGTGCCCATGAATATCCAAACACATCTGGAAGCCACACAACCCTTGTATCCACTCCAAACTCTTCTTTCATAAACCGTTTCCCAAACTGGATTTGGCGAATTAACGACTCTCCATTTGGGACATTTGTGTCAGGCTCAATCCACATACCACCCGTAATTTCCCATTCACCAGTTGCTATCTTGTCTTTTACTTTCTCAAATATTTCAGGATAGTCTTCTTTTAAATATTTGTATAATTGCGGGGATGTATGGATGTATCTGTAATCAGGATATTGGCGCATTAAATGTAATACCGTTGAAAATGTCCGCGATGCTTTTTCACGGGAATGAACTAAACGCCATAACCATGCCATGTCAATATGTGAATGGCCAAGTGCGGTTACTAAAGGTTTTAATTCATCCATTTCCCCAAATTGATCGACCTTTGATTTAAGGAATTTATATGCTTCATGGATGGATTGATAAAAGAATTCTGAACCGGGTTTTAAGAAATCAATTTTTAAAATAGATTCATTTAATAATTGAAGCATCTTTGTTCTTCTTAAGTCATTTTCATCAAGAACTTTTACTGTATTTGCTAGTGTGTAAGCTAAATAGTAGTATTTTTCGGTTGGTACATCCACACAGGCAAGCCTTGCTGTTTTAAATCTTCGGCGGTCAGGAGGATTTAATACACCGCTCCATGCTTTTATGGCAATGTGAATCTTATCATTTTGCAGAAACTCTGGCGGCAGCCATGCCTCTTCGTGCCAGACATCAATGCCTTGCAGTGGAGTGCCATTAACGTATAATAATGATTCTGCAGTTGATCCACCACCGTCACGCGGGCCTACTAAAAAGTGTAATACTAATCGTTCATTCTTCCATTCTTTTGGTATTGAAACCGTTGTTCGGAACCAAGCAGATTTATCATAGCCACCCCAAGCATCTCCAATCTGGAAGTTCTTCCAGTTTCGGTCATCAAAATCAGGTGTATAGGCGTATTTATCCTCTTCACCAAATTCCCATTCTTTATATTGAAAAGCTGGAATTTCTTTTGTTTCTTTGTATATATACTCCTTCAATTCTGCTAAATTTTTCTCGATTTTTTCAACTGTAAAATACAAACTAATCACTCCTGTCATTCTTTTTCAATAAAGGTTAGCTTTTTACCCTCATTAATTTCACGAATAATGTTTAGGTCAACCTTTGGCTTGCGGTCATAGGTTAAAAGTCCATTAATTTCTTGCTCGACGTCTGTGATTTGGGTATAACAGAATCCCTGTACAAGTGGTGACTCTAGTAAACTAGAAACAACATGATAGTAGCGTTCAATAAAATCATCATCGTTCGATGCAGAGGTATAGCCCCACCCCTGCCATTCGCTTTTCTTATAGGCGATTCCACCAAACTCCGTCACCATAATAGGTTCATCATGATATTGAAAACCTTTTACATATAATGACCGATCTGCTGGAGTAAACTTTAAGACATTCTCAAGTTCTGAATAACGTTCCGTTAAAACCTTCTTTTCGCCTGCATAGTCATGGATTGTGAGGATATCTGAAATCGTATGCTCCCAGCCATCATTTGAAATCACTAAACGGGAGGAATCAATGGATTTTGTCAAATAATACATACTTACTAAATGATTGGCCTGGCGTGGATCCCGTTTTAATCGCGGCACTCCCCAGCTCTCATTTAACGGTACCCAGGCAACGATTGACGGATGGTTATAATCCCGTTCAATCGCTTCCTGCCATTCCGATGTCATTCTTTTTACTGACTGATCTGTAAATGTATGACTGTTTGCCATTTCACCCCAGACTAGCAGCCCTAGTTGGTCAGCCCAGTATAAGTACCGCGGTTCCTCAACCTTTTGATGTTTTCGAACCCCATTAAAGCCCATTTCCTTCGTTAACGCAATGTCTCTTTTTAAATCTTCATCCGTTGGGGCTGTCAGCAGGCCTTCAGGATAATACCCCTGATCAAGTACAAGCTTCATATAATATGGCTTATTATTGAGCTCGATTTTTCCATCATGTATCGTTATTTTTCTCATCCCAAAATAGCTTTGTACTTTATCTAAAAGGACATCATCTTCTTTTAGATAGAAATTTACTTGATAAAGGTTTGGAGTTTCTGGGCTCCATAGCTTTCCTTCGCCGTTTGCAAAATCTTTAAGAGAAACACTGTGCTGATTTTTCCGCTGAACAGGATGGACTGGGATTTTTTCATTGGCAATCATTTGGCCATCATAAGAAATTTCTACTTCGAGTTCTTGTTTTTCCGTCCTATTTTGAACTAGGTATTCTATCGCTACTTCACCAGAATCAATATTTGGTGTAATTTTTACTCGCTCAAGGTAGGCTAGACTTACCGGTTCAAGCCATACTGTCTGCCAAATGCCTGTAGTTCTGGTGTAGAAGATCCCGCCCGATTCCTGTTCCCAGTATTGTTTTCCACGCGGCTGTTCCAAATCAGTCGAACGATCCTCTGCTCTGACCACTACACTATTTTCTCCATTTAAAAGAGCATCGGTTATGTCAGCATAAAACGATGTATGTCCACCCTCATGGGACCGAACAAATCTTCCGTTAACCCAGACGGTTGCTTGGTAATCAACCGCTCCAAAATGCAGATGAATCTTTTTATCCTGCCATGCTTCTGGAATGGTAAAGCAACGTTCATACCAAACAACATCATGGAATTCTTTTATTTCAATTCCACTTAATTTTGATTGAAATGCATATGGAACGGTAATTTTTTGTGAATAATCGTGATTTAAATACCATTCTTCTCTCAACCCGCTATTGTTATCATCAAATTCAAAATTCCAATGTCCGTTAAGATTTAGCCATTCGCTTCGCGTGAAGCCTGGCCTTGGATATTCCCAACGAGGAGTTACTTTTGTCATTTCATCGATGCCTCCGCTAATAAATGTTTAAGATTATCTACATTAATCGCAAGACTTTCATATTGATCACCTTCAAATTCTTCTTGCTCCACTGTGTACCACTCAACACCAAATTCTCTTGCGTCGTTAATAAGGGATGCAAAATCAAAGAGACCTCTCCCAACTTCTGTTCCTGTCTTTCTACCGTTTACAATTTTCATATCTTTAATATGAAGTGACACGACTCGATTTTTATATTTTCGAATGATTTTTATCGGATCATGTTCTGCAAAGCTAGCCCAATAGCAATCTAGTTCCATTTTCACTAAATCGGGCTCTGTATTATCAAATAACAACTCAAGCCCAGTTTTATTTCCAAATTTTTTAAATTCAAAGTCATGGTTGTGATAACCAAAAATAAACCCAGCTTTCTTGCACGCTTCTCCAATTTTGTTTAAGGTTTCTGCTGTTTTCTTATAATCATCAGCGGTCTGCCTCATTTCCTTTGGAATAGCTGGGCAAATAATTAATTTGTTTTCAATTGTTCTATGATATTCAAAAGTATCCTCTAATTCATCATCTAAAAGTTGATGGATACCTACATGTGCTCCAGCAACCAAAATTTCTTTCTCATCTAATAATTGTTTAACTTTATTGGCTGGAGTATTATAAAAGCCCGCAAACTGAATCCCTTCATAGCCAAGATCAGCCACTTTTTGAATCGTCCCAAAAAAATCCTTTTCTGCATCTTTCCAGACAGAAAATAATTGTAAGCCTATTTTACTCATTGAAAGCTCAACCCCTTTTTAAAAAAAGAAGCGGTTAAAGTTAATTAACCGCTTCTCTTTTCTGAATGCACCAATTAAACAGTTACATTTTCACTTATTTTAATTGCCTCGCCCTTTTCGGCCGACTCATAAAGCCCATTAATGATTTTCTGAAGGTAGACACCTTGTATACCTGTACTTAAAGGTGTTGGTCCTTCTAAACACGCGTCTACAAATCTCTCAAGCTCTGTTTCATACCAGTCTTTCTTTGACAAGTGAGATGGAGTAATATCTATTAATGTATCATGCTTTTCTTGATAGATTTTCAGTGGAAAAACATCTGCCCCCCCTTTATCCCCCATTAAGGAAACATTCATCACATCATGTTTTTCCACATTCGCGGCAAAAGCAGTTTCTAATAGGATCGAAGCTCCATTTTTAAAAGTGATCATCCCACGGGCCATATCCTCGATTGTGAAGTTTTCCCAATCCCATGCTCCCAGGAGACCTACTCCTTTTTTGTTCCCAAGCTTTTGGTATGTTACACCAAATACAGTATCTGGTTCAGGATAACCCATCAAATATAAAGCAGTATCCAGCATGTGTACCCCAATATCAATTAATGGTCCCCCACCCTGAAGCTCTTTGTTTGTAAACACACCCCAGCCTGGAATTCCCCGTCGTCTCATCGCTGTTACGCGTGCAGCATAAATATCACCAAGTTCTCCCCCATCAATAAAGCGCTTTAACACTTCTACATGTGGAGCATGACGGAAATGAAAACCATAGGTTAAGATTTTTCCAGCCTTTTCAGCAGCGATTGCCATTTCCTCTGCTTCTTTAGCAGTCATAGCCGGCGGCTTTTCGCATAAAACATGACAACCTTCATTTAACGCGGCCATTGTTGCCGGATAATGGACTTTATTGGGTGTACAAATACTCACGGCATCTAGTTGAATATTTTCAAGCATTTCTTTATAGTTTGAAAATACATGGGGAATGTTGAATTCTGTTGCTAATTTTTCCGCCTTTTCTTTAATAACATCACATATTGCTACAATTTCTACCTTTTCTCCGCATTTTAAATAGTTTGGAATATGTGCTGCTGTTGCAATGCCACCTGCACCGATAATACCCACTCTTAATTTCTTCAACATTTTTCCCCCCTGATTTTAACCTTGTGTTTTATGGTCATTATTTCAGATGTTTCTACTCTTCGCCCTTGAGCGTGTGATCGTACTGCGGCCTGATTTATTAACGTTAATCCTTGAACATCATTGTCTGTAATTGTTGGAACATTCCCTTCAATAATGGAGTTTACCCATTGTTCCATTGGCAAGGGAAGCGCGTCTGGCAGTGTTTCCGGAGTAATCCACCCTACGCCTAGCTGTTTAGATTTTAAGCGGACCTTATCATCTTCTATTAATAATGCTCCTTCTGTTCCATAAAGTTCTAGTTGAAAAGGGCTACCACTAGAAAGAAACCCTGTTTCAATTGTTCCTAAAGCACCACTTTCATACTCAATGATGGCAACTGAATTAACATCTACTTCATCCTCTGATTGTGGCTGTAAACGAGCCGTCACAGCTTTAACTGGTCCTGCTAAGCGATTTGTCAAATAAATCGGGTGTGCACCAAGGTCAATAAATGCACCTCCACCGCACTCTTCCTTATTAAAAAAGTGCTTAGGAAGCCATCCGTTTGGATTTCCCTCTAAAGGAACCGCACCATTATGTGCTAACCGACAACGAATAGATGTTAGTTTCCCTAAAAGACCTTCATTCAGGACTTGTTGAGAATATAAATAGTAATTCTCAGTGAGCCGAGGTAATGAAACCATCAATTTTACATGATTCTTTTTCACTGCTTCATAAATTTCTTTACAATCTTGAACTGTAAAGGCGAGTACTTTTTCCGTAAAAATGTGCTTTTTATTTTCAGCAGAAAGAATAATAATCTCTTTATGAAGGTTTGTGGGTGTATCTACTATGACAGCATCAATCTCAGGGTTGGTTAATACTTTCTTTAAGTCTTGTTCAAAGGGTACTGCAAGTTTTTTTGCCCATTCTTGACCGCGTTCAACATTTTCATCCCAGACTACTTTGATCTTAATTTGTCCATTATCCTTAGCTTGACGTGCGTAATCGTCCGCATGCACGTGCCATTTGCTTAGCAAAGCAACATTAATCATTGGATCCCCTCACTTTTGGTCTTAAAATTCATTTATCTCGTCTGATACAGGTACAACAAGAACTTCCACACCTCTTTTTTCAATTTCCTTAAGAATCTCTTTATCGGCGAGTTCACTAGTAATAAATATATCTGTCTCATCAAAATTACAAAAAGAGGTTAATCCTGCCTTTAGAAGTTTACTATGATCAGCCACCACTACAATCTTTTGTCCGGAAGAAACCATCGCACGTTTGATTTCTGCTTCATACAAATCAGAACTCGTAAAACCATGGCGTAGTGAAATGCCTGATGTTCCTAGGAACACATAATCCGCATTGTAGTTTTTCAATTCAATTTCTGCCTGTGGACCAACGAGACTCATTGAATTTCGTCTTAATTTCCCACCTAATAAATAGATAGAGGCGGTTTCGTCCTTGCTGCATTCTTCAGCTACATCCATGGCATTGGTAATGATCGTTAAATTACTGTTATCCGGTAAGTTTTTCCCCACATACCAGTTTGTTGACCCTGCATCAAAAATGACAATTTGCCCTTCTTTTATCAAATGAGCTGCTGCTTTCCCAATTGAATCCTTTTCAAGTGAATATTGCAGTTTTCGTTTATTTACTGGAGGAATCAAGGAATGGTTCTGGTCTTCTTCAATCAGGATTGCCCCTCCGTAGTTTTTCTCGGCAATTCCTTCTTTTCCGAGCTGGGTGAGGTCCCGTCTGATCGTTTCCTCTGATACATGCAGTAATTCGACAAGATCAGAAACTTTGACACTTTTATTTTTTATTAATAGTTCTTTAATAACCTTCCTTCGCTCTGCCACAATCATTTTGAAATACCCCTTCTTGCTCAAATAAGCTTTTTACTTAATCTTCCCATTCCAGTAAATTGTTTTCAACTATTGATTTAGATTGATCTTTTGGGATCCGGAATGTTTTTATTTCTGATGGTTTAAACTCTGTATTTATGGTTCGATCCCATTTTGGAAGACTGATAACGGCAGTAGTCGCTTCATTGGATGTTTCATATGCCCGCACAATGAGATCCTCATTGTCTTCTGCTTGCTTGATAACACTTACAATGACATTTTCAACATCAACAGACAAGAAGGAATCTCTCTGTGGAAGTGATCCTTTATGATAGGTTTCAATGATACTAATAGGTTTTTGGTTTAATTCAGCTGCACGTTTTACGGTACCTGCTGTTTCCCAATTTCCTGAATGCGGCAGAAGGGAGTATGTGAATCTTTGAATTCCCTGGTCAATAAATGAATAATATCCGTTCTCCTCCGGAACGATTGGATCATGATGTGCATAGATTGGGCTGCGAAGAACAGTCATACTCATTTCCTTGTTATGTATATCAAAGCTGTACTTGCCATCATTTAATAAGCTTAATCCGTATCCTTCCCCAGTTGAAGGATGAGATCCAGAGGTATCAATCCAATTTTGGCCCGGTTCTTCTTCACCATTCCCCTCTCTGACAATATGCCCGTACGGAATTTCATAGGTTGATTTTCTAAAAATAAGATTGACAGGAAACTTCAGTTTTAGTGCTTTAAATTGTTCCTGCCAGTTTAATGAGCAATGGACATCAATCTGGTCAAGCTCCTTATACATAGTAAAGTCCTGAACGAGAGTTGATTTACCAAATTCACTAACGACACGAATGACAGATTTTACTGGCCCATATTCCACTAACCTCACGCTCACCGCTTTGAATGTGCCCGCTTCTTCATTAAAACGAAGGACATTGTGGGACCATGTGTCGCTCTTGTCTTGGATAACAACAGGTCTTGCTGCTGGTCCACTGAGTAATTCTAGGTCCTTTTGTTTATCAAATAAGCTCGTAACAAAGCCGGTTTGTGAATCGATTTCAACCCGGAAATGGTCATTTTCTAAGATTGTTTCACTTGCTTTGAGTGATGTGAATTCCTTAATCGCATGACGACGGACAATTTTATAAACCCGGTATCCCATAGAAGGAAGCTCGGCAATGAAGCTTACACGGGATCGACCCCCTGCTGTTGCCTGTGATTGAACCGTTTGCATTGGAACTTGATTTCCCTCTTCATCTACTAAAATATCTCCCGGCTGTAATCCCCCTACTTCTTGTTCAACATTTACTTTGCTATTCCAGGAATGAGGATTAAAGATAACGAGAGGTTTCATTCCTTCTTCTTCTTCAATATTAATCCTCCAGGATAACGATTGAATCGCGTAGTTTACACCTCTTTTGGCAATCGACATCGCTTCTCCATGCATATCCCGTGCATCATCATAGGCTACTTCTAAACTTGTACCGGCCAATATGTCATGAAACTGATTGAATAATACATTTTTCCATGCCAGTCCGTATTCAGTAACCGGATATTTTTGCCCTGTGGTCCAATTTGCAAGAGCCGAGAATTTTTCAGCTTTTATCAGTGCATTTTCTGCTTCCCGGTTCCATTTTTTAATTCCTGAGTGAACAGAGTAACATCCGCTTGCATGGTGCTGCAGGTCATCATGTACTACTGGAAACGGAAGATTCTTTTTCATGAGTTCATCAAAAAATTTATTTGGTGTGCTGAATACGAGCTTTGGAAATGATGAGTCTTCATTTAATTGTTTAATGCTTTCGATATTTTCCTTCGTCGGTCCGCCGCCGTGGTTACCCACCCCGTAAAAGGTCATTAAATCATTAAAAGGTGCTTTTAATTCATCGGCATTTCGACGTATATGTTTCTCAAGTTCCTTGCCCCATGTGCAATATTCAAATGGAATACGGTACGTTAATACACGAGATCCATCATCTGATTCCCACCAGAATAACCTTCCTGGAAGACCTTTTTCCTGCGGACTTGGGCGCATGAAAATATAATAATCCATGCCGCTTTTCTTTAAAATTTGTGGCAGCATTCCATGATGTCCAAAGCTGTCGACATTATAGCCAACCTTTGCCGTCACCCCAAATTTCTCTTGGAAATAACGCTGGCCATACAATCCCTGGCGTACAAACGATTCTCCGCTTGGTATATTACAATCAGGCTGGACCCACCAGCCACCGACAATTTCCCAGCGGCCTTCTTTAATACGCTGTTTAATTTCTTCAAACATTTCCGGTTCGTTGTTTTCAATCCATTCATAGTTAGCGGCAGAACTATTCGTGAACACGAATTCAGGATACTCGTTCATCCTGTCGAGTGCAGAGCGAAAGGTTGCTTTTGTTTCCTGGAACCCTTCCTGCCATTGCCATAGCCAAACTGGATCTAGATGAGCATTTCCAATCATATGTAAAGTTTTCTCTTTTGTTTTCGGCAATTGTTTTTCTTTTGTAGCAATCGTTTTCTCTGTCATTATTTGTCCCCTCCTAAAACAGGCTGATTTTTAATCGTTACAAGAGCTTCAGCATGCTGCCCAAAATGATGTTCCCCAACGGTAAGATCAACAGCAATTCGTTCTCTATAGCCAGTAGTTCCTAGAGGAACTGTTATGGTTGTTGTATATTGTACTGTTTCCATTCTAGGCAATTTCGCTTTAAACTCATCTTTATCGACAATCCAGTTGATTGGTGTAATCATTTTTGCAAAAACCTCTTTTTCTTCATGAAACGGGTTTTTTATTTCCACGGTTACTGAAAAAGTTTTTCCTGACTGAACCTCCGTCTGGTAGGGGTGAATGATGGCTCCAAAGCCTTCAGCCCCTAAATCTAGCTCATTTAAAGGCAAAAGATCTCGATGGAGTTGTTCAAGTACCTTCCCTTTTTCATCAATTCGCTGAAGAAATTCCTCGGTAACAAATATGGGGTCCCAATGCCCGGAAATAAGAATGTCGGGATTAACAGTTTTATAGAGTTCTGCGCTATCAATGTAATCCCATATTCTGAACTGGTTATGATACACATAATTGAATTGTCCGTCGTCCCCTTGATACTGATCTCCAATCGCGAGAACTCGTTTCCCATCGACGATAAATTCAATCGCAGCCGCATATAAAGTATGACCTGACTGCTCATAAAAAGTGAATTCGAACTCTTCCCACTTAATTTTTTTATTTAATGGCAGCTGTCGATCCACAGGGATTGGGTCGTACCACAAACATGGCAAATCATACTTTTGGGGATTTTCGAGAACATCTGAAAAGTTTTCAGGACACCAAATCTCCGTTCCTTCTACATCCCTCAATAAATTGAGTCCAGCCACATGGTCATCATGGTAATGCGTTGGAATGACAACATCTATTTTTTCGACCCCATATTGTTCTTTTAACTTTGATAAAGTGTATAACCAGGGTCTCCTTGAAGCTCTGTCACTTCCAGCTGCGATCCCGCCAATAAAATCGTAACCAAAGTCAATCAACAGGGCTTTGCCGCTTTCAGAAAGCACTACATAGGCATGGGACATGCTAGTATTGTTTTTTAACAAATGGGGTGTAATTTCTTCATAGGGGTTTTCCCTCAATGTGAATAGCCTTGGGTTGTGATTTCTTTGTTCCATCAAATCTGCAAAACGCTCAATGAGGAGGTTAATAGCTTCAGAAGCGGGCTCCATTATTTGCCCATGTGAGGGCAAAAGCAAATCAGGATTTCGGTCTTTTAGATCCAAAAGGGAAAGAACACTTAACGCAATCCCCTCACCACCATTGTACGACCATTGTGTAGCCGACATCGACCAAACCTTGCCTGGTGCATAAATTAAATCTCCGGTAAATGCTGCCAGCTTACCATCAAATTCTGCTATGACTGTAATCGAACCAATGGTATGGCCTGGAGTAGGAATGATCGTTAAAGAGATACCGTTAATGACATGTGTGGAATAATCTTTTAAAGTTCCATAAACAGGTACAGATTGAAGCAGAGAAAAACGATCCTGGCGCATATTGTAGTTGTTAGTGATTTCCCGGGCCTTCCAATGTTCATCGATATGATGAAATAAGTCTTGTTCAATATGGGGCACCCAAATTCGTATCCCTTCCTGAACAGCAATAGGCAGCCCCTGGGCCTGGTCGCGGTGATGATGTGTCATAAAAATATCTGTTACGTTCTCAACCCCAATCGAGGACAGATGCTGAAGAACATTTCCATCTCCAAAGTCGATTAAGACCGCAGTTACTCCGGTCTTAATCACGTATACATTACAAGCATCTTCAAATAAGAAAAGATTTGTTGAGATTTTTCTCATCCCTAGGTACATCCCCTTATATCTTTAATTAAAGATATTTACACATTCGTTTTTTTCAATCAACTTTCGACTCAACATACTCAATCAATGGAAGGAGTATGCTTCCTGCATATCGTTTCGGATGTCTCCGTATTTCACTGACCGACTCCTTAAGCCAATTGAGTGGAGCAGTAATATCCTCGTTGTTTTCCAAAGCCCTTAAAACCGCAATGGCCCTTCTCCCTGCCCATGCCAAGCTTTCCATTATTTCAATCCATGGAACAAGATTATTACGCAAGGCGTAATTAGACATTCTGTATTTAAGATGGTATCCAGCTTCATCAAGTGAATCCAGGTAATCAAACAGTTTTTGGACGTCCTTACTAACGGATGCTGCTTCACCTGAGCGAAGGCTAAAAAGTGCCTTCTTTGCCAACAGGTCCAATAATGCTGCCTCTGGATAACCAAGACATGAATACAAAGAATTCTCAGCAAAGAGTTTTATAGATTCGTAGCTTTCCTCTCCAGCGATTGTTTTCAATGCTTTTTCCCATGATAGCCATGGTTCATAGCAAACTGGGTTTTTGAAATATTCGGCGAAGGTTAGCAAAGCTATTTTTGAAGCCTCTGCCTGGCTCATCGTATTGACGATAAACCCTTTACACACTCTCGGAAGACTAGATTCACGTCCGGTAATCGGACCGATATGCATCTCACTCTCCATCGCTAAATCATTCACTGGATAGTTGTCCCAAATAACCGGTTTTCTCTGGACTGCTGCGGCAAAGTCAGCTGTGTCCTGTTCCGATATGGTTTCAGAACAAATCTCTGGTCCTGTATAAAAGATATCAATCTCTTGGTCTAATCCTTTTCCTAGTTCATGAATATAATCACTAAATGGAGCCCTCCCATGGTAATCAGTTGGACAAAGTGATAACTTGCATGATTTATCGAGCGATTTCAACCAATGGAACAATCTGTTCGCAGTATAAACATGTGCTCCAGCATAACTATTAAACATTAGTTGTTCTTTTTCATGATGGAATTCAGCAGCAATGTCATCGAGCATAATCATAAAATGTCTAACTCCAATATCATAAAAGGCTTGATACTTTGATGTAATCAATCGGAAATCTTCTTCAGATGCATAATTGATTGAAACCCCTGATCCGATCGAATAGCAGAATTCTATCCCTCGATTCATTGAGTGTGCCACTGTTTCAGTAAACTGTTTCATAATGAAATCTGGATAAGGCTCCCGCCAGCGGGCACGATGCTGGCGATCATTTTTGGGTCCGTAAATGTAAAGATTAAAGCCATGATCTGCAATAAAAGAGATTAAATCATTTCGTTCGGGAGCCGTGTAGAACACACCATAAAATCCTTCAATGATCCCTCTTACTGGAAAATGGGATGATCCTGTCATCTAATACCTCCCTTATTAAGTGGTTAACCTTTTCCTCAATTTAAGCCTGAAATCTTCCAGCCTGATGCGCACTCCCCAGAAAGTTCTCGATTTTTTCGATTACTGTTGCCTCAACTGCGTTTTGTGCAATTTCTAACTGCTCCTTTGAAAGTGCTTTGCATTCCTCGTTTGTCATCCGTTCTTCTTTTCCAAGGGATTTTAGAAGGGCAATCTCCAAATCTGTTGCGATATTAACTTTACTGACACCGCCATTTGGAAGCTTAGTGGCTTCGATGATCATTTCAGCCGGAACACCAGATCCACCATGGAGAACTAAATGAACCGGAGTTAACTTACGGATTTCCTTTAATCGGTCAAGGTCCACCTTTGGCTGTCTAACAAGATAAACACCATGGGCGGTTCCGCATGAAACGGCCAATGCATCACAACCGGTTTCATTTACAAACTGCAAGGCTTCAACCGGATCCGTATACAGTTCCTCATCCTTATCGGTTTCCACAAAATCCGTTGTCCCGATTTTTCCCAACTCTGCTTCAACAGAAACTCCTTTTGCATGGGCATAGTCAACAACTTTTTTACTGATTAATATATTTTCGGCTAATTCATGCTCAGATGCATCAATCATAACGGAAGTAAACCCAGCCTCAATAGCATCCTCAAGCACAGAGATTTGCTTTGTATGGTCAAGGTGTAGAACGACAGGAACCGTAACGTTCTCCTCTTCGACTGCTTTGTAAAATTCTTCTGCAAATTCAAACGGAGTAATCCCATACCGTTCCAATTCTTTTTGTGAAATCTGGACAATCAACGGTGATTTCGTCTTTTCACCCGCACGTAAAACAGGGCGAATCATTGGAGTATACCGTGGGGAGAAAGAGCCTATTGCATAGCCCTTTTTTTCTGCTTCCTCTAGTGCTTCTTTTAGCGTCAATACATTGATTAATTCAGTTTTATTTGTCATAATCACGAGCTCCTTAAATTAACTATTATTTTATTACTTTTTCATCCATTCGTTGGGGACGATGGGAAACTACGATAAAAGTTCCGTAATTGTTCCTGAAGGCCCATATACCCTTCTTTGTACAAGCATTTATATTCTTGATGGAATTCCTGATTTGGTACTATTTCCTGGGAGTGTATAAATTGGATTGCCGAAACTGCTTCCTCCTCGCACTTATAAACTCCGGTACCAATTCCTGCCGTTATAGCCGCACCAAGCAGGGTTGCTTCATTAATTTCTGGAATGGTTAACTGACAGTTTGTAATGTCTGATTTTATTTGCAGCCAATATCTGTTTTTCGTCCCCCCGCCAACTGAAATCATTCGGTTGATCGGATGTCCAGATATTCTTTCTGCAGATCTGCGAATGGATTCCAATTCATACGCTGTACCCTCCATCATTGCTTTCAAAAGATCTTTACGTTGATGAGATGCCTTGAGACCAATGAAAGCTCCTCTTGCGTATGGGTCGGGCTGTGGTGAGCCACTTCCGGATAAGTATGGGTAATATAAAATACGTGATGGACCCTCTTTCACCTCTGTGCAGAGAGACATAATATCTTCATAGGACATTTTCTGATTAGAAAACTGTTCCCTGAACCATTCAATTGAACCTCCAGAGGCTGAAATCCCTCCCATCCAAAAGAAGCGGTCCCGCACGATATGACAGCCAAAGGTCATACCAGAAGCGTAATCCATTTCTGTAAGCAGCTTCTTTTCAAACGTTCCTACCATTGTCTCAGCTGTTCCGATAGAGTCGAATACGATTCCTGGGTTTATCGCACCAACGGCAAGGGCAGCAACGAGGTGGTCATGACCTGTAATTGTGACAGGAATCCCCGGGGCTATTCCTAGTTCAACAAGCTCTTTTGATTGGGTTACACCCATTTTGCTTCCGCTCGGCAATGCTTCTGGAAACAATTGTTCCGGTAAGTTAAAATGCTTCATCCAGGGCTGGTCCCATGTTAGATAATCAATTCGAAACGCATATGTTCTTGCAGCCAAAGAATAATCAGTAGCAAAATTCCCTGTAAGCCTATAAGCAATATAATCGGATGCAGACAGCCAGATTGCCCCTTTTAAAATATTTTCATCTTGCTTTTTTAATTGCAATATTTTTGCAAGCCCATACTTGTAGCTGTTATGGAGTCCTGTTTTTTGAAAGCGATCAAAGGGTTTATCCTCATTCGATATCTCCGCTGCTTCAGCTTCTGCAAGGCGGCTGAACCATGGAATGAAATTAGTTCTTGGCCTTCCTGTGCTCCTGTCCAGCAGCAGACCGGTTTCAGCCATACTGGTGATACCGATTGCCGAAATCTTTTCCTCACAGCCAACTAAGATTTCCTTCAGGCAGCTTGCAATATTTCCCCATATTTCTGTAGGAGAAAAAAACGGATCACCTTGTTGGTTATAATGAGTAATGGTAGGACGAACAGCTATTTTAATGACTGAACCATCTTCCTTAAAAAAACCTGCCTTGCAATGAGTTGTCCCAATATCAATACCAAGTAATGCCATTGATCAAACAATTCCTTCCATAAATTCCTTGTACACCATTATCCTTTAGAACCAGCTGTTAAATTCATCCCTTCGATAAAATAACGTTGGAAGAAGAAGAAAAGCAGGATAACCGGTAGTAGAACCATGATGGATCCAGCCATCAAAAAGTTCCATTGGGTGTCATTTTGTCCTTTAAATACTTGCAATCCTAATTGCAGCGTAAACAGTGACTCATCATTTATGAATAGCAGAGGACCAAGAAAATCGTTCCATGCACCATTAAAAGATAAAATCGCAACCGTGGCTATCGCCGGTTTTGAGAGTGGCACAAAAATTTTCCACCAGATAATTAAATGGTTAGCGCCATCTATTTTAGCTGCTTCAATTAATTCATTTGGTATTGTTAAAAAGAATTGTCTCAGCAAGAAAATGAAAAAGGCACTTCCAAAGAATGCAGGAAGGATTAACGGTAAATATGTATTTAACCAGCCCAATTTTGCATATAGAACATATTGAGGGATTAATGTAACGAATCCAGGAATCATCATTGTAGCTAGGACGATCCCAAACAAAACATTTCTGCCTTTAAACTGGATCTTCGCGAATCCGTATGCGATAAACGAGTTAGCGAAAACATTCCCAAGTACAACGAGAGAGGTTATAAAAAGCGTGTTCATGGTGTATTTCAAAAATGGACCTTTTTGAAGAGTGATTAAATAGTTTTCCCAATGCCATTCCTTTGGAATGAAGCTTGGCGGGTATGTCATAATTTCTTTCATATCCTTCAAAGAAGTGGCTATCATCCACCAGATTGGAGATAAAATTAACAGGCTTCCAGCAATGAGTACGAAAAGTACAATGAATTGGCCCATTTTTTTCTTGAACTTTACACTTTCAAAATAATTATTCTGCTTTTGGGCTTTTACACTCATTTCCGATCCTCCCCTTCATAATGTACCCAGCGTGGGGCAAGCTTTAGGTTGATTACGGTTAACACAAGGATGATGATGAATAAAACCCAGGACATAGCCATCGCATAGCCCATATCAAAAACCTTGAATGCCTTATTCCACATATGCAAATTGAAGAATACCAATGAATTAGCTGGTCCACCTTCTCCATTCTTACTCATTACGTAGGCTTCCTGAAAAATTTGGAAGGCTCCGATTGTACTTGTCACGATATCAAAAAAGATGACTGGGGTAATCATTGGCAAGGTTATATGAAAAAACTTTCGAAACGAACTTGCGCCATCAATCTCAGCTGCTTCATACAAAGACGGTGATACACCTTGAAGGCTTGCCAGGTACAAAAGCATACCTCCACCCACACTCCACATTTTCATAAAAATTAAAGCGTTCTTTGTCCAAGAAGGATCTGTCAGCCAAGCAGGACCATCAATTCCTATAAAGCTCAGCAAAGTATTTACCAATCCTGAAGATGGGCTTAATAGCTGCATCCAAAGCAAATACACGCCCACACCGGAAAGAACAGCCGGTAAATAATAAATTGTTCGAAATACTCGCATTCCCCGTATTCCTTGATTTAATAGAACGGCAAGCACGACAGCCCCAGCCGTTGTTAAAGGCACAGAGACGACGACAAAATAAAGCGTGTTTCGCAGTGAGAGCCATATGATTGGGTCATTAGTAAACATTTTTTTGAAGTTATCAATGCCGATAAAATCCATCGTCGAAGTAATGTTGAAATTGGTAAAGCTGCCATAGAGGGAAAATAACAGTGGTCCAGCCATGAAAAATAGAAACCCAATGATCCATGGTGCAATAAAAAGGTATCCTTGCAATCCTTCTTTTCGCTGTAACGAGGCCTTTACTTTTGATTTTTTTAATTTTTTTGTAATTACTGGTTTGCCTGAAATCATTCTTTCCATCTCGTTCATCCCTTCTTTCAAGGTTAAACAATCAGGGAGCGAAATGAAGTCACTCCCTGAACAATTTACTATCATTATTTGTTACTTTTAACCAACTCTTCTACTGCCTTTTGTGCAGCATCCAATCCTTGTTTCGGTGACTTTTTCCCTAATAGAACCAACTCAAGCTCAGGTTTAATTAAATTGACATAGTCAGGCGCTTCAATTGGCGTTGGCGTAAGCAAGGTTTGTTTCATGTTTTCATTTGCTGACGAATACACCATCTTGCCATCCTCTGTAAAATCTGCACTGCCAGAAGCTTTTTCTGCTGCTTCTTTGTTTGCAACAATATCAAAGTTTTTCACAGCCCAGTATTCTTGTGCTTGAACATCTGTTAAATACTTTAGGAATTCCCATGCTTCATCAGGATGTTTTGCTCCTTTAGGAATTTCAGCCACAAATCCACCGCCCCAGCTTGAATTGCCAGTTCCTGGTTCCATTTCAGGTAATGGAGCAACGCCGAAGTTCATCCCTTGACCATAATCTCTTATTTTCGTGAAGAAATTTGCATTATCAGTAGTCATTGCTAGTTTACCAGCAACAAATGGATCTGCCGTTTGCTCACCAAATTCTGCCTTAAAGCTATTAATCGTTTTATCACCGTAGTAGTCATAATACTTTTTCATCCATGTTAAAGCTTTTACGTTTGTTTCATCATTGATAACCGGTTTATTTGCATCAAAATCCCAGTAGCCTTTTCCGTCTGCATTGATCATCCAGACATCTGATTCAATTCCATAGTTAGGCAGATAACCGATTCTTTCGAATTTATTACCCTTCTTCACATCTAGCTTTTTCCCCATTTCTTCTAACTCTGCCCATGTTTTTGGTGGTGTATTAGGATCAAGGCCAGCTTCTTTAAACATATCTTTATTCCAGAATAAAAGACGTGTATCTGTGTTGAATGGCAATGCGTATGTTTCCCCTTTGTACTGAGTAGCATTATACAATTCCGGGAAGAAGCGGTCCTTTACTTCTGGGTCCTTCTTTAAATATTTTTCAAGATTCGTAATTTGATTGTTTTTCGCCCGGCTTCCAACTGCGTTTATGTCGTTAATGATTAGGTCAGCTGGATTTCCAGCGGCGATTGAAGCTAAGTTTTTCGTCCAAATATCCCCAAATGGCAGATATGTATGTTTTACTTCAATTCTGTCCTGAGATTTATTGAAATCATCAATAATTTTTTCAATGATAGGACGGCGGATCTCAGATCCCCAAAAAGTCCAAAAATCGATGACAACTTTTTCGCCGTTCTTAGATTTGCTGCTATTTTCATTTGCACCAGATTCTTTGCTTGAACAACCAGTCAGGATTAATGAGAAGCTCATTGCTAGAATAAACAGCGTCATTAATGTTTTTCTTACTGTTTTCATTCAATTTCCCCCTAGAAAATTTTATA
Organism: Neobacillus sp. C211; assembly: GCF_051842875.1. Lineage (NCBI taxonomy): Bacteria > Bacillati > Bacillota > Bacilli > Caryophanales > Bacillaceae > Neobacillus > Neobacillus sp. C211. Next base: position 66,679 of record NZ_JBPXRO010000020.1, read on the forward strand.
ATCGGTCAAAACCTCACAAACTATTAATAATTTATTTTAATTTCACTCTCCTTCGAATGATTTTTTCTCACAAGACTATGGTATTATGACTATTTTTGTGTAATTATCCACTCATCATGTGAGGTTTTGTGGACTTGTTACTATTATTATATGAATACGCTTACATGTCAACAACTTTTGAATATTCTATTTATTTTATTTGGAGACGTACTCAAAAAGTTTGTACAAAGGACGCTAACCGATTAGTTAACTCCTTGTGAACTCAATTTAGGCAAGCTATTAATGATATATTGCGCAGATATGGTACTGATTAATGCAATTAAACTCGCAAACAGTAATACTCCAATGCCGGTAACAAACAAAAGCAGTAATATAATCAACAAAAAGCCACACGATATTAAGAATGTGATGACAGGTTTACGCACTCCGAGCATAAAAGAAAAAAATAGAGTTTTATACCATGGAAATTGGTAGCGCAGAAAAACTGGAAAACTATAGACTACGGCAATTAGAAACAACAAACTAACTGCTAAAACTGCAACCCTAATAATTTCAGCCACATCAGAAACAGCATTTCTTAGTATCAATAAATCCAAAACTAGTAACCCGCCAAAAATAACGATTGAAAGTCCAAGTGGATAGCTTTTTAAAAATAATCTTTTAAACTCACTTAAAAACACATTAAAGTCGGGCTCGTCCTGATCCTCTCTCACCAATCTGTCCATTACTCCAAACATAGCCGCTGTTGCTGGAATAATCGTAAAAATAGGCAGTGAAAATAATAGCCAAATTGCGTTCAGGTATAGTAGTCTCCACAGCCACTCCATTATAAACATCAGTGCTCTACGCATAATAACGCTCTCCTTATAAAGACTTAATCATAATGGAAAACCAAGGATGCCTCTAAATCTCATGACACCCCCGGCCAAACTAAACTATTTATCTAGTTATTTTTGTAGTAGCTTCGAGGGCATCCATTGCTTTTAGAGCAACTGAAAGAGATTGAATACTGTCTTTATAGGTTGAGAGTACCAATTCAGGATTCTTTTCTTCGATTGCTTCTGCAAATGCTGCTAGCTCCAGCTGGTATAGTGCATTATCTTCCGTTTGAAAGGAAATAGTTTCTCCCTCCACCTTCCCCGTTACACTTCCTTTTACAAGGTCAAGCGTTAAGTGAAGTTGGTCAGAAATGAGTTCAATTTGTGTAAAAACATCTGGATAGGACCATGTATGAGTATGATTTTGTAAAATTCCGTTCTGATATTTCATCGACAAATTAAAGCTATCTTCAACCGTAAAGTCTCCGCCTTTTGGGACTACGAGATTGTCTTGATAACCAGTTACTCGCTCCACTTCACCAAGCAGGTAGCGTGAGAGATCAAAGATATGAATCGCTTGGTCAAAGACAGGCCCTCCCGATATTTTTTTATTAAAGAACCAGCGCGGCCAGTTGGTACGAAGCGCTAACCCATCAAGCATCGCACTGCGGACCAAGGCAATTCTTCTGCCTTTAATCAGCTCTTTTAAAAAGGCAACAGCAGGGCTATACCTGTACATAAAACCCACACTATTAATGACACCAGTTCGGTCTAATATCTCTTCAACCTTTTTCGCCATTTCCAGACTTTTTGCAGGCGGCTTTTCAATAAAACAATGGATGCCCCGCTCCGCTGCTTCACGTACAAGAAATTCCCGGACCTCTGGCGGTGTACAGATAATGACCCCGTCGGGTTTGCTTTCCTCGAGCATTTCCACATAGTCTGTAAAACCCTTCACTGCAAATTTATTCGCAGCTTTTAAGAGGGTTTCTTCATTTAATTCACAAACACCTACTACTTCAATTTCTGGCATTTTCTTCATCGTACTTAAATGCCCTTGGCCTTGCCAGCCGGTGCCAACTACTGCAATCCGTACCATTATTTCATTCCTCCTCATTATTATTTTATGTAAACCTAAACAAAGCTCTATAGCCCTGAAATCGGCTGGCTCTCTTTAAGTAAACTCTTTACCCATACAAGAGCTTTAGCGCAGTCATTGGTTGGATCATGTTTTCCTGCTTCATGTTCGATTGATACTGCCCGATCATAGCCGATTTCTTTTAGGGCTTGTACACACTCAGCAATACCAGCAATTCCTGTTCCGAGCGCAACGGGATTATGCTCCCCTATTTCCCTGACATCTTTAAGATGAACATTAAGTAAATAATCCTTTAATTGCCAGATTGCTTCGGCTGCTGAAAAGCCCTGCGTCCCATACCAGCCTGTATCGACGGTCGCACCAAGTAAGTCACCATAATCCCCAATGGCAGCCTTTATCTCGTCTGGGTGCTTTTCTGGATGGTTCTCAACGCCAACCTTCATTCCATATTCATTACAAAGGCTATAAATAACTGGAGCTGATTCTTTGGTAATTCCGCTAGTAATTAACTCAATTCCAAGCATTTTGGCTGTTTCAAAACAAAGACGGGTCCATCTTGGATATCGAACGGGATCGCCAAGCGAGCATGAATATGAATAAACACTTAATCCATGACTTTTCCAAATTTTCTGTAATTCCTCCGCAAAAAAAGGAGTCATAAATTTAGGAAAGGAATGTCCCATCCATAGTTCGATGTCCTGAAACCCTGCACCTTGAATATCCCCGCAAATACGGTCAAATTCAGCTAGGCTAAAGGTCTCAATTACTTTCCTTTCCGCTTCTCCCCACATATCCATACTAGTCTGGTAGTTAGTTGCACGGGCAAAATAGTTTGCCGTTTGAAAGCCAATTATCATCATCAACACCCCTATTCTATATTTTGCAAGCTACTTATGCAGAGAATCCTCCTGCTGTTACTATTCGATGGTATGAATTTCTTCCTAAAGCACCTTCAGGCATCTTCCATGGCGCATCAAAGAAAAGACGTTCTTCCTCTAATTCTTCGATTCTGCTAATGCTTCCATCAAGCCATTGGTGCAGGCGATATTCCACTGTTTCTAATCGAGATAATATCCCTCCGTAGCGAATATCGATTACTTCCCAGCCAAAAGGCTTCAAGGTTGTAAACCATAAGGAGCGGTGTAGTTTCCTCAGTTCATCTACCTTGCTGCGTAATAATGGAAGCTGGTCCTTTAAGTGTGTTAACTTCTGTTTATCCACTTGATCATAAGCAGCTTTTAAATGGATGCCAAACTCTGCTTTTATACTTAGAACATGGGCAAGTTGAGTATAAAAAGAAAACATCTCTGACCAATTTTTATTCCGTTCCATAGCTTTACCCATACGTGAAGCTAAGTTTAAATAATGTTCACTTATCGGCAAGGTGCGAATATTTTCATCATATAAACCGAGTAAAACATCCTGCCATAACAAAAATTTAGATGGATGTGATTCATGGAGATTATCCTTTGAAACACCCGGGGTTTCATCAAACTCATTTAGGGCAAGGAAGTCGTCCCAATTTCCACCGGTACAAAATGAAAAACGTTTTGCTAATCTCTCTTCACTCACTTCCATTCCATATCCATGTTCAGCATACAGCTGCAGTCCAGCCAAACCAGCAAATGGATGTGTTTCTGCCCCGTTATCGCCCCACATGGTAGCGAATACCTCGGTGATTCCTTCTTTTTTACATGCTTCCAAAGCAGCATTTGTAGTTGCTATTGTTTTTCCATAGTTTGGGGCAATCCCATTCCAAGTCCACACGCCGCCTGCAAAGATCGGCTCAGAGCCAAATTCTTTATGCTTTTGCAAGAACGTTCGATAAAAACCCTCATCTGTATGGTAATAATCCCAATAAACCATCTGGACATCTTTCGGCATTGAATCAATGACATCCGCTGGTATATGGGCATTTAGGTCGTAATAATTTCCTGTTTTCGAACCAAGTCGAAAATACATATCGCTCCAAATCATTGGTTTTAACGAGTGCTTCTCTGCAAGTGCCACAACTTTATGAAGATGTTGATTCATAATCGAGAATCGTTTTTGATAACCATGCTGCTCCAAATATTTTCCTAAGCCAAGCTGATGTGCTTCATCCATACCTATATGAATTCGTTTGCTTCGGAATGGCTTAGAAGCAGCCTTCAATAACTCCTCAATAAATTCGTAGGTTTCCTCATTACCAACCAATAAGATATCGCTCGTATCTTTTATGGTCGAAGCATAATTCCATTTCAGTGCCTCAGTCAAATGCGCAAGAGTTTGGATACAAGGGATCATTTCAATTCCAAAATGATCGGCATATTCATCACATTCTTGTAATTCCTGCTCACTGTATCTGCCACGCATATATCCAAAATAGGGATATTTCTCAACTGTAAATGTATCCTCTGTATACAACATGACGACATTTAGGCCCATTAAAGCCATTTTTCGTAGAAGATTTTGAATCCCATCTACGGTCATAACCGCATTTCGAGAAACATCGACCATCACACCATTGGTTTTAAATTGAGGCTCTTCACTTACCTGGAAGTCATTGCTTTCCTTAAATTCTTGTATCCACAATCCTAATGCTCGAAAAAAGTGAATTTTCTCTTGAAAGAAAATTTCGCCGCGTTCCGGCTGGCAGTTTACCGTTATCGGACCAGCCATTTGTTTCACATTAATAGGAAACCCTTGTTCACTTTGTTCAATCTTTAGCTCGTTACAAATGATTGCTAATCCTTGTTCAAGACCTTGGATATCGCCGTAAAAGTGAATTTTCATTGGGAAACTACACCTCAAACCAATAGTTTTGATTCAACTTACTGTACCAATAATAGCTGTCTTTCTTTGTTCTTTTTAATGTTTGATAGTCGACATGAACAAGACCGAAACGCATGCTATAGCCGTATGACCATTCATAATTATCCATCAATGACCAGATACAATACCCTTTTAAATTAACACCGGAGCTTAGAGCACGACTAATTTCCGTTAAGTGCTGCTTCAAGTATTTAATACGCTTATCATCGTGAACACGTCCATCTACTGGTTCTTGATTGTACGTTGCGCCATTTTCGGTAATATAGATAGGAACATCACCATATTTATTTTTAATATCCATTAGTACTTTATAAAAGCCTTCTGGATAGATAGTGAAATCAATGTCCGTACGATCAATTCCGATATCAACATGTTCACAATCGAACGTCCCCTGACCTTCTTTATATCTGGAAACCGTTCCAGTATAATAATTGATTCCTAAAATATCGATCGGCTGAGCAATAATTTCCATATCGCCTTCCTCGATGTTGACCTTTGCACCTTTTTTTGCAAACCAATCAACTAATATTTGTGGATAGCCGCCTTTAAAGACAGGGTCGAAAAACCATTCCATGAACCAGGCAGATATACGATTGCAAGCCTCTATATCTTCTGGTCGGTTACTAAAAGGTTCATACCAAGTAACGTTAGGTGCAAAACCAATTTCTCCTGAAATTCCAAGCTCTTTAAAACGTTTTACCGTTTTCCCATGTGCAAGTAATAAGTGATGTGCTACATCAAGGGCTGATTGGAGATTTTTTTCTCCTGGTGCTTGTTCTCCAACGAAATACCCTAAGAATGAAACACACCATGGCTCATTGATCGTTAACCATGATTTGATTTTTCCAGAAAACTCATGGAACAATAAATCAGCGTACTCCACAAATGCCTCGATGGTTTGACGATTCTTCCAACCGCCTTCATCTTGAAGTGCTTGGGGCAGGTCCCAATGATAAATAGTGCATAGCGGTTCAATTCCGTTTTCTAACAACTTATCAACAAATTCATGGTAGTGATCGAGACCTTTTTGATTGACTTCTCCTCTTCCATTTGGAAAAATTCTCGGCCAGGCAATTGAGAAGCGGTATGTGTTTACACCTAATTCTTTTAATAAGGCAATATCTTCATCGATTCGATGGTAACTATCACAAGCGATATCGCCATTGTCTCCGTTTCTGACTTTTCCCGGAATCCGACTATAGGTATCCCAGATGGACATGCCTCTGCCGTCTTCGTTATAGGCACCTTCTATTTGATAAGCTGCGGTGGAAACACCAAAGCGAAAATCTTTTGGGAAAGTAATAATTGACACGATTGTTAACCCCTTTCGATAAGTTACTTAGTCGCTTTAAGGAAGGCTTAGACACGTTTCCAAAATGGAGGGAGTAGTGCTGCCTTACCTAGTTGACTATAAAGTTATTTTTCTTAGAATCGTTTCATTGTTGTCACAAAGATCTGTATGCACAATATATGGTTGTGGTTTTAAACAAGCTTTTTCACTCTCAAGCCAATTGCTCCAAGCCTTTTTATCCTTATGAAGCGGAAGGGCACTTAACCGCTTTAATTCTGTAAGAGCCTGCTTGCTAAGTAAGGAACGGACATCATCCAGATAGTTGATTAGAATTTCATACCCTTTTGTACTACCGCATCGGGCCAAGGCCCTGCCAATGGCTAATTTGAGCAGGCAATCGATGATGTTCCACAATGATAGCCCCCTTCAAATTAGTACACTTTTTTTATCTCTAGAAATACTTCGCCTTCCACATCGCTGCAATCAATGGTAAAAAGCTGCTCGTTTATAGGATCTTGGTGAACTAATACCAATTCACCATTAACGGTTGCTTCTACAGGGGTTCCTTCAGATAAGAAAGCAAAAACTCCGCCTTCTCTTAAGATTACCTTCATTTCCTTTTCCAGGTTCCAAACCCTTACGATCCCATCATTGCAAATGAGCTTATTTAAAAGACCAATTGGCGTAAATTGCTTTTGAACTGGAATGATTAAAAAGAGGGAAGCTACGTTTTCAGCAATTTCGATACTAATCTTTTCTTCTTTGCTCACAACCGAGTGGTTCTTCCTTAATACATCAAAGATAACAAACTTCTCACCCGCTAGATTTGGAACATCACTTGGGCTGATGGAGCCATGAATGGTTCCAGTTCCTTCATTAATATTAAACGCTGCCACGACTCCGGCACCCTTGCATGAATTCCATATCTTTAACGGCGTTTTCGTTTGAGTTGGATCAACAAACAGGCAATCCTCAGTTGGTACTCCAGGCTGTTCACAACGAATGATTTGTCCATCATTATAAATTAACGGCCAAATCATGTCGGGATTTGTTTGATCTACCGCATCACTAAAATAAATCGGTCCACCGCTAACTACCCGTAAAATCATGTTTTGCAGGTCATCATGGTTTTTCGTCCAGTACATATCCCAATCGCCCCAATAAAACGCACCATGGTAAAGTGAGTTATATGCATTTTGCAAGGCATGTTCTTTGAAGCCGCTCTCTTCTTGTGGGACAAAGTCATCACTATTACGAGAAACGGCTGAGTATGGACGATGCCAAATATTTTCCTCTGCCATTCCCATACAGTTGATCACCGTATTATCAAAATGTAAGGAACAAGATGCTTCGAGTGCTGTATGGGCCCCGCTTGCTGCTTCGCCGACAGCCTGGTTATTCACCGTAAAGTTTGAGATGGCACTTTGGCTGTCAACTTTCACAAAGTCGATTCCGTCTTTCTTTAATTTGGAATGCCATGCATGCCAAAAACCAAATCCCTCTTCCGCATTTGGTGATGGAATTAAGCTGCCGTTTTTTGCTTTATATAAATGGTTTTCTAATGACTTCGCTAAGGGACCATTGAGTGAAATTCCTTCCCAATAACCTGCAAGGGTATGCCAAACTCCTACCCAATTCACGCCATAGTTATTCTTAAGTGATGAAACGGTATTGGCTAAACCATGGGGAAATTTCTCCTGGTCAGCATCAAAGGAGTGAAGCTTATTATTATCCACTTCGGACCAGCCATCATCAATCATCATCCATTTAACAGGAAGTTTTTTCTGTTTGAGCTCTTCAGCTTTTGATAGGATTCCTTCCTCATTAACGGCATGATAAAAAGCATCCCAGCTGCACCAGCCTAAGTAATCTAAAATCTCTGGATATTTTTTTTCTTCTCTAGGCATAATGCTTTGTCCACAAACAGTTGTCGCTTTCTTAACATTTTCATTCACTAAAGAGAATGGATTATTCCCAGTACCTAAAATGAAGGCAAATGTTGATAAATGATTAAAGCCGCCATGGAAAGGGGAAATGGAGATTTGCAAGCCCTCTTTCGTACCTGCTAAATCTGTCCGCGATACTTCATCACAAACAGGCAGTATATGAAAATATTCTTTTTCACTTCTTAATAATAACGATTGTGTCCGTTTTGGCACTTCTTGGATGTTATTCGTGAAAAATGGCCGCGTCCACCAGTCCTTATGTTGATAGTTCGCCATAACCTCATACTCTTCCATCATGTTGTTAATGGTTATGTTGATGGCACGCCGCGGAGCAAAAAAGGATTGCTTTTTAAACAATTCTTCATTATTTATTTCCGCATCCATAAAGGCAGTAATAAATAAATCGTAGCACCTGAAACGTAACTTCGTGTTTACTGTCTCGGCATGATCACTAAATTCGGAACGATATTCTGTATAAAAACCAAGATGATCTTCTCCAGTACTCTCATCTAGGGTTTTTAACTCTAGTAATTGAATTGATTGATTATCTAGATTGGTAGACACTTGGATTCCGGAAAGAACCATTTTATTATTCAACAGACAATGCAGCTCGTTTTGATTTTGCTGAAATTGAAACATAGTTTCGCTCCTTTAGTTCTTTTTTTGTTCATACGCTTATCCTTCGATTTCAAGGCCATACTTGGCAACAGAGAGTGCAGCCAAATCACCCACACTTTCTCCTAAGCCGGAAGGTAAAACGGTACAAACCTCGAGGGAATAAGAAAGTGCTTCTTTTCTAAGTTCTTCCATGACAATTGGCTCCAGCAATGCTTCTTGACGCAAATAAATGCTGCCAATGACAATTCTTTCTGGATTTAACATGTCCACTAACAATGCCAGACCTCGACCTAATTTCTGCCCAACAATGCTGTATATCTCTTTCGCGAAAACATCTCCGGCCTGGGCAGCAAGCCCAACTGTTTTCGCCGTAATTGCCGGTATCTCATCACGATTAGAACAAATAGAAGTCATTTTCCCTTGGGCCAACCACTCATCCGCTTTCATTTGTGCCAAGCGGGCGATCCCGCCTCCACTACAAAAGCCTTCAAATGAGCCTGCTTTACCAAATCCGATTGGACCATTATTCTCTAAACGAACATGACCGACTTCCCCAGCCATATCATTTGTTCCGGTGTATAATCGTCCATCTAAAATGAGGCCTGCTCCCATTCCTGTACCAAACGTTAGAAAAATCATATTATTCGTGCCTTTTCCTGCTCCCCATTTCCATTCAGCCAACGCACAAGCATTGGCATCGTTTTGGACGGAAACGGGGACATGAAAACGATCTCTGAAAGGTGACAACACATCGATACGATCCCAGTTTGGCAGATTTGGTGGAGACAAAATCAGACCCTTATTACTATCCAGCGGGCCGCCGCAGCTGATTCCAATTGCTTTTAGTTCAAGTCCTTTTCGTTCTAACAATAATCTTTCTAACTCACTCATCATCAATAAAAGGGCTAAATCAGGCGTGTCCGGAGTGGGAAAACTTTGTTTTGCAACTAAAGTAATCCCTTTTTCATCTTCAACTCCTAATACAACGGCACACTTTGTTCCGCCAATATCTAAACCTGCCAACACGGGAATCATTCGAAGAACGCCTCCTCTAATAATATGCACAGGGTATGGTATATCGGGAGATGTCTTTCTTGAATATCAGGTGTCGAATCAAAGGGAACCGAAATCGTTACATCACATAACGTTTTCATTTCCCCGCCACTTTTACCAGTAAACCCGATCGTTACTAACCCTAGGGCCTTGGCCACTTTTATGGCATGATTAATGTTTTTGGAGTTACCTGATGTGCTAAAGCCGATAAATACATCGCCTGCTTTTCCGTATCCAAACACTTGTTGAGCAAAAACCATATCCGGGGCAACATCATTAGAGAATGCTGTCATAAGGGCTGAATGACTTACAAGCGAGATGGCAGGGAGCGCACCTTGTAAATGTTCACCCAGGTAGTCATCGCCACCAGAAACCGAGGCTAATTTATCTTTCAACTCTTGTGACAAAGGACGTTTTGACATAAATCCTTTCATTAATTCGCCCACTACATGCTCACAGTCCGCTGCACTCCCGCCATTACCTGCTAATAACAGCTTTCTGCCAGACTGATAAGCTTGGTTAATCACTTCAAAGGCTTCGACAATACTTGTTTGGCATTCTACTAATTCTGGATATTTTCCAAATAGTTTTTCTAAATTAGCATTCATTGCTACATCCCCTATTACAATCGTTAGATTAATTTTCCTTCAGGTGATCAATCGCCTTAGCAAAGAAATCCTTACTTCCAAAGCTTCCTGACTTCAGTACAAGCATCCGCGGTGTTGAATCTAAGCTAATACATGATGGAAGACCTGGTTCGATTTCTTTCCATACTGCGAGTCCTTCAATGCCGAGCCTGCTGCAAACAGAAGCAGATGTTTCTCCACCCGCTAATAACAAACGGTTAACTTTTGTCCTTTTTAAGGTCTCATCCACTACAAACGCTAATGATTCAGATACCATCCTTGAAATCGACGTATTTGTATAGCCTAATCTAGTACCCAGTTGTTTTGTTTCCTTGACTACATCTTGGGTGTTCGAAGAGTGAACAAGAACATCCTTACCATCATTTAATAGCGTGGTGAGATTCGTAATTAGTTCCTCTAAATGAGCAGCCTTTTGATCCGAAAATAAGATCACTGTTTTCATTTCGAATACAGGCAGCCCGCGCTGTTTCATTTCTTCCACTTGATTAAAGGTCTGCGGCATTAAACTACCTGCCGCGCATAAAATTCCTGCTTCTAATTTTGGTAGTGTAATAGACCGAGTTCCATTTTGATCTTTATTCATTACCAGTGCTAATTCTTCAGCAATCCCTGAGGCACCACAAATAATCTTTTCATCCTTTATTGCTCTAGCAATTATTTGTAAGGAAGACTGATCTTTGACATCAACAATTAAGTACTGACACTGCGATCGCATCTGAGAAATTTCTTGCTTTAGCTTTTCACTGCCTTGTTCAACAATTTCATGATCGACAAGAGCAACCTTCCTCTTTGTTTGAGCTTGTAAAATATCAACCAAATCCGAGTGCAGCATTGGATGAACAGGATCATTACGGAACTCAGAATCTGCTAATTTCTTACCATGAACATAGTGTTGACCATACATGGTAGTTCTTCCATTTTTCGGAAAACCAAGCACAACCACTGCAAATTCATTTTCGAGTGCATCGAGCATGGCATCAAATTCTGCACCAATATTTCCTCTAAAAACGGAACAGGTTTTATTGAAGAATTGTTCACATCCTAATCCCTGGAGACTTTTGGTACTCGCAAATACTTTCTCATAGGCTTCTTCATATCGATCAAGACGTGAATTTGTATCCATAATCAATACATTAGGTGGGAACGTTCCCATTTTGTTGTAAAGTGGATAGGGAAAAACTTCTGTCTGCCAATCTGCTTTAGCAAACATGATTCCAATATCATTTGCACCAGTAATATCATCCGCGACAATTCCAATCAATTTTCCCACATCCTCCTTGGCTTATATCCTGATTCATGTAGAAAGCTATGTACCTCTTTCTCAGAAAGCTCTTGTAAAACAACACCTGCTTTTTGAGAGATTAATAGCATTCGACAAGCCATTTCTAATGTTTGCAGTGCCATTTTCGCTTCTTTTAAGGACGTATCATAAACAAGGACGCCATGATTTTCTAATAAAAGGATATTCGCCTTTTTCGCCTTTTCTCTAACAAGGTCGCCAAGTTCCATTGAACCTGGGTTTGCATAAGGAACTCGCTCAATCTTTTCTAAATAGTACATACTTTCAACAAACCAAGCCGAAGGGATATCAATGTTTGATGAAGCAATCAGTGTGCTATATAAAGGTGAAGCATGTAATACTGCACCAATCTCAGGACGAGTTTCATAGATAGCGAGATGCATCGGAACCTCTTTAGAAGGTTTTCTGCCACTATTTATACTCTTACCTGATTCGATCGAGCACTCGGCAAAATCCTCTACATCCAAATCTCCTAAATAGGTTCCACTTGCTGTGATCAGAAAAGAATTTTCCGTGGTTTTTGCACTGATATTCCCTGAATTCCCCCATGCGAGGTCATATTGCATCATATATTTTCCTGTTTCCCGTAATTGCTTTTTCAGCTCTTGTTTTCTATCCAAAATCATTTTACTCATCCCATTCAATCAAATTTGTTTTCCTGACAGGCACATCAACATTTTTGGGAATACGGAAGGTTTTAATTTCAGATGCCTTAAAGACAGCCTTGAACGTACGGTTAAATTTCGGCAAAGTGATTTCTACTTCAGTGGGTACTTTATTTGTTTCATATAAACGAATGATTAAATCTTCATTGTCTTCGGCCTTTTTTAGAGCACTAACAATCACATTATCGGCACTTACTTTCACATAGGAATCTGATTGTGGTAAGGAACCTTTATGGAAGGACTCAATAATTGAGATTGGTTTACAATTTAATTCTGCTGCTCTTTTCGGTGTTTCCGCTTCTTCCCAGCTTCCTTCGTGAGGAAGTAATGAGTATTCAAAATGTTGAACTCCTTGGTCAATAAATGTATATTCTCCGTCCTCTTCTGGTACGAGCGGATCATGATGGGCGTAAATAGGGCTGCGTAATACCGTTAATGCAAGTTCCTTATTATGAATGCTATAGCTTGATTTAGCGTCATTGATAAGACTTAAGCCATAAACTCCTTCATGGTTTGGTGTAACACCTGTCACATCAACCCAGCTTTGACCTGGCTCTTCTTCACCATTATGCTCGCGCTCAATTGTTCCATATGGAATTTCATAGGTTTGTTTTCTAAAGATGGAATTAATCGGGAAAACAAGTTTAAGCATCTTGAACTTTTCGCGCCAATCTACCGTTACTTTTACATCGATCTGGTCTTTTCCTTGATACATCGTGAAGTCTTGGATTAAGATCGAGCGTCCGTATTCACTTTTCACCCGAATCACTGATTTAACTGGTCCATGCTCAGCAAGATATACTTTCGTTGCTCTGAAATCGCCAACTCTTTCATTAAAATGAAGGGTGTCATGGCTCCATGTATCTGTTTTATCATTGATTATTACCGGCTTTGCTGCCGGACCTGCAAATACTTCATGTTCTACTTTTTTATCAAATAGGCTCGAAATCCAACCAGTCTCTGCATCAAACTCAATTCTAAAGCGTTCATTTTCCATCGCATGTGAACTTGCTTTTATAGGTTCAACTACAGATTCACTGCCACTTAATTCTGTATAAATTCTATATACACGATATCCCATTGCAGGTAATTCGGCTAAAAAGTTTAAGCGGTAGCGTCCCCCAGCTGTTGCTTGTGACTGTATTGTTTGAAATGGGATAGCATTGCCTTGATCATCTACTAAAACAGATGCTGGTTTTATGCTGCCTATTTCGATTTCAACATTCACTTTGCAATCCCAGGCATGTGGGTTAAAGACGACAATGGGTCTCATTTTTTCATCTTGATCAATGTCAATTTTCCATGAAATGGACTGGATCGCATTATTCAATGCCCGATCAGCAATAGCCAATGCTTCTCCGTATAAATTTCTAGCGTCCTCATAGGCAGACTCAATGCTCGTTCCAGCTAAAATATCATGAAATTGATTAAATAAAACATTCTTCCAAGCCCGGTTGATTTCAGCTGGATAGGGTTGTCCGGTTATCCAAAAAGCGAGTGCTGAATACTTTTCAGCCGTCATCAGCATATTCTCTGCTTTTCGATTGTATTGTTTTACGCCTGAATGGGCCGCATAGCAGCCGCTGGCATGATGCTGCAAGTCATCGTGAACAACAGGTAAATCCTTTGTATCCTTTACTTTTTCAAAATATTCTTCAGGAGTAGAGAAGACTAGATTAGGAAGATCAGCATCCTTATTTAAGCGATAGATACTCTCTATATTTTCCTTAGTTGGCCCGCCGCCATGATTTCCAACGCCATAAAAAATCATCTGGTCGTCGACGTTTCCTTTAAACTCGCCTTTACACCGCTTAACAATCCGATCTAATTCTTTTCCCCATGAATTATATTCATGCATGATGCGGAATCCCAGCACACGAGATCCATCATCAGATTCCCACCAAAAAAGATTACTTGGGAGCCCTTTTTCATTTGGCGCTGGCCGCATAAATACGTAGGAATCCATGCCGCTTTTTTTCAATATTTGGGGCATCATGCCATGATGACCAAAACTATCGACATTATAGCCAACCTTTGCCGTTACACCAAATTTTTCTTGAAAATATCGTTGACCATAAAGACCTTGACGAACAAAGGATTCTCCATTTGGGATATTGCAATCAGGCTGAATCCACCAGCCGCCAACAATCCTCCAGCGTCCTTCTTGGATCCGCTCTTTAATTTCTGCAAACATTTCAGGTTCATTTTCTTCTACCCATTCGTACATGGAGGCAGAACTAGAAGTGAAAATAAAATCTTCGTATTCTTTCATTCGATCCAATGCAGACCGAAAAGTAGCTTTTGTTTCTTGAAATCCTTCTTGCCATTGCCAAAGCCAAACCGGATCTAAATGGGCGTTACCGATCATATGAAATGTTTTATCTTTCATTTCCTCAACCCCTGTCTCATTCTTGTTGTCTTATTGGTTGAATTGAGATGCTTTGTTATTACTTAACAAGTATTGTGTGATCTTTTCTGTTACTGTTTCTTCGACAGCATCCTGCCCCACTTTTAACAATTCAGCAGGTAATTGATTACATTCTTTATTGGACAATCTTTCTTCACGCCCGATGGCTTTTAAGAAAGAAATCTCAAGGTCTGTTGCAATATTTACTTTACTTACACCACCATTTGGCAGCTGAAATGCCTTTTGTACCATTTCACTTGGTACACCAGATCCACCGTGAAGAACAAGATGTACAGGAGTTAACTCACGAATGGCCATTAACCGTTCAAAATCAACCTTTGGTTCACGAACCATATAAACACCATGCGCTGTTCCACATGATACAGCTAATGCGTCAACACCTGTCTGCTTCACAAATTCAGCTGCTTCAACAGGATCTGTATATAATTCTTCATCATGATCGGTCTCAATAAAATCAGTTGTTCCAATCATTCCAAGTTCTGCTTCAACAGAGACCCCTTTGGCATGTGCATATTCAACAACCTCTTTTGTGATTTTCACATTTTCAGCAAATGGCTTTTCTGAAGCATCAATCATCACCGATGTAAAGCCAGCAGCAATTGCATCCTTAATCACATTCAACTCTTTCGTATGGTCAAGATGTAAAACTACTGGTACAGTAATTGATAATTTTTCTACCTGTGCATAAAACTCATCTGCAAATTCAAACGGGGTAATCCCGTAACGTTCTAATTCCTTTTGTGAAATTTGCACAATAAGAGGTGATTCTGTCTTTTGTCCAGCTTGTAAAACTGGGGCAATCATAGCGATATAACGCGGTGAAAATGACCCTGTTGCATAGTGGGATTTTTCTGCGATTGCAAGAGCTTCTGTTAATGGGAGTACATTCGTTGGTTTTAATCGATTCATTATTAATCATTCCTTATTTATTAATTTTTTAGTGTGCGTTTTACTGCTTCCATTCCTAATTCAGGACTCGTCACAAAATAACGCTGCTCGTCAGGCGTAAAGCTGGAAACAACCCTGGCCATCGATGCTTGAGCTAAGACAACGATATCTACTTTTTTTGCTAACTCACGTAAAGTAACTGAAAGATCCAAATCATGTCCTTCTTTATCGTTTGCGATTAATTTCTGATAGGCCGAAGACACTAGAATAGGTTCAAACTCCACTTTCTTCTGTTTCTGAGCCGCTTTTTGTTTAAGCAATTCTAAGGTTGGCTTTAGTGTTGTTTCCAATGTCGCTGCTACCCCTATTTTTTCGGCTGAGTTAATCGCGAATTCTGCCATTGCATCATCAATACGAATAATGGGAGTTGCTATCTTCGGTTGGGTAAATGCAACAAGTTCACCAATGGAAGAACATGCATTTAAAATACAATCTGCTCCAAGCTGTTCAGCAACTTTAGCATAACCTTCCCACCGATCAGCGATTTCTTGAATATCTCCGCCATTTTTGCCTAATTGCGGCAGGATTGAATCATCTACCAAATTGATAATTTCACATTCCCCGATCATTTTGTTGGCTAAATCTTTCAACGGCTCAATCGTCACTGGAGTCGTATGAATAATTGCAAGTTTCTTTTTCATGATTTTTTCCTCCAATCATTAATAATTTCACCCTTGAACACAACTAACCATCAGGGTATTGCCCAAGATGGTTAATTGAATTTTCAGGTTAAGAAAGCTGCAAAGAGTTGTTAAATGCTAAGGCTTCCTGTGTTGCATAAAGCACGAGTCCCACACACCAAGAATGAGATAAGGTCAGCATCATTCCTTTTGGCTGAAAACAATTCGTATTATAAAAACGCTCGGTAACCATCCCTTTGTATGCATTAAAATCACCATCTTTTCTTGCAATAAACTGCAAGAAACAAGCAATATGATCACGTGTCCGGTCTAAGTAATAGGGATCATCTGTGTACTTCCATAATCGAAGCATCTCTGGAACACAAAATAGTCCATAATTATGTAAATGCTGATTTGATGGTGAAGCCTGATCAGCACCTCGAGAACGAAAATCGTATTGATGCAGGAATGTATTCTCTGGGAAGGCCAAATTGTAGGTCCACCGGAACGTCATTAACCAATCAGCCGCATGTTTTGCAAGCTTTAACCATTTTTCGTTTTTTTCATTTTCATAGAGTAATACATAGGCAACCACGGCATTATAAGCATCCTCAGATGTTGGTGTTAAATGAACATCCTCTGGAGCTCCATAAATGTATTCGTCTAGCACAAAATGCTCATAATAATGCCCCGCCTTTTCTGCCGCGAACCGATACTCATCTTTTTCAAAAAAGTTACTTCCTTCAAGGAGTGAAGCAATCCATAAGATGCCGCCTGCTCCATCCCATTCTTCTACCTCACCTGTTTCAAAGTGGTAATAGGAACCGAAATTACCATCTGAACGTTGATGCTTAACCGCAAAGTTTAAATTGGATTGGACTGCTTTTTCCCAATCCGGATGACTTACCCCTGCTTCCTTTTCAAAGGCTAGGGCACGAACCAAAAACAAAGTTGCTTCAGAGATTGTTCTGGCTTGCAACCATGTATTCTTTGGGTTCCAACCAGTTCCCCAACCCTTTCCGAGCACCCATGACGCCCAAAATGTTCCACTCGGGGCAAGCGCCGAAGCTATATTATTCATAACATCAATGGCGGCATCAACATAGTGTTGATGTCCATTTTTTCTTCCATAGGTAAGCAAAGCGTAAGAATATGGTGCGCCGCTGACCCAGCCCACATGCATATGCGGACGGTCACCCATTCCTTTTACATTATTGTTAAACTCACGGTCAAACGCTGCCGTTTCTGCTAGAATGCTATGCTCAGGCATATAGTGCCAACGATATAAACCATGCGCTGTTAATTCTGATGCCTCCTCAAGACCCATCCAGGGATTTAAGGAATACTCTTGTTGATGCTGCCGATACATTTCACGGACAAATGGATCATATGAATGTAAATCAGGTGAAGCCGTATAGATCTTTACTTGTAAATGAATAGTTTCCCCTGGCTTAAATGTGTACAAAGATATATCCTTGGGCTCTGGAATCGGTTCACCAACAAATGTAACCGGTTCTTCTTTATACGGGAAATTAACCCAGATTGATGTTGTCGAATCATTTCCTCGGAACCCTAGGCTTGTTAGCCCCACCTCACTCATTTCCTCTACACAAAGTGCACCGCACATTTCATCATTCCAGGCAAAAACAGCTGGGAGAGCGGCACGGTCTGAACGAAAAGACCAATGGTCCGAAACCATCTCCTCATGATTGCCATCCTGGTAATCATATCTTGGATATTTTCGAGTATTATGCTCAAAGCGATTTTCTTTATAAAAAGCACCGGGAATCATCCAAGTCGGCTTTCCGCTGCCTGCTAAATCAGCATTAAACTGTAATCCATAATTGCCTGATGCTTCTTTATTATAGGTAACATTGAGATTAACTTGGATAAAGCCACAACCAGCTTGTTCATTCTTCCATTCCGATTCTACAGAGAAGTACTCTCCTTTCCCCGAAATGTGGTACCCCCCAACAATTTCTTCAACTTTAACAATTTGAATTTTTCCTATATTTTTTTCTTCATTATATATATCGAGAAGTGAGTCAATTTGAAGGTATGCATTTCCACTCTTCCGTTCCGAAGAATAGACCTGTATTTCGGTTTGTTTCTTTACGTTTTCATGTATGTTGATGAATGTACCCACTGAAATCACACCTTTAGTTTGTAAAGTTCAATCAAGTTTTCTCTAAAAATCCTTCTAGCAAACTCTACTGCTTCTTTTTCTGTTAACATTTGATCTTGCACTTTCTCTACTAAGACGTCACCCACAATTTTTCGGGCAAGCTTTTGGTGTGCATAAGTTCCTTCAATAAAGTTGTAATCCCCACCAAAACCGAAAATTTTGTTTTGGGGAACCATTTCAATCATTTGATGAAGTATTTGCTTGGCAATTGTTGGAGAAATAGCATACACCCAAGTCAAATCTGCATAAACATTCGGATAATTTTTTACAATACTCAAATACTCCTGGTGGTACGGGATACCACAATGTAAAAGAACAAAATCAGCCTCAGGATATGCTGCCAGAAGCGGAATAAGATCCGTTACCTTCGAGTTTGTAATAATATTTCCATTACCCGAAACACTCGTTTCATGGTGTCCCGTATGAATTTGAATTGGTAATTCATATTTGATCGAGCATTGGATAATGTGATGAATTAAGTAATCTTGTAAAACGACCAATTCTTTTTGCGACATGGGTTCATTTATAATAGAAGAAAGCAGGGCATTAAAGCATTGTTCAGCCTCATGGAAGGTTGGCTTCATCGTTTTCAGCGTCCTCCAATAGGCATGGCCTAACTTAATAGCAACCATTCCTTCTTTAACAAATTTATATAATAAGGCATCAACTGTATGAAGATAATCCTGGAATGTTTGAACATTCTCTCCAGTATGTCCTTCAATGACTTGAACATCCTTAATTGTTCTCAAATTAAAGGCATAGTCCAAAAACATGACGGGACGAAAAAGGGAAAAATCAACATTGGTTGTAAAAGGTAATGTAATGGCTAAATCAATTCCCGACTTTTCATTTAGAACCCTCTGATACCATGTATCATCATTTGTAGCGGCTAATACTTTTTCATTTAAAGCTAATATGCCATTAACAGACCAGTCATCCATTCCAAATAAATCGTGTACCGCTGTTTTTAATAATCGTGCATAGGTAGTATTTTTCGTTTTTTGATAATAAAGCAAAAATTGCTCTGCTTTCTCTTCCACACTTAATTTTGAGTTTTCGCTTAAAATTCCACGTTGCATCCCCGCGGTGATTAAGTCTGAATCTAAATAATGAAGAAGACCAAAGAAATCTACTTTATTTTTCTTTCGAATCTCCATTGGATCAATGTGTTCATGTCCATCGATGATGCGAATTTTGTTAATTTCTTCATGTATACTACTCATGGTACTGCTCCCTCCAAAGATAAAGGATGACTCAAAAGAATTCGCCCCCCTCTCTATCACGCCAGAGTGATTATTTCTTCTGGCGTGGCAGGGGCTGCCATTTCATTTTCAAGTCATCCTTTTCTTAAACAAACAACTAATTAGTCAACTTTAAGTTCAGGGAATGTATTCTTAACTTCTTTTTTGAAGTTCTTAATTACTTCCTTAATATCAGCATTATTTTTGACGCCTTGACCTGCAACTTTTCTCCAAATACTTAACACTTCTTCACCATATTTGTCTGACTTATAGCCAGGAATATCTTTAACGGTTTCGTAATATGGCTTTAAAATATTTTGATCGCCAAACATCGGAGATTTGAATGTTTCTAAGTTGTCTTCATATACAGATAAAAGTCCTGGCATATTGCCTGTTGCTTCTAAATTGTGCTGTTGCCATTCTTTACTTGCAATAAACTCAATAAATTTATAAGCTAAATCTTTATTAGGAGATTTTTCATAGATTGAACGGTATGTTCCACCCATGTAAAATCCTTTTGGAGTTCTAGCAACACCAAACTTATCTTTCGCCTTATCATCTTTGTTATCAACCATGAAGCTTGCCCATGCTGGCATTGCTGATAAAACAACACTTCCATCATTAATGGCATTACCCCAGCCTGCAGAGAAGAATTCTAATTTCGCGTCCACATCATTATTAAAAATTTCTTTTTGTAATTCATAACTTTTCTTCCAAGCGGAATCGATTGTTAATTTTCCATCCTTTACCCATGGCTTTGTATTATAAGCTTCCATGTTATAGATATCGCCATAATGGGAAATTAAATGAACTTTTCCATTGCTGTCTTTATTTACTTTCTTACCTAATTCAATAATTTTGTCATAAGAATCGACCATTTCAGAAATTTTTTCTGGGTCATCTGTTCCTAAATATTTTTTTGCATTTTCTTTGATATACCAGAATCCGCCTGGTGAAGAATGATCTGAAATCGCTTTAACGTCACCCTTAGCATCTCTTCCTAAAGCTTGTACATAGGGAACATAATCTTTCACAAGATCTTCCGCACCCATATCAGAAAGGTTTGTTGCATACTTTGAATTGATAAACTTATCAATATATCCTCTTTCTAAGTCAAAAATATCTGGGACATCTTTACCTGATTGAAGTACATTTAAAAGCTTTGTTTTATATTGATCACCAGGGAAGATTTTCACTTCCACTTCAGCATCCGGATATTTTTTCTCAAATTCTTTTGCCATGTCTTCAACTTGACCAAAGAATGTCCAAATGGTTATTTTACCTTCAACTTTATTGTCATTACTTTTTTTAACTGTACTTGATGCAGTCTCATCTTTTTTCGAACATCCCGCAAATAAGGATAAGACAAGGACAGCAGCGAATAGGATTGGAAGTATTTTTTTCATTATGGAATACAGCCCCTTTTTTTGATATAATGAAGGTCTAATGTTTTTCTTATCGTCCTCTTTAAGTGGCTAAGACCGTCAATTCTTTTACACTTAAACGTGAGGATAAGGTAAGCTTTTCTTCAGTGAGGGTTCATTCCTTCACTGAAGGATATTTTTGATCATGATGTATTTTACTGGACATCACCCCAATCAAGTGGTCACTATTATTTATCCTTTTAATGCTCCTGCAGTAACACCACTAATAATCTTTTTAGAAACAATAGAGAAGAAGATTAAGATTGGTATAACTGAGATAACAATTCCTACATACATTGCCCCAAAATCAGTTGAGAACTGAGACTTAACACTTGCAATCATTACTGGTAATGGCTGCAAGTCATTATCGAAAAGAATAATCATCGGTGTTAAGAAGTCATTCCACTTGCCAATGAATGAAAAGATTCCAAGAGTTGCCACAGCTGGCATTAATAATGGAAGCACCAACCGATGGAATATTTTAAGTTCACCACACCCATCTATTCTCCCTGATTCCAGAATTTCTGTCGGAACACTGGAATCACACATTTGTTTCATAAAGAAGATCCCAAACGCGTTTGAAATAGATGGAAGAATGATTGGCCAATAGGTGTTCAACATATTAAAGGAATCCATAAGCTTAAAAAATCCGATAATTCCTAATTGCCCTGGAATCATCATTGTTCCTAGGACGGCCATGAAAAGAATATTTTTACCTTTGTAGTTGAATTTTGAGAATCCATAGCCTGCCAGCGCTGAGAAGTATAAACTTAATATGGTTGATGTAACAGTTATAAACACTGAATTAACAAAGCCTCGCCAAATTGGTACTGTATCCAACAACCGATTATAGTTATTTATAAACTCAGTGCCTGGAAGAAGTAATAATTTCCTGGCAATGTCTGAATTTGCGTGGGTTGAAGTGATCATCATACTATAAAAAGGCAGCAGACAGGTCATTGCGACTATTATCAAGAATACATATATCGCGAATTTACCTAACAATTTTTTAATATTTCTTTCTTTTATCGTTTTACTTTTACCTAATGAAATACTATTGTCAGCAATACTATTACTAGCTTTCATAAAGGATCCCCTTTCTTCTAAGCGGAAAGTCTCCTACTTTTTAAAGTAAAAAGTCATTTTACTGTTCAACTTTATTCATTTTTGAAAACTTAATAGATATTAATGAGAAGATTAATATTATGACAAAGATTGCGTAAGCGATTGCTGCTCCATAACTATAATCAAAGTTTTTGAAAGCTGTTTGGTATAAATACATAACCATTGTTAGTGTTGAGTTATCAGGGCCATTACCTAACATTAATGGTGCGTCAAATAATTGCAGACCACCGATAATCGAAGTAATAAAGGTAAATAACAGTACCGGTTTTAACAAAGGCAAGGTAATTTTTGTAGCGATCTTCCAGCGTGAGGCTCCATCCACTTCAGCCGCTTCATATAATTCAGGGGATATGGATTGAAGTCCGGCGATAAATACTAAAAGATTGAATCCAAAGTATTGCCACATAATTACTCCTGCAACAATAAGCCTTGATAACCATGGACTATTTAACCAATTCACTGGATCGTCAATAAGCCCGATCCCCATCAATAACTTATTAACACTCCCCGTTTGCCAGTCAAACATTAAACTGAACAAAACCCCTAATGTTATAGGTGTTACGATATGCGGAAAATAGTAGACTGCTCGAAAGAAATGTTTCCCACGAATAAATTTTTCATTGAGAATCATCGCTAACAGTAGCGAAAGTACCAATTGAGGAACAATGGAAAGAATCCAGATAATTAACGTGTTCCCAATTGACTTAAAAAAGAAAGTATCGTGCAGTAATCGTGAATAGTTTGCTAAGCCCACAAAGACTGGGTCGGAGAAACCATCCCATTTTGTAAAACTTAGATAGAGTGAATATATGATTGGCGCTAAGCCAAAAACTAGAAATGAAATGAAAAATGGAACCACAAAGTAGAAACCGTATTGAGATTTATTAATAGAATTTCTCATATTTTCACAGCCTTATATTCTTTTTTGTTACATCATTGAACATGTGTGTTTTTCAGGAGTCATCTCCTATGTAGTAAACCTATCAATCTATTTTTCAACCAAATCGATTGATTTTTCTCTTGTTGAACTTAGTTGGATATTGGCACAGATATTTTTCTGCATGAATCGCGAATAATTAGTTTTGGTGTTAATAGATGTCGTTCAGAAAAATATTCGATCTTATTTTCCATTCTATTAAATAGTTCAATCGCTGCTTTTGTGCCCATTTCCATAAATGGTTGTTTCACTGTTGTCAATGAAGGATAAACCCAGCTTGATAGTGTAATATCGTCAAATCCAGTAATCGAAAAGTCGGTTGGGACGTTATATCCTCGTTCCTGAACCGCTCTTAATGCTCCAATCGCTGTTTCATCGTTTGAAGCAACAACGGCAGTGAAGTCTCCAGAATTTAATAATTGATTCATTGCCAGATATCCATCCTCATTTGACCAATCTGTCGAAACAATCAAATCTGTTTTAATATCTAATCCTAATAGTTCCATTGTTTCAAGATAGCCAGCTAAACGGCATTTTGTTGCCGCAGCATCTGAAGGTCCTGAAATATAAGCGATTTTTCGGTGGCCAATTCTATTAAGATATTTCACAAGCTCAGAAATACCGTAATAATTATCAACATCAACAGAGACTAAACCATCCACACCGGCAGAATCCCCAAAGACAACAACCGGGCAATCAGATTCCGCTAATTTCAATAAATCCTCTTTATCCCTTTTCCTGAAGCTGATTAAGATAATTCCGTCAACATGACCTTCATAATATAGATTTTGAAAATAAGATTCCTTGTAGTTATAAGAAGTCATACTGTAGAAAACACAATTAAAACCCTTTTCCTTTGCCACCTCTTCAATTCCTCTGAAGATCATCGGATAAAACATGTTCGTAATACTGTCAACGACAATCCCAATGGTTTGCGTTTTATTTACAACCAATCTTCTTGCATTTTCATTACGATGATAGTTCAATTCTTTAATAGCCTTTTTTAGCGCTTCTTCTGTTTCTTTTTTTACTGGCTGGCCATTTAAATAACGAGATACTGTACTTTTTGAAGTATTGGCCAATCTAGCAACATCTATAATCGTAGAGCTCATGTTTAAACCTCCTCACCCTTGCAAGAAAATTGGAACGTTCCCAATATAATGCAAAATTTTTTTAAAACTATTAAACATCTATAACATTGATCCTGGTACGGCTCACTCTACCGTTTTGAAACGATCGTAGAAACAGCAAATCTCATATAGTTATTACCATCCTATCGATGGACTAACAGAACTACCAACAAGTAGGCAAGATGATAAACCCAATTACCATCTATAGAAACCGTTTACATTCAGTCGAAAAAATTTTTATTTCACCTTGCAACTGATCCCTATACAGTGTAATTCAATAGGCTTTAAGAAATAGCCCATTGAATTACACTTCACTTATCGGGAACGTTCCCAATTTGGTGCTAAATACTATCTAATCAAATTGTAAGCGCCTGTCTATCTTTTGTCAAACGAAAATATATAATTTTCAGATATTATTTCTCGTCATTTTCATCCTTTATTGAAGAAGGCATTCTAGCAATCGTCCGATATATATACCACATCCAGATATAACTAATAATACTACCGCTAAAAAACAGAAAAAGAGCCGGTACTTTCATTGATAAAAAATAGAATAAATAGGTGATGATAAATAATCCTGCTGTTTTGAGTGGTGAGGCAAGACTAAATAAAAAACTATATTTTATATAGGCAAAAAACCTATATTCAAAGTGAACGAAAATCGGGAAAAAATAGATACATGTCGTGATAAATAAATAAGCAATCAATAATGTCATTATTTTCAATATCGTGCTGCCAATAGATACACCTATCGCAAAGTAGTGATAATCAAAATACAATAACCATCCAATTGCTGCTAGTATCAAACCAAGTCCATTTACTTTAAAAAATTCTATTTTATAGTTTTTCCAGAATGTTTTAAATACGGGTGTATCCACTTCTCCTATTACCCATTTGCGGATAACAGAAAACATAGCTGCTGTAGCGGGAAAAATCCCAAATACCCCTAACCCTAGTATCGTAAAAGCAATCCATAACAATTGGAGATACGCAAATTGCATGATCAGTTCGGTTATCCGATAGATAAACTGATGTATTCCTCTAGTTTTCATTGATCATCACCCTTTAAATATTTGGAGAATTAAAAATTACACCACTCATGCTCAGTATTAAAAATATTAACCTTTTGATTTTTCACAGCATTCTCAGCAAACAGATACATCGCTGCCGACCACGATTGGCCTGCATACCCCATAGGTCGTCCTGATTGTCCATGAAACCACTCATTAAATTCCCATTCATCCTTCTTACCTGCTTTATTCATCTGAGCTAATTTCCCTATTTGATACTCTGCCTCCTCAAACCTTTTGGCCTGGATTAGCGCAGCAACATAGAAACCGCCAATAAATGGCCATGATCCGCCGTTATGATAATGATGCGGCAAATTAAGATTTCGAACCCGATAGTAATCCCGCCAATCCTTTTCACCTTCGCGAATCGCTGGATACAAGGCTTGTACCGGATTAGGCTCATTGATTCCGCAACCATGGATATAATCCAATATTTTATTTGCTTTATCTTCATCAGCAATTCCAAAGACAATCGCCAGTAAGTTTGCGAGTGTATCAAATCGGTCAGCATAATCACGAAACCCCATATATGGTAAATAAAATGGTCTTTCCACTAATTCCGTTTCGACGCGCTTGATTGGATATATCCATTCTTTCCGTTCTTTTTTAACCCAATCCATTTTCTCCTGATTTTCTGGGGTTATCCACAAAAGGATATTAATCTTCTTTTTTACATCCTTAGCATTGTCATAATAATAGCTTGAAGGAATATCTAGCGCATCTGCCATATGTCCCATGCACTTCCATGCAGCAGCATATAAAACATTATCAAATAGAACATTATAGCGGTTTGCAAATAAATCAGCCCAGTCCATTGCTTCGTGAACTTCCAATAAACCGCACTCATTTGAATCTTGATATCGAAGCCATAGCAATGCCCTTTCTAAATTGCCCCACCATTTTTGTAAAAACTCTTTGTCCTTCACTTCCATATAGTACGAGTAATGGCCAATGATATACCAAATGTTGCCGTCAACACACCCTGCATGAATGGAATCTTCCACAGCTTGACCGTTTTCACCCTCATTCTCTAATTTACCACCGTGTGCGATTAAAGCTGGGTCAGCAACATTCGGAAATCCAACATTATGTGGAATTTTTCCTAGTTCACTTTGGATACGACCCAATGTTTCCAATGACCTGCGGTGCACCATCTGCCCCATGTCATTATCACAAACTAAAAGACCAAGTCCACAGATCATACTGTCTCTTGCCCAGACTTGTTGGTAAGCGGTACTTGATCCGAGCAGACCAAGCTCTCCCCCGTTCTGTAACAGAATTTTCTCAGCTTTTTCTCTTCCTATTTCAACTATTTTAGTTTCCATCTCAAAGTTCCCCCCCTAGATTTTCAATTAAATTTGTTTCATAAATTGGCTCTTCAGGATTTTTCGGGATGCATAATGTTTTGATTTCCAATGGCCCAAAGTGCAGTTCGAATGATCTACCCCAGTTTTTCAATTCTATTTTTGCAACCGTTTCTGCATTATTCATTTCAAATAAACGAATAATCAAGTCATCATGATTCTCGGCTTTCTTTAAAGCAGAAAGAATAATGTTTGATTGATTAATCGAAATAAATGAATCTTCTTGCGGCAGTGAACCCTTATGGTAGGTTTCAATAATCAATTGCGGTTTTTGATTTAATTCTAGTGCATGCTTTACAGTTTCAGCTTCTTCCCAACTGTTTTCATGTGGTAACAATTGATACGTAAAAGTTTGAATCCCTTGATCAATAATCGGGTAGTCTTCGTCCTTGTCAGGGATAAATGGTGCATGGTGTGCATAGATTGGGCTCCTTAAAACCGTTAAGTTGATCGTGTTTCCTTTCACATCGACCCCATATTTCCCGTCATTAAGAATGCTTAGGCCGTAAATATCTTCCCTGTGTTTGCTGATTGTTCCCGTTATATCAATCCAATTTTGCATTGGTTTTTCGTTTCCATCCGACTCACGAGAAGTATGCCCAAATGGAATTTCATAGGTGGCATTCCTCTGATTAAAACTTACAGGAAACTTGATTTTTAACGTTTGATAGCTTTCTTGCCAGTTTACTTTTACTTTGACTTCAATCTTATTGAATTGTTTATACATGATAAAATCTTGAACTATCATTGAAGATTGAAACTTTGATGTCACCCGGATAACGCCTCTTACCGGTCCTTCTTCAAGCTTCTTAATTCGAACGGGCTTGAATTCGCCTGCAAACTCATCAAATCGCAGTGTCCCATGTCCCCATGTATCAGAAGAATCATTCATTACAACAGGAATAGCTGCGTCATTCTTAAATACTTCAATTTGCTTGACTTTGTCAAATAAGCTGCTAATTCCACCGGAATCTGGATCAATAACAAGCCTGAAGCGATCGTTTTCCATTTCACAGTCTGTTACTTTTACTGTATCAAACTCATTTGCAGGCTTAACCGCACGAAGTTTATAGGTGCTATAACCTAGTGGCGGAAGCGCTGCCAAAAATACCACTCTTTTTCGATTTGGAATTTTTGCTACGGGATCAATAATTTGGTATGGTATTTCATTCCCATTTACATCTTCGATTATGAACTCTTCTGGAAGTAAGTAATTTACAAACAACCCATCCTCAAGTTCAACATTCACCTTCACCGGCCATGAATGTGGATTAAAGATAACGATTGGCTTCATGCCTTTTTCTTCTTCAATATCAATATTCCAACTCAATGATTGTAAAGCGTAATTCATATTTCTTGAAGAGATGCTGATTGATTCCCCATATAAATCTCTTGCATCATCATACGCTGATTCAATGCTTGTTCCTGCTAAAATATCATGAAACTGATTAAATAAAATCCCCTTCCAAGCTTGGTTCATATCCTCTGGGTATACTTGTCCGGTTGTCCAGTTTGCAATCGATGAAAACTTTTCAGCCATAATTGTAAGATTCTCAGAATATCTATTTAGCTTTTTTACTTCCGAATGAACAGAATAACAACCAACGGCATGGTGGAGCAGGTCATCATGAACAACAGGAAGCTGGTCCTTCAGGCTTTCCACATGGTAGAAAAAGTCATTCGGTGAGCTAAAGACAAGATTTGTATCTTCGATCGATCCATTTAATTTTTCAATAATCTCAAGGTTTTCCTTGGTCGGTCCACCCCCGTGATTACCAACACCATAAAAGCACATTAAGTTGTTAAAAGAATGTTTCAGCTCTGTTTTGCAATGCATTATATGGTTTTCGAGATGGTCAAATGTACAATACTCAAAAGGAATACGAAAGGCTTTTACCCGCGAACCATCCTTAGATTCCCACAAAAACAAACGGCTTGGAAGTCCTTTTTCCTCTGGCCCCGGTCTCATAAATACGTAGGAATCCATCCCTGATTTCTTTAATATTTGCGGAAGCATTCCATTATGTCCAAAGCTGTCAACATTGTAGCCAACCGTTGCAGTCACACCGAACTTTTCTTTAAAATAATTTTGACCAATTAAGCCTTGGCGGACAAATGACTCACCACTAGGAATATTACAATCTGGTTGGATCCACCAACCGCCACAGATGATCCATCTGCCTTCTTGAATCCTCGCCTTGATTTCCTCAAACATCTTCGAATCATTTTTTTCAATCCATTCATAATAAGCTGCTGAACTGGATGTGAAAATAAAATTCTCATATTCTTTCAAACGATCGAGTGCCGAACGAAATGTCGCCTTCACTTCTTGAAAGCCTTCCTGCCAGCGCCAAAGCCAAACGGGGTCTAGATGGGCATTTCCAATCATAAACATATTCTTCATATAGAATTTCCTCCTGATTGATTGATAATCTTAGTTGCATTACTTTTATGTTTTTCAGTTTTAACTGCCTCTAGTAATCGCAAAAACAACGCTTACATTTTATTTACTTACGATTGGATTTATTATAGCATCTCAATCTTTGTTTGTGTACCCAATAAACTAAGTATTGTAACTTATTCACCCCTAAGGAAGCGTTGGCACTATTTAAAAAAATAAAAAAGACAGGAGGAGCTTCAAACTTAGAGCTCCTTCTGTCTTTTTTTAATTAACGATAAATAATGTCATTCCAACGTAATTCGTTATTGAATGCATTTGTGTTCGTGTCATTATTAATAACAACCATTTCGATTCCAGCTAGTTCTGCAAAGTCTCTTAGTTGTTCTGTTGTTACTTTATATGAGAATCCAGTATGGTGGGCTCCGCCAGCTTGGATCCAATTCTCAACAGCTTGACTTAAAGATGGCTGAGTTGTCCATAATACTCTAGCAACGGGGAGATTAGGCATATCTTTCTCTGGCTGCACTGCATCCACTTCATTTACTAGGAGACGAAAACGATGTCCAAGGTCAACAATGGAGGCATTTAAGGCCGCGCCGCCTCTTCCATCAAATACAATTCTCGCAGGATCTTCTTTACCGCCGATTCCAAGCGGATGTACCTCAATTTTCGGTCGAGTAGCTGAAATAGATGGGCATACCTCAAGCATATGGGCACCAAGTACCATTTCATTTCCTGGCTCAAAATGATATGTATAATCTTCCATGAAGGATGTCCCTTCATTGCCTGCAATGATTTTCATCAATCTTACAAGCGCTGCTGTTTTCCAGTCTCCTTCACCAGCAAAACCATAGCCTTGTTCCATTAAACGCTGAGCGGCAAGACCAGGAAGTTGGTTTATTCCGTGTAAATCTTCAAAAGTGGTCGTAAATGCAGTATAGCCACCCTCAATTAGGAATGCTTTCATACCAAGTTCAATTCTTGCCTGATAGCGGATGGAATCTCTAACTGGACCATCAGTAAGTCCTTCAGGAGTAATATCATATTGGTCTTCATATTCAGCCATTAACTGATCAATTTCTTGTTCCGTTACATCATTCATGCGTTGAACTAAGTCACCCACTCCGTAACCATTAACTGTCCAGCCAAATTTGATTTGCGCTTCTACTTTGTCACCCTCTGTTACTGCTACTTGGCGCATGTTATCACCAAATCTCGCAACCTTTAAGTTTTTGCTTTCCTCAAAAGCAACTGCTGTTCTCATCCAGCTGCCAACACGTTCTTTAACATCTTGGTTTTCCCAATGACCTACAACAACCTTACGCTTTACTTTTAGGCGGCTGGCGATGAATCCATGCTCACGGTCGCCGTGTGCGGCTTGATTTAAATTCATGAAATCCATATCGATAGAATTCCATGGGATATCACGGTTAAATTGAGTAGCTAAATGTAGATAAGGCTTTTGAAGGGCAGACAGACCTGCAATCCACATTTTTGATGGTGAGAATGTATGCATCCATGTAATAATTCCTGCACAATTTTCATCTGCATTGGCCTCTAGGATCAGTTTGCGGATCGAATCAGAATCCTTTACTACAGATTTAAAAACTAATTTATAAGGTACAGCAGAATCGTCGTCCAAACCATTTACGATAGTTTTTGAATTCTCTTCTACTTGTCGCAGTACATCTTCTCCATATAATAATTGACTTCCTGTTACAAACCAAAATTCATAAGCTTTTGTAGTTAACAAGGTAATTCCTCCTAGAGTAAATGAAATATATTTTTATATCAGATTAATTATGAATATTTTATTATTAGTCATCCGTACAAGTTACCTCGGAAAGAGTCATAAAATTGTTGCTGTCTCTACTGCCTACTTTTGGCCGTAATAGGCATTCACACCATGTTTGCGAAGATAGTGCTTATCTAGCAGAAATTGGTCAATAGGTTTCATTTGTGGATTAAGCTTGAACGTGTTTAACGCCATTTTTGCTACTTCCTCTAAAACAACCGCATTGTGAACAGCCTCGTTTGCATTTTTCCCCCAGCTAAAAGGAGCATGGCCTGATAATAAAACTCCAGGCATTGATAGGGGATCAAGTCCTTCTTTTTCAAAGGTTTCAATAATTACATTACCTGTTTCAAGTTCGTATCCACGTTCAATTTCCTCTTGGGTCAAGGTACGTGTACAAGGAATTGCCCCATAAAAGTAATCAGCATGCGTCGTTCCAAGTGCAGGAATTGCTTGCCCTGCCTGAGCCCAGCTTGTAGCCCATGGTGAATGAGTATGAACAATTCCGCCAATTTGACTAAAAGCCCGGTACAGTGCAAGATGAGTTGGAGTATCAGAAGAAGGTCTTAATGTTCCCTCTATGATTCTTCCATTTAAATCTAAAACAACAAGATCATCTATTTTCAACTCTTCGTAAGGAACACCACTTGGCTTAATAACAACAAGACCTTGCTCACGATCAATCCCACTTACATTACCCCAAGTAAAAGTTACCAACCCATGTTCTGGCAGTTGCAAGTTAGCTGCTAAAACCTCCTTTTTTAATCGTTCTAACATACAGTTTCCTCCCTTTTTTCCAAGGAGCTTTCTTTTTTAATCTTTTTCAAGGTTTTCATGACATTGTTTTCACCTCTGCCAAAATAATCATAAAGGCGGGCATATTCGTTGAAAAGTTGATCATACACTTTTGCATTAGCTTTAATTGGCTGGTAGATGTAATCTTTTACACTGCCCATATCTTTGGCAGCATCTGTAATGCTGTCGTAACCGCCGCGGTCTTTTCCTGCTGCGACTGCACCAAACATCGCTGATCCAAGAGCAGGTGTTTGTGAAGAAGCAGAAATCTTAATATCCATATTTAATACATCCGAATAAATTTGCATCATCATCGCATTTTTCTCAGCAATTCCTCCAGCAGCATAAACCTCATTTACTGGAACTCCATTGTTGCGGAAAGTTTCAACAATCATTCGTGTACCGTAGGCTGTTGCTTCAATTAATGTACGATAGATTTCCTCTGGCTTTGTTAAAAGAGTCGCACCTAGGAGAACACCTGTAAGATCCGCGTCAACCAGAGTAGAGCGGTTACCGTTCCACCAATCTAACGCGAGGAGGCCGCTTTCACCAACTTGTAATTGATTTGCTTTTTCTGTTAATAGGTGATGGATGTTTACTCCTTTTTCTTCTGCTTCTTCGTGGTAGCTTGCAGGGACACAGTTTTCAGTAAACCATTCGAAATGGTCGCCTACACAGGATTGACCTGCTTCATACCCCATAAATCCAGGGATTACACCATCCTCAACCACACCACACATACCCGGAACAATCTTTTCTTCTTCACCTAGCAAGATATGACAAGTTGAGGTTCCCATAATCATTAACAATTTACCTGGCTCAGTAATACCTACTGCTGGGACGGCAACGTGAGCGTCAACATTAGCGACAGCTACTGCTGTACCTAGATTCAAACCTGTTAACTTTGCCGCTTTTAAAGTAATTTCCCCTGCTTTAGACCCAATTGGGACAATCTTAGTTGATAGTTTTTCTTCGACTACATTTTCCAAACGTGGATCAAGCGCCTTGAAAAATTCATTGGATGGGTATCCCTCTTGTTTATGCCAGATAGCTTTGTATCCAGCTGTACAACTGTTTCGATTTATTTCTCCTGTCAACTCAGAAATAACCCAATCTGTCGCCTCTAATATTTGGTCAGCTGCTTCATAAATTTCAGGTGCTTCATTTAAAATCTGCCATACTTTTGGCAGCATCCATTCAGAAGAAATCTTTCCGCCATAACGCTGTAAAAACTTTTCTCCGCGCGCTTCAGCAATTTCATTTAAGCGATTCGCTTCATCTTGAGCTGCATGATGTTTCCAAAGCTTTACATAGCTGTGAGGGTGGTTCCTAAATTCCGCATTGAAACACAATGGTGTTCCATATTCATCAATTGGGAGGACCGTACAAGCAGTAAAGTCAATCCCTAAGCCGATTACATCATCAGCAGAAATTTCCGCTTTCTTTAACACTTCTGGAATAGTAACCTGTAATACTTCAAGATAATCATTCGGATGCTGCAAAGCCCAGTCATGTTCTAACTTCGTGATCCCATCAGGTAAAAACTCATCCATTACCCCATGAGTATATTCTTTTACAGCAGTGGCTACTTCTTTACCGCTCCCAACCTCAACAAGCACAGCTCTTCCTGATTGCGTTCCATAATCTACTCCTATCGTATACTTAGCCATTAAATTCACCTGTCCTTTAGAATACGTTTACAAAACTAGTTTCTATTTAATTTATTCTATAAAAATATAATTCTATTTTTCATTTTTTATGCGTACAAGTTTGAAATAAGAAACTTGAAATCCTTATTATTAATCCTTACAAGATATCCGAAAATCCCCCACTTGTACGTATAACTTTAATTAAATTTTACCACCTATCTGATTTTTTTCAATGCTATTTTGTAATTAATTCATTATTTCTTGAAAAAAGTTATTAAATTTTGAAGAGAATATAAAATGAAAAAACACCCTATTATGATCAATTTCTGAAATCATAATAGGGTGTTTTTTCACTTAAAATACGAATGTATTAAATGAAGAAGGTTCTAATGTAACTTTATATCTTTCAATTCCTTCTCCGATACAAAGTTCACGTTGATTTTCAAACGGATTTGAAATAACAACTATTCTTGAGCCATCCGGATTTCTAAATGCAACTGCATTTCCGGTCCATGGACCATTTGTTTCAATCCTAACCGCACCAGGTTTAATAAAATGAGAGAAATGCTTCATCACATAAAACTCTGGATTACAAATGACTTCCTGTGTTTCAGGATCGACTGTAATCATAGAATTTTGTTCCCATCCCCAAGTGCTTCGGCCAAACGGTTCCAAGACCATGTTCCAATAAACATAAGAGTTTGCACCATTCACGAAGTAATGTCGAAACAAATTATAGACGTATTGAGCATATTCCCACGTGTTTTTTCCATCTCCACATTCATTTTCTGTCTGCATGTAACGTAGTTCTGGATAGCTTTGGACTGTTTGTTGTATGGCATACTTTCCTGCCCATTGATAGCCGACACCTTTAATGTATTTATAAGCCTCAGGGTCACTTAGGACCGTATTTGCCAGTTGATCATAATCAGATGCTGATTTTTGAAATAATTCATTGACAATTCCATTAATGGTTCCTAGCCATATTTCCGTGTTTAGTCCATGTCGTTCAAAAGCTGGACCTAAATAATCAGAAATGAATTCACGAAGCTGCTCGCCGGTCCAAACACATGAAGGAAATTTCTGATCAGCAACCACTTCGTTTTGGACATGGATTTGGTCAATCTTAATACCCTCTTGTTTGTAAGCCTCTACAAACTTTACAAAGTATAAAGCATACGCCTCCAAAACTTCCTTTTCCCAGCGCAGTTTTCCATAATTGTATGCTTTAGGGAACTTCATCCATGTTGGAGGGCTCCATGGGGATGCGAACAATTTCATGTTAGGATTACGTTTCAACGCTTCTTTTATAAATGGAATCAAATACTGTTGATCCCTTTCGATATTAAAATGCTCCATATGATAATCATTATCTACTTCGTTGTGACTATACCATTCTAGTGCGTAGTCACTTGCCCCAATTGGAAGCCTGCAGATTTCGAACTTACATTCACCATTTGGATCAAACAATGCATCATACACTTTAGTTCTGTCTTCTTCTGTCAAATGTTGGAGAGCGGTAAGTCCCAATTCATTAAAGCAGCCGCCAAAACCATCTATAGTCCGTCCAATCTGATCCGTCAGGGTCAAATTGAGTGAACCTGATTCGGTTTGAAAAACCGTCGTCTCTTTCCAACCACCTAGCTTTGTTGTTGAAAACCAATGAATTTGCTTGTTATTCATTTTAGTAGTTTCCTTTCTTCCGCCTCTTGGTCTTCCTCGATAATGATAACTCCCCAAGGTTCTAAATCCATTGTTTCACCTATATTCACTGCTCTTTCTGTCAACAGTTCCAAACCTTCGTTATGGGGATACTTAAAGACTTTCGTTTCATCAGAATAATTAAAGTAATAATGAAGCATCTTGCCATTTTGATTGATTCCAGATTTAATGATTAATGGAAAGGCTAAATCTTGGTTTACTCCCCATAAGCCAGCCTTTTTAACAGCCTGTTCAAGTACTTTTTTCATAATGACTGCACTTGGTATACAACCAATGTAGGTTGTACTACCCATACCGTATTGATTTTCAGTGATGGCAGCATATTTACCCCATTGTGGGTGGTCATAGTAAGCAAGAACCTCTGCGGTTGTTGGCGTAATTAGCTCCATCCATGTTTCCACAAAATTATTTTCTTCGCCTACCTGAAAAGGATCATTTCTTAGTGAAACATTTTTCGGCTCAACAAACATATTGTAATAAATACCACAAGCTTCATTTATGATGCCTGGTTGATGTGAAGTTCTTACCTTAACATTTTCATCCGTAAAACCACTCTTAAAGGTATAAACAATATGTCCGCCGTTTTTAATAAATTCGTTTAATCGTTCTAATAGATTATTGGAAGCAGTATACAATGCGGGTACCACTAACATCGAATAGTCCCCAAGATTTTCACTAGTTGGATTCAAAAAATCGCAGCCAATATTCAATTTGTATAACTCATCATACATCAGTCGAACAATGTCATTGTAGTTCTTAGAGGTTGATTGATTAAATTTAAACCAATTTAAGGCGGTTAACGACTCATTGCTAACTAGAATCGCAACTTTATTTTTTTTCTTTAAGTTAACTAGATGTGGAGAAAGTCTTTCGAAATCCTTTCCAATTGTCTTCGCTTCATTGTATACAGGATTGGGTTCAAAATCATGACTTAATAAACCTTTCCAATATGTTTCAAAAGAGTTATGGATGGAATGCCAATGCCAGTAGGCTACCATATTTGCCCCAGAAGCAAGATGACTAAATGCCTGCAATCTTAGTTGACCAGGGTATGGAGTCCAGTTAGTAAAAGCTTGAGCCTCTGTTTCTATTACTAAATAATTCTTTCCCTTTGTGGATCTGGCAACATCGCCTCCAAAGGAAATTTCAATTCCTGTTAGATCGTCTTGTGAAGGATGGTAAATATCCACTCCGGTTATATCGAAGGCTCTTGAAGCTTCAAAGTGGTCTACATTCGGTTGGATTCCGTAGGAGTATCCTCTCCATTCAAAGTCAAAATTTTGTGTGACAAACTGACTGGAATGCTTATATTCATTAACAATGGATACTTGCCAGCTAAGGAAATCAGTGACTAGCTTTCGTTGAAACTTAGAAAACTCCGATCCAAGGCTGCCATTAATAGTTCCAACAACGGAGGGAAAGTCCTCCCAGCTGTTTATCCGGTTGCTCCAATAATCGAGACCAAATTTCTCATTTAGACTTTCAATTGTCTTGAATTTCTCCTTCATATATTTTACGAATAATAGTTGGACATTCGGTCCTGCTGTATTATAATGCTTCGTTTCATTATCTGTTTGGTAACCAATTACCGCAGGATGATCTTTTACATGACCAATCAACTTTCGGATGATTCTTTCTGAATAAAAAAGATAGCTAGGATTGGTAATATCCATAATCTGGCGAGCGCCATATCGGCCTGGTCCATTTGGCGTTACCGCTAACACATCTGGGTGTTCCTTGACCATCCAGGTGGGAACAGCATAGGTTGGTGTTCCCACAATAACCTTGATTCCAGCATTGTGCATCGCATCAAGAACCCGATCCACTGATGTAAAATCGAAAACCCCGTTTTGTGGTTCATGGGTACTCCAGGTCGATTCGGCAATCCGAACTACATTGATTCCAGCATCCTTCATCATCTGAATATCTTTATCTAAACGGTCGTATGGCATGTATTCATCGTAATATGCTACCCCATATAACAATTGTTGCATTAGGTAAACCCCTTCCAGTTAATCTATTAATCATTTGCTTTATTAATTATTTAATAGCTCCATCTGCTATTCCTTTAAGAATGTATTTTTGGAATATGGCGTAAAAGACAATGACAGGAAGGGCCGTGATAATAAGCCCGGATAGAATTTTTGGCCAATCGCTGTTATATTGACCGAATAACATGTTTACCGATAACATTAATGTATAATTATTTACATCGGTAAGCATAATCATTGGCAATAAGAAATCGTTCCATAACCATAGGACATCTAAAATAAGGATGGTTGCAGTAATAGGTTTTAAAAGAGGAAATATAATTTTTGTGAATATTTGGAAGTCGTTGCAACCATCAATTCTTGCTGCTTCCTCAAGTTCTTTCGGAATCGTTTTAACAAATCCATGATATAGAAATATCGCCATGTTAACCCCGAGGCCAATATAAATAAGGCCCAATCCGAATGTGGATCCCTGTACGGACAACCCCTTTGCTACTTTTGTTAGCGTGATCATTATGGAGTGAAATGGAACAAGCATTGATGCTAGGAATAAGGTAAACAAGAAGTTGCTCAATTTACCCTTTGTTCTTGCTAGTTTATATCCAGCTAATGAACCGCAAATAACAATTCCTGCCAGCCCGATAACGGTAACAATTATGGTATTCCAAGCACTATTGAATAAATCTAACTCTTCGAATATTCCTGTATAATTTTCAAAATGTAATTTTGTAGGGAGCTTCATAACAGATGTAAAAATCTCCCCTTGTGATTTAAATGAATTGATGACAGCCATGTATATTGGAAAAAATGAAATCGCCGCAAAAATTGCCAAAACTAAAGTTGTACCAATAGAAACCAGTTTCTTTTGCATTATGCTTCCACCTCTTTCTTTTTCAACACTTTTACTTGAATTAGCGTGATGACCAAAACAATCAAGAAAAGAATCATCGCTTTAGCATTCGCATAACCATATCTAAAATTATTGGAAAAGGCTTCTTCATAAATATTCAACGCCATAACCTGTGTCGATCTTCCAGGCCCGCCTGCAGTAAGTGCATAAACTACATCAAAAACTTTAAAAGCACCATTTAATGTTAAGAAAGCGCAAATCGTTATTGCATGCATGATCATCGGAATCGTCACGTGGAAAAGTCTTTGAATTGGATTTGCACCATCAATCATAGCAGCCTCTTTTAGGTGTTGCGGAACTCCTTGAAGCGCAGCCATGTAGATAACCATCATATAGCCAATCCCATGCCATAAGGACACGATAAGAATGGAGTAGAAGGAAACGTTGGCATCACCAATCCATCCCTGATCAAGAAATGATAATACAGCCTTTTTGGATAATTCCGGTAGGACGTTGGTAAAAATAAATGAAAACATGAATGCACTAATTATCAAACTCAACATATTAGGCATAAAAAAGATGGTTCGAAAAAAAGCTTTTGTTCTAACTCTAGTTTCAATGAATAAGGCGAGAAGCAACGCAATCACGTTCTGAAAAACAAACATGAACGCTGTATATTTTAAAGTGAAGAAAAAAGAATGGCGAAATGCAGGGTCATCTTTAAAAGCTTCTATATAATTGCTTATTCCAACAAAGTTATAGGTTTGAGATAGAGCAGTCCAATCTGTAAAACTATAGAATCCCGCTCCAATCATTGGAATCAACAAGAATACAGAATAAAATAGAAATGCAGGTAGAACAAATAGGATTAAACTAATGGAACCTTTATGTTTTTTTAGATTTAAACCACTTTTAGAGCTTACTTTAGATTGTACTTGTTCAATAGCC
This sequence comes from Neobacillus sp. C211, assembly GCF_051842875.1. Classification (NCBI taxonomy): domain Bacteria; kingdom Bacillati; phylum Bacillota; class Bacilli; order Caryophanales; family Bacillaceae; genus Neobacillus; species Neobacillus sp. C211. Next base: position 105,553 of record NZ_JBPXRO010000020.1, read on the forward strand.
ATTTCACCGTTTTGCTTATTTAACTGCGACATTACCTAACACCTCACTGACATTGTTGTTTTGGATAATGATAAAGACAGCTGTAAGCTGCCTTTATCATTCACTGAATTTAAAATTTACTTATTATTTTGGTTGAATTGGTCCCAAGCACGGTCCAAGCCTTTGATGACATCCTTCTGAGATGCATCCCCCGCAAAATAACTTTGTAGTAATTTCTGTGACTCGTCTTTTACAGCAATCGGAATCGGAGGATCTTGGTAAGCCTTTCCTTGAGATACATATTCAGTTGAATCCTTTAACCAAGGAAATGGTTCAAAGGTATGTTTGCTAGAGACAGCATTAAACCCGAGGCTTTTATAAAATTCACTAGAATCTTTATCATCCAAAATATAATTGATTAAATCCTTTGCTACATCTTTATGTTTGCTCATTTTTGATACTGCAAGAGATGTTGATGTTGAAAGGTTTATTTGTGTCGTTGCTGAATCATCATTGACTGGAAGTGGAGCAACGCCAAATTCAAAGTCCTTGTTTGTTTTTAAAATCGAATCTGCCATCCATGGACCTTGGATCCACATCGCAGCTTTACCGTTAGCAAAGTCTGCCGCTCCTTGATCTTGTCCGTTCTCAAAGGCACGTTTTGTGCCATTAGAGTTAGATAAATCCATAATTTTAAACATATCTTTTAACGCGGAGAAAGAGCCTTTTCCTTCATTCATTTCCTTAATAAAGTCAGGATTGTCCTTCGCTTGAGCTGCACCTACTGCTAGCGGTAAAAATAACTGAGGAATATACGCATCTTTATAAGTTAACAAAAATGGAGTTACATTTTTTTGCTTTAGTGTTTTAACAACTTGTTCCATTTCCGAATATGTTTGTGGTAATTTTATATTTAAGTCTTTAAAGATTTTCTTGTTGTAAAGATATCCCCATTGAAGTGTCTCCAAAGGAACCGCTACAACCTTACCATTACTTGTTATCGCTGGTTTGACCGTATCAAACACTTTGTCTACGAAAGGTTCATTTGATAAATCCTCAAGATAACCTGCTTTATCGTAAATAGGTATATCATTGATTGCATGCAGAGCAAATACGTCAGGGCTATCACCAGATGCCATCCTGGTTTTTAATAATTGTGCTGCCTGATTAACACTTGGTAATTCCAATTTGATTTCTACATTAATACCTTTTTCCTTTTTCTCTTTGGCTACAAATTGATCCAAGTATGTTTGATACTGCTGCTTAAAACGTGGTTGTCCAATAAATACTTTCAGTTCAACATTTTTTTCGGCCTTTGATCCATTTTCGTCAGAAGCTGTTTCCTTAGAATTACAACCTGCTAACAAACCGATAGCTAGAATAAAGATTAGCAAAGATGATAACGCTTTCTTCATTTTTCGTGACCCCCCTGAATAATATTTAAAGCATACTTTTATATTAATCGCCCCTCTAGAATTTAAATATTGAAAATATTAGCGCTTACATTTGGACTTTTTTAACCTTGTCTCATTTCACCTGGTGAAGTTTTGAAATATTTCTTGAAGACCCGATAAAAGTAAGAGATATCTTCATAACCAACCATCTGGGCAATACTCTTGATTTGAAACTCCTTACCTTGTAGTAATTTTTTTGCATATTCCATACGACGGCTGACGATAAATTCGGTGATATTACATCCATAAACATTTTTAAATGTTTTACTCAAGTATTCTTTACTTACAAAAAACTTGTTAGCTAAGACCTCTAAAGATATATCGATATCTGCAAAGTTCCGTTCTATATATTCTTTAATTTCCTCCAAGTTTAACTTGCTCTTCCGCTTATTTATATCAATCATATACTCGATATAGCGTTTTCCTAAATCTTGTTGCTTCTTCATAACTCTATCAAGGGAAAGGTCAAATTCACTATTTAGCTCCCCATTATTTTCAAAAACCTCGTGAACATTAAAGTTATTTTTTATCATTAGTTCTTCTAAAGTAAGAATAAATTCATGCTCAATCTTTGCAATTACATTGCTGTCAACCCCAGTCACTTTTTTAAATTCATTAAAATAATGGTGAATGACATTTTCAAAGCCGTCAATATTTAATTCTTGCAAAAATGAGGTAATTGTTTTTTTGTATTCCATAATTAAGGCGGAGATATCTTTGCTAGAAAAAGATATTGGCTTATAAAATTGTGTCTGTGAAGAACTTTTAATTTCGTTGATACACTTTTCTAGCGCTAGATTTAATTCTTCTGCATTGATTGGTTTCAGTAAATATTCATTAACCCTCGAACGGATTGCCTGGCGCATAAAATTAAAATCGTCATACCCACTTGCCACAATAAGTTGAACCTGTGGGAAACGGTCTGCCATGATTTGAAGCAGCTCCATACCGTCAACTCCAGGCATCTTCATATCCGTGATGACAATATCAGGAGACCTCTGTTCAATTAGCCTTAATCCCTCTTGTCCATCCCCAGCTTCCCCAATTATTTCAATACAATATTGGTCCCATTTTCCAAATTGCTTAATCGTTTCTCTTGTCCATTTTTCATCGTCAACAATTAATATTTTAATCATTAATTACCCTCCATAGCTATCTTAGCGGGAATCCGAATTACCACTATTGTTCCTTTTCCGACGGTACTTGAAATATCAAGACCATAATCATTACAGAAATACAATCGTATCCTTGCAGCAACGTTTTTAATACCTATACTTCCTTTTGTATTTAAAGAATAGGGAATTCCTTTCATTTGCTCCATAAGGTCATCTAATTTTTCCTCAGGAATTCCAACTCCATTATCCGTAATGGTAATTTCAATATCGTCAAAAACTTTTTGAACATCAATCGATAGTTTCCATAATCCCTTTTTTTGTTCAAATCCATGATTAAAAACATTCTCTACTATTGGCTGAATCGTTAACATTGGAATCGTGTAACCCTCTGTACCTTCTTCAATGTATAAATCAGTCTGTACCTTCCCCTCAAAACGCATGTTCTGAATATATAGGTAATTTTTAATATGTTCTATCTCACGGTCAATTAAAACCATGTTTCCTTGCTTTCCTGTTATATAACGAAACATATCACTCAATGCACTTATAACCGAATAAATCTCATTAGCTTTATGAGTCACTGCCATTCCGCCTACCAGCTGAAGGGTGTTGTATAGAAAGTGAGGATTGATCTGTGCCTGCAATGCCATAAATTGTGCGTTTCGTGTTTCTATCTCACTTTTGTACTCTTTATTAATTAACTCATTAATTCGGAAAACCATCGATGAAAATCGTTTTTCGAGCAATCCAATTTCATCTATACGCTCTGTTTCAATACTAACATTAAGGTTGTTTTCTCCTACTTCATTCATAGCATTTACTAACTTAATGATCGGCTTTGTCGTTCTTACTGATATAACAATCGATAAAATAACCGTAAGCAGAATCGAAAGAGCACTAATAATTATTCCAACGATAAGCGTTTTCGTGACTCCATTCAAAAGCATACTTTCAGGAACCACCTTTACAATGGCCACTTTATTGTTGAAAGCCTTCTTAAAAAATACATATCCTTTGTTCATTTTTAGATAGGATATATTTTTCTTACTATCATTCATTTGTTTGACGATTTTTTGAAAATCAACAGATGTTTTTTTACCTAGTTTAGGATTGTATAGAATATGCCCCTGACGGTCTATCACAAAAACAGAACTTTCCGGTTCTGATTCCAGCATCTCAATGACACTATCGATTATATTCCAATTCATTTCCAGAGATATTCCACCAACAATTTTTCGATTCTCAAATCTTATGATACTTCTTGTAAGGGAAAAACCTTGATTCGGCAGTTTGCTTTCAAAACTATAATTCGGACGAACCCCTAAATTACTCCAGGTAGTCCCATTTAGTTGATTAATCTTGGATACTTTAAAATCTGCCTCTTTTATGGAGTAGACTGTCTGGCTTTCTTTGGCATATATCGAAACAGCATTCACATGTTTATTCCCATAGTAAATAGAAAATAACTTATCCTGGATATAAGCCAGCGTACTAAAATTTAAAGGAATATTTTCATCATTAATCTGACTAATACTTGGTATTAATTTTTCATCTATTAAACTTGCAAACAAAATATTGTCACTCTCTGTTAACTTTTCATCCAAATATTTTCCTGCTAAATTAATTCTCGCCTCATTTGAATTTACTACTTCCTTTTCAAAATTACTTTGTGAAACATTTATTGAAAAAATGATCAGAATTAGTAATGGTAAAATCATGACAGAAAGCATTAGGAGCATAAGTTTATAGCGGATATTACTTGCTATTTTACGAAAAAGATTTTGATGTATGTACATCCAAAAAGCATTTAGTGCCTTCATAAATTTCAGCATTCATTTTCTTTCCTTTTCAATAAATTTATAACTTATTTTATATTATTTTATATACCAACTTAACTTTCAAATAGGGGTTTGTCAAAAGGATTTTAATACTTGGTGTACCAAACAAAAAAAGACAGAAGGAGCTTC